>JAZUOF010000001.1:0-13528 GCA_045604565.1 Faecousia sp.
CGGTTGATGTCCTTCTTTGCCAGATAGTCCAGCAGGCTGCGACGCTTACCAACCATCATCAGCAGACCGCGGCGGGAGTGATTGTCGTGCTTGTGCACGCGCAGGTGATCGGTCAGTTCATTGATGCGGGCGGTCAGGATAGCAATCTGAACTTCGGGAGAACCGGTGTCGCCCTCGTGGGTTGCGTTGTCCAGGATGACCTGAGTCTTTTTTTCCTTCTGAATCATTGTGTGTTCCACCTTTCTGATATTTGGGTCAATGCGGTTGCGATTGCCCGTAATTACCCGTGAGCCAAGTAGGGGTTAGTGGAATCCCGTTTTGGGTTTCTCCCACAACTGAGCAGCGGGCATACTGATACACCGGCTTATGGCCAGCCTGACAATCATAGCATAAGTTTTCCCAAAAGTAAAGGGAAAGTTTCAGGTTTTTTTGATTTTTTCCGGAAAATCCAGAAAAATTTTTCCCAATGTTCTTTTTTTTGAGAACCTTTCCGCCTGCGCTACGGGGCGGCATTCACGAAAAGAATGATTTTGCATAATCTGACTACGAGGATTGCATTTTTGCTAGGGTGTCCAAAGGGAAGGGGATTTCAGAAAAATGACAAAATTCCTGCAAAAACAGAAAAATTGCTGAAAACACAGGCAAAAATGCAGGAAATTAACCGAATCTGCAAGAAGCTGTCATTTTTTACAATGAAAGTTCGGAAACACAAACTTGCATTTGTTTAGTTTTTTATCGGAAAACGATTGTAATTTCCACAGGCTTTTGATAAAATGAAGAAAAGCTTATAGGGAGGAGCGTACCTATGTCTTATATTGAGGAGATTATGGAGCGCGTGAAAGCGCAAAATCCCGGCCAGGCAGAGTTCCATCAGGCGGTGCAGGAGGTGCTGGAGACCTTGGCGCCGGTCATTTCCAAAAATGAAGAGCTTTACCGCCGTCAGGCCCTGCTGGAACGGTTGACTACCCCGGAGCGTGCGATTTTGTTCCGGGTGAGCTGGGTGGACGATCAGGGACAGGTGCAGGTAAATAACGGCTACCGGATTCAGTTTAACGGCGCTATCGGCCCGTATAAGGGCGGCCTGCGGTTTCACCCCTCTGTGAATTTGAGTGTTATGAAGTTTCTTGCCTTTGAGCAGACCTTTAAGAACTCTCTTACCGGCTTGCCTATGGGCGGCGCCAAAGGCGGCTCAGACTTTGACCCCAAGGGCAAATCCGACCGGGAAATTATGGCCTTCTGTCAAAGCTTTATGAATGAGCTGTATAAGCACGTTGGCGCGGATACCGACGTACCTGCCGGTGACATCGGTGTGGGCGCCCGGGAGATTGGCTATCTGTTTGGTCAGTACCGCCGTCTGCGGGATGTTTTTGAAGGCGTTCTGACCGGCAAGGGACTGAGCTACGGCGGCTCTCTGGCAAGAACACAGGCCACCGGATACGGTTTGCTGTATATGACCCAGGAGATGCTCAGATGGAACGGCAAGGATATCACGGATAAGATTGTAGCGGTGTCCGGTTCGGGCAATGTTGCCACCTATGCCATTGAGAAGGCGTGGCTTTTGGGCGCGAAGCCTGTAACCTGCTCCGATTCCACCGGCTGGATCTATGACCCCGAGGGAATCGACATTGACCTGCTGAAGCAGGTGAAGGAAGTCCGCAGAGCCCGTCTGACCGAGTATGCCAAAGCGAGAAGCAGCGCGCAGTACCACGAGGGTCGGGGCGTATGGAGCGTTCCCTGCGATATCGCGCTGCCCTGCGCCACGCAGAATGAGTTGCATTTGGAAGATGCCGAGATGCTGGTGGCCAACGGTTGTATGGCCGTGGTGGAGGGCGCAAATATGCCGACCACGCTGGAGGCGACCAAGTACCTGCAGGCAAAAGGCGTCCTGTTTGTTCCCGGCAAGGCATCCAATGCCGGCGGCGTAGCGGTTTCCGGACTGGAAATGAGCCAGAATTCTGAACGGCTGAGCTGGACATTTGAGGAAGTGGACGGCAGACTGAAGATGATTATGGTGAATATCTTCCATAACCTGGAAGAGGCTGCCCGTGAGAACGGCATGGAGGGCAACTATGTGGCTGGCGCCAATATTGCCGGATTCCGGAAAGTTTCGGAAGCTATGCTTGCCCAGGGTGTCATTTAAAAGAAGTGTGAAAAAATCCCAAACCGTCAAACAACGAAGTTTTGATGGTTTGGGATTTTTGCAGTCTGTTTTTTACAATGCGTTTGCTTGGGCCGCATCTATTTGAATTTGCGCTTTCAGCGCTTCCAGGGAAGGAAATTTCTTTTCCGGACGCAGGTATTCCAAAAATTCCAGGGTAATGTGCTTTCCGTACAGGTCACCGTCGTAGTGCTGTAGCCAGGACTCCACGGTTACATCCTTTCCGTCTACGGTAGGCCGTGTTCCAATGTTGGTGACGGCCCGGTAGATTTTTCCGTCTGCGTGGACATTACAGGCATATACGCCAAAAGGCAGGCCAATCAAATTCTGCGGATAGCGCAGATTTGCGGTAGGAATCCCGATGGTACGCCCCAAATGCTTGCCCTCCTGCACACAGCCGGAGAGAATGTGCGGATGTCCTAAAAAGCGGTTTGCCTGGGTCACCAACCCTTGCTCCAAAAGAGCGCGGATATGGCTGGAGGAAACCCGTACACCATCCATGGTTTGTTCAGGAATAATTCTGCAGGGAATTCCGGTCTGCATACAGGCTTCGTACAAAGCCTGCGCCGTACCCTTACCGCCTTGCCCAAAACGAAAATCGTCGCCGCAAACCAGGCCTCCGGCATTCCATTCGTGAATCAGCCGGTGGAAGAATTCCTCCCAGGGCATATTCATCAGAGTTCTGTCAAAGAGAAGCTCGGTGACGGTGTCCATGGAAAACTGCTCTGTGAGCAGTTTTTTTCTGTCTTCCGGGGTGTTAATCAGGGTGGGGGTAATCCCCAGCACAAGGGTATCCGGATGCCCCAAAAAGGTTACCACTCCGGCGCGGCATTGTTCTGCCTGAGCCATTTCCCGGCAGGCAGACAGCAGCGCGGCGTGACCTAAATGCACGCCGTCAAAAAATCCCAGAGCATAGATTGTCTTATCCTTCATAGTACCCATTCCCTTTATACCTCAAAGAAGCTTTTAATGGTTGACATAACACCAGAATCCGATTTTGCCAGCATCAAAAATTCACCGGATTGGCTGTATGCGCGATAAGTTCCGTCGGGCACAGCCAGGGAGAAGGAATTTCCGTTGCGGCATCGGGTTTCCTGGTTGGCAGTCAGAGTAATTTTCGGGTAGGAGGGGAACAGCGTGTCCACATTGGACAGATACTGTTCCGGATGTTCACAATCCACCAATACAGACAACGCAACAGCCATCTGCTGAGTGTATGCGCCGGCCTGTATCCGGCGCAGGGATGCCATACAGCCGCCACAGCCCAGGGCGTGGCCGATGTCCTTGCACAAGGTGCGGATATATGTGCCTTTGGAGCAGTGGATTCGCAGACGGGCGGTATCTCCGGAAAACTCCAGGCAACGCAGTTCGTAAATGGTAACGGTGCGGCTTTCCCGGGGGATTTCTTTACCCTTCCGCGCCAGCTCATATAGTTTCTGCCCATTGACCTTCAGGGCGGAATACATAGGAGGAATCTGGGAGATTTCTCCCCGGAACCGGTCCAGCACAGACAAAAACTCCTCTTGGGAAACGGTTACGGGGGTCTGTGTCAGCACAGTGCCGGTGATATCCTCGGTATCGGTGGTGATGCCAAGCTGGAGGGTGGCTTCATAGATTTTTTCCGCGTGTTCAAAAAATTCCACGCCCCGGGTAGCTCTGCCCACAAAAACAGGCAGCACACCGGTGGCAAGGGGATCCAAGGTGCCGCCGTGACCGATTTTGCGGGTGTGAAACACGCCCCGCAGCTTGCTCACCACGTCCTGGCTTGTCCATCCCTGGGGTTTGTCCACAATCACAATTCCGTTCATAGCGCACCTCCTTTTTGGATTACTGTACTTCCGGGAATGCGGCAATCAGCGCATCCGTTGCCTCCTCCAGCGTCATAGCAACGCTTGCGCCGGCCGCGCCGGTATGGCCGCCGCCGCCAAAACGGGCGCACACAGCCGCGGCATCATTGCCGGGGACGGCGCGAACGGAGATTTTAATGGTTCCGTCCTCGCTTTCCCGCAGTGTGGCAGCCATCTTCACGCCTTCGATAGAACGGGGGAAACCGGTAAGATTTTCCATATCATCCTCTACCAGGCCCAATTCCTGCTCCACCTTCCGGGGCAGCGCCACAATGGCCGCTTTTCCGTTCTGGAGGAACCGGGTGTTTTCCACCATCCAGCCTTGCAGACGAAGCTTTGCCAAAGAATTGGTCATAAAAAGCGCTTGGTTAATGGCAAAACAGTCTGCGCCTGCATTCCAACAGGCCGCCGCAGTCTGGAAGGTGTGGGCAGTCACATTGGCGTAGCGGAAACAGCCGGTATCTGTGGATATGGCCGTATACAAAGCATTGGCCAGCTCCCGGTCCAGAGGAATGTTCAGCTCTGTGAGAATATCCCAAATGAGCTCACCGCAGGAGGCAGAGCCGGAGTCCACCAGAGAAAAGGGTGTGAAACCGGTGGCTGTACCGTGGTGATCGATCCGAAGGCTGACAGGGCTGGGCAAACGGTCCGCATTGACCTGAAGCATATTGGCAGCGGCAACGTCCACGCATAACAGAGTATCGGTTTCTTCTACGGTGCCCTTGGCAAGGTGCTCGTGCAGGTGCCGATACTTGTCGGTAACTTCCGGATTGCGCAGTACAAAGGCGGTTTTTCCCAATTTCCGCAGTCCCATACACAAAGCGGCGGCAGAGCCTATTGTATCGCCGTCAGGGCGCTTGTGGGTTAAAATCACATAATTGTCGTGCGCCCGCAGAAAACGGGCCGCCTCAGCTCTCGTCAGGCTCGTCATCGTGCTTGACCTCCAAAGAGTTAATGAGCTTCAGCATTTTTGCGCCGTAGGTGATAGAGTCATCCAGCGCCCAGACAAGCTCCGGTGTGTAGCGAAGCTGTAAGGCGCGTCCCAGCTCCCGGCGCAAATAGCCGGAGGCAGATTTCAGACCCTTCAGCGCATCGGCGGCTTTGTCCTCCTGCAAAAAGCTTGCATAGATTTTGGCATAGCGCAGGTCGGGGGTGGTTTCCACGTGGGTGATGGAGATCATAGTGTCCTGCACCCGGGGGTCTTTCAGGTTGCGAATCAGAGAGGACAGCTCCTTTTGGATTTCCTCGTTAATTCGTCCGATTCGGTTGGATGCCATAAAAACACTCCTTCGTAGTAGTCAGAAAAAGCCAGCCTGCCGCAACGGCGGCGGCTGGCTTTTGGATTATTGCTTGATTTCCTGCATCTGGAAGCACTCGAATACGTCGCCTTCCTTGATGTCGTTGAACTTCAGGATGCTCATACCGCATTCATAGCCGGCAGTAACTTCCTTGGCGGCATCCTTGAAACGCTGCAAAGAGCCCACTTCGCCCTGATGAATCACAATGTTGTCACGCAGGACACGCACCTGGGCATCCCGGGTTACCTTGCCGTCCTTGACCATACAGCCGGCGATTGTGCCTACAGCAGAGACCTTGTAGGTCATACGCACTTCTGCGTGGCCAATAATCACTTCCTCAAACTTAGGCGCAAGCATACCCTTCATAGCCGCTTCGATTTCATCAATGGCATCGTAAATGACCCGGTAGAACCGCATATCCACACCGGAACGCTGACCGCTGGCTTGCGCCGCGGCGTCCGGACGCACATTAAAGCCAACTACGATAGCGCCGGCGGTAGAAGCCAGCAGGATATCGGACTCGTTGATTGCGCCCACGCCGGTATGAATCACACGGACGCGGACTTCTTCGTTGGAGATTTTCTCCAGGCTGGCCTTAACGGCCTCTGCAGAGCCCTGTACGTCAGCCTTGACAATCAAGGGCAGCTCCTTCATTTCGCCTTCCTGCATCTTGGCAAACAGGTTATCCAATGTAACCTTGGTCATGGAATTGGCGATGGCGTCCTTGGCGGCCTGACGGCGCTGTTCCACCAGTTCGCGGGCCATGCGCTCGTCGGTAACGGCGTTGAATTCGTCGCCGGGAGCGGGCACATCGGCCAGACCGGTAATCTCCACAGGCACGGAGGGACCGGCAGTTTTCACGGTGCGGCCCTTGTCGTTGGTCATCACACGCACACGACCCACAGCCGTACCGGCAATCACAATATCACCCTGCTTCAAAGTGCCGTTCTGCACAAGCAAGGTAGCGATAGGACCACGGGTTTTATCCAGACGGGCCTCAATGACCGTACCCTTGGCGCGGCGGTTGGGGTTGGCCTTCAGCTCCTGCACCTCGGCGGTGAGGATGACCATTTCCAGCAGATTATCCAGACCCATACCGGTCTTGGCGGAGATGGGGCAAATGACCGTATCGCCGCCCCATTCTTCGGGAATCAGCTCATATTTGGTAAGCTGTTCTTTGATTTTGTCGGGATTGGCAGTGGGTTTATCCATTTTGTTGATGGCAACGATAATGGGCACACCGGCGGCCTTGGCGTGGTTGATGGACTCAACGGTCTGCGGCATAATGCCGTCATCGGCGGCCACCACCAGAATGGCAATATCGGTGCTCTTGGCACCACGGGCGCGCATAGAAGTAAATGCGGCGTGACCGGGGGTATCCAGGAAGGTGACCATATTGTCGTTCACATCCACAGTATAAGCGCCAATGTGCTGGGTAATTCCGCCGGCTTCCCCTGCGGTGACAGAGGTTTTGCGGATGGCATCCAGCAGACTGGTCTTGCCATGGTCAACGTGACCCATAACGACCACAACGGGAGCGCGGCTTTCCAGCTCCTCGGTGGTATCCACGTGGTCATCAATAATTTTCTCTTCGATGGTAACCGTGATTTCCTTTTCCACCTTGCAGCCCATTTCTGTGGCCACGAATTCTGCGGTGTCGAAATCAATGGTCTGATTCAGACTGGCCATAACGCCGTTCATCATCAGCAGCTTAATGACCTCGCCGGCAGTTTTCTTCATCCGGCTGGCAAGCTCGCCCACAGTAATTTCTTCGGGAATCTTAACGGTGAGGGGCGCCTTCCGCGCCACTTCCATTTGCAGACGGCGGAGCTTTTCCTGCTCCTCGTTTCTGGCCTTGTTGCCCTTGAACTTGTTGTCCTTCTTATTCTGCTGCTGACCCTTCTTGCCGCCGATGCGCTGTTTGCCGCCGGCATAGTTTTGCATACGCTCGGAAACCAGGTTATCCACCCGATCATCAAAACGGGAGGCGTTGACTTGAACGGCGGAGGTATCTACTACCCGGCGTTCCCGCTTGCGCTCCGGCTCAGCAGGCTTTTGGGGTTTCTGAGGCTGGGCAGATTCCTGCGCAGCAGGCTTTTGCGGCTGAGCCTTGGTTTCGGTTTTGGCCTCTGCCTTGGGCTCCTCCGGTTTCTTTTCAGGCTGGGGTCTGGGTTTGGGCTGAACCGCAAACACAACCTCCAGGGAACTGATTTGATTATGCTGGGTCATATAGTCAAATACCACATTCAGCTCATCATCGGTCAGAACCTGAGTGTTGGACTTGGGTTTTTCATAAAACTTTGCAATTATTTCGGAAATCTCCTTGGGCGCGACGCCGAAATCCGCCGCAACCTCTTTCAAACGATATTTCACTAAACTCATATACGCACCTCCGTGATCAATTGGCTTTACGCGCAGTACGGCCCTTTTTCACATTTCTGCGGTGGGCTTTTTCCTCTTTCTGCCGCTGTTGGATACGTGTTGTCCGCTTTTCCAAACTTTCCAGCACATTCCGGTAACGCTCCGGATTGTCCAAAGCCTTCACCAATGCCAGCGCCAAAGCGCAGTCGGTAATGGCGGCAACAGCCAGGCTGGTACGGCCAATGGCCTGACCCAGCTGGTCTTTGCTGTAGGGAACGCGGATGCACTGCTGATCCGTGCCGGCCACAAAGCTTTGCGCTCTGCGCCAGGTATGATCACCGGCATCCTCTGCCACCATCACAAGCCTGGCGTGCTGCGCTCTGGCGGCAGCGCCTACGGGTTCTTCCCCCAGCTCTGCTCTGCCTGCCTTGCGGGCAAGGGCCAGATAATTCAGGACTTTATCCAAGACGGTATCCCTCCAATTCCTTCTGAAGCCGGTCGTAGACTTCCTGAGGAACGGGAACTTCCAGTGCCCGTTCGAGGGATTTTGCCTTTTGCGCTTTTTGCAGACATTCCGGGACAGGGCAGATGTATGCGCCCCGACCGTTCAGCTTACCGGAAAAATCGAGGGTAACCGAGCCTTCGGTTGTGCGGACAACGCGAATCATACTGCGCTTGTCCTTCCGTTCCCGGCAGCCCATACATTGCCGCTGTGGAATTTTCTTTTGCATCGGTACGCCTCCTTTCTGGAATCAGGCCTGACTTTCAGGCTTAATGTCAACCTTGTAGCCGGTCAGGCGGGCAGCCAGACGGGCATTTTGACCTCCTTTGCCGATGGCCAGACTCAACTGATCATCGGGAACAATGACACGGCAAGCCTTTTGACCGGGAATCAGAGAAACACTGATTACGTCGGCAGGACTCAGAGCTGCCTTCACATATTCGCAGGGATCTTCGCTCCAAACCACGATGTCGATCTTCTCACCGTGGAGCTCCTCCACAACTGCGCCCACACGTCCGCCTCTGGGGCCTACGCAAGTACCTACGGGGTCAATGCCTTCCATAGTGGCGTGGACAGCAATTTTGCTGCGGGAGCCGGCTTCACGGGCAATATTGCGGATAATGACCTGACCGTCGGCAATTTCCGGCGTTTCCAGTTCGAACAGCCGGCGCACCACATTGGGATGGGTGCGGGACACGTGAACCAGAGGGCCGCGGGAGGCCTTGTGGACTTCCAGTACGTACACACGGATCAGGTTGCCGGGGGTGTAAGTCTCGCCGGGGATCTGCTCGCTGACACGCAGCACCGCGTCGCTCTGCTCGTTGCCCTGGCCAATACGCACGAATACGTCTCCGGAGGGGTCAACACGCAAAACAGTACCGGTCAGCAGCTCCTGAGATTTGGAGGAGTAGCTTTCGTAAATCACGCCGCGCTCAGCTTCGCGGATGCCCTGAATGACCACCTGCTTGGCGGTTTGGGCAGCGATACGGCCGACTTTATGAATGTCGATGGGCTGGGAAACGGTGTCGCCCAACTGTATGTTGGGGTTGGCGTTCCGGGCGGCATCAATGTGAATCTGCACAGCAGGATTCTCCACTTCTTCCACCACGGTGCGCAGCTGGTACATAGCCAGTCCCTGCTCACTGAGCTCTACAACTACGTTATCCGCAGGGATATCCCGGTTATCCTCCCGGTCCTTCCGGTATGCGCTGGTCAGAGCCTGCTTCAGACGCTCCACCATATACTCCACGGGAATTCCCTTGGTTTTTTCCAACTCGCGCAGGCTTGCGAAGATCTCTGCGCCGATTTCGGCCTGAGGAACTTCGGGGGTCTTCTTGGCTTTCGAACTTCTTGCCATTTTCTTGTTTGCCTCCTCTTTAGAATTCTACACGAAGGCGCACCAGAGCGACCTCCGACTTTTCAAATGTGATGGATTCTTTGCCGCAGAGCACGCTTACCCTGCCGTCTTCGTAATTTTGCAGAACGCCGGGAATCTCTTTCAAGCCGTTTCTGGGGCGGTACAGCTTTACAAGGACCGGACTGCCCATGAATTGAGCGAAATCGGAAGGACGCTTCAACGCCCGTTCCAGTCCTGCGGAACAGACCTCGAAATGATAGCTTTCCGCAATGGGATCGGTTTCGTCCAAAACAGGGTCGACGGCCCGGGCGATTGCCTCGCAGTCATTGATGGAAACGCCGCCGGTCTTGTCGATATACAGCCGGAGGAACCGTTCACTGCCTTCCCGGACGTACTCCACATCCCAAAGACTGCAGCCGTGGCTTTCCACAATGGGTTTGGCGAATTCTGTAACGATATCTGTGACCTTCAAAAATTTCCCTTCTTTCAGTACAAAAGAGAGGGGCGAACCCCTCTCTTTGCATACAGTCAATACTTACATTAGGCATTATACCATTAAAAATGCCGTTTGGCAAGAGGCAGGCAGAGGTTTTTTCTATGTTTTTTCCTCTATTTTACCCAAAAAATTCGATGAGAGTCGGCAATCCACGGAAAAAGCATCCTTTTTAATCCTTGCCAATGGGCAGACCCTGGGTATATTTGTGATCCCAGTCGTCATCGAATAAGCCTGCGGTGGGACTTCCCAAAGACAGATCTCTGGCCAACTGCTCCAAAACAGGGGCGGCTTCCAGACTCTCCAGGTAGAATTCCGGCAGGGCATCCGCGCCCAGATAAGCGCCAAGCATGGCGCCGGTCAACGCGCCGGTTGCGGCGCTGCGGCCGGAATGGTTTACGCACAGAATCATCGCGCCGTCAAAGTCGTCCGGACAGGTCAGACAAGCAAACATCGCGCCGGCAAGGCACTGGGCGGCGGTATCACATTTCAGGCGTTCCATTTTTTCCTGGGGCCGGTCGCTGGGGGCCATCGCTTCACGAAGCTGCCGGGCAAGAGAATCCGCCTGAGGGAATTTCATGCTGTAAAGATTGTGCATTACGTGGATGGCATCTTCAAATTGCTGCCGCAACGGCTTTTCCGGGTCCTGCAGGATCCCGGCCAGAACTTCCGCCAACACTGCGCCGGTTAAAAAGGCTTCGGGGTCGCCGTGGGTCAATGCCACAGTTTCCGCGCCCAGCCGCACTATCTGCTGGGAGGGCATATATTTTTCGTTATAGGCCAGGCCCACCATAGCGGCAGCTGTCAATGCGCCGGGTGTGGCGGCGCGGTTGATGGGCGTTTCCGGCGTACCGGGTACGGCGGCGCGCAGAGCATCCAACATTCGGCTGTCTTTATACTTTTTCCGGCGCATCTGAGGCATTTTTGCCACCCAGCAATAGGATTTTTCCGGGTCACGGGGGAAATGCTGAGCTCTTGCCCACTCCCGCAGGGACAGGTTAATATAGCGCAGATAATTTTCCGGCTTACCCCGGGTAATGCCCAGAAGCAGTCCGTTGGCCACATAGGCGGCCACCTGAGTATAGGAGGAGCCTTCCGCGCAGCCATTGACAAGGTCGTAGCCCAGCAGACCGTTGGGGCCGTAATCTTCACAGATTTCTTCCCAGGTCTTTTCGTCTACGGCGTGACCCATGGCATCTCCTACCGCCAGACCTAAAAGACAGCCGCGACAGATCAATTCACGGGCAACCATTTCTGCAGCACCTCCTGATATCAAGAATTTACTTTATTATATAAAATATCTCCATAAATGGCAATACTTTCCCGGATATTTCTTGGTTTTTTAAGGTTTTTTGGAGGAAAGCCGTTCTTTTGCCAGTTGTTCCAAACGGACAATGGCGTCTTCCGTCAGGCCGGCATAGCTCACCACCAGACAGCCCCGGTCTGTTTCCGGTACGGGACCGTGATAGTAACTGCTCAGCGCGCGGATCCGAACGCCCCTATCGGCGCATCGCGCGATCAGTTCTTCATCGGAAAGGCGGGTGTTCAGCTTTATCAGAAAATGCAGACCGGCATCGGCTTCCAGTACGGCAACGGGATATTCCAATACCAGATTCAGCACCCGGTTTCGCTGGGATTTATAGAATTTCCGCATACGGTTAATGTGCTTTTCAAACCAGCCGCCGTCGATAAATCTGGCCAGGGTATGCTGTTCAAAACTGGGAACGGTACAGCTGTAAAATCCCAGTTTTTCCTGAAAGGCCTCCATCAGCGAATCCGGAAGCACCATATAGCTGATACGGATGGATGGAGCAAGGGACCGGGAAAAGGTATTCATATAGATGACCCGATTATGCCGGTCCAAAGATTGCAAAGCAGGCATAGGATGGGCATTGAAGCGAAATTCGCTGTCGTAATCATCCTCAATGATCCAACGGTCCGGACAGGCGTATGCCCATTCCAAAAGGGCCTTCCGTCGGGAAAGGGGAGTGACCAGACCGGTGGGGAAATGGTGGTTAGGAGAGATGTGCAGGACGTGCGCCTGCCCAATTCCCTCCGGCATTACCCCCTGTCCGTCCATAGGCGCGCTGATGCACCGGGCGCCGGCGGCGGCGTAAATACGGCGGATTTTTTCGTAACCGGGCTCCTCTACCGCATAGTATTTGTCGCGGCCGAGCAGTTGAATCAAAAGATTGTAAAGAAAGTCAGTGCCCGCGCCAATCAGCACCTGCTCCGGACGAACGTGCATTCCCCGGAATGACATTAGGTGATTTGCAATGGCACGGCGCAGGGCATAGACACCCTGATTATGCAGAGGCAAAAGAAGCCTTTCGCCCATATCCAGCATAATCTCCCGCTGCAACCGGGACCATACGGAAAAAGGAAAACGGGCAGGCGAGGAATCGGTCAGGTCAATGCAGGGATCCTCATAGGGCAATGGGTCTATTTTAGGAAGGGCAGGAACGGGCGGCTGTTGGATGTCCTCCACGAAGTAACCGATTTTCTCCTGGGAACGGATGTATCCCTCCGCCAAAAGCTGTTCGTATGCGCCCTCCACGGTAACTTTACTCACCTCCAAATGAGCGCTCAAAGCTCGTTTGGAAGGCAGCTTTTGCCCCGGCTGCAAGACTCCGGAGCGAATATCCTCCCGGATGCATCGGTACAACGATTCGTAAAGGGGAAGGCCCGGTGCTTTTTTCAGTTCATAGGTCAGCATAAAAGCACCTCCCGGTGAATTTATTTTCTGCGGTTGCGCCAACGGTTCCAGAGCCGGTCGCCCCAGGCAAACAGCTCCTGCAGAAGGAAGAACACGGTAGGCGCCATAATGATAACGCTTAACAGCACCAAGTAGGAACGGCTGTCGGTAATGGAAAGCTCAAACAGACCGCCCAGCAAGAGGAATGCCCCCAAAAGACCCAGCGCCATTGCGCCAAAAACAATTTTACGGAGCAGATTAAAGGGACGGGATTCCAAAAACAAAACCAGAAGACCTACCACACTCAGCACAGCAGTGCAAACGGTGGCGATGTCTGCGGCGGGCAGGCCGAAAGAATACATAATTCCCTGACAAATCAGAACAACGAGGATGTTGGCAAGTCCGCCGGGGAATGCCCGGCGCAGAACATTGGGCAGGAATTTGCCCTGTACCCGGGCGTAGTTCGGCTCAATCGCCAGGAAGAAGGAGGGAACGCCGATGGTTAAACAGGCAATCAGGGTCAGGTGGATGGGCATAAAGGGGTATGCCCAGGGCGAAATTAGGGAAATCAGCGCCAGTCCCAGAGAGAAGATGTTTTTCACCAGGAACAGCGCCGCCGCCCGCTGGATATTATTGATAACCCGGCGGCCTTCGCCCACAATGCCGGGCATTGCGGCAAAGTCGGAATTCAGCAGTACCAGCCGCGCCACCTGATTGGCAGCCTGGGCGCCGCTGGCCATGGCAATTCCGCAGTCGGATTCCTTCATAGCCAGTACGTCGTTGACGCCGTCACCGGTCATACCTACGGTATGCCCCT
>JAZUOF010000002.1:0-9180 GCA_045604565.1 Faecousia sp.
CAGTTTTGAATAGAAGATTTTTCTTCACAGCAGCCACCGGTGACCGCGTGAATACTGGATGTATTCCAAGGGAGACGGGGAGCGGTTGTGGAGAAAAAGATTCATTCAAAACCGTGTAAATCCCTATGTGAGTCCGCCCAAGGTGTTATCTTCTTTTTTTGCCGTTCTTATCAAAGAGGATGGTAACGGTCAGCTCAATACCCAGCCAACCCAGCAGCGTCAGGGATGCCTGAATCACCAGACAGGTCAGAACCGTGCCCACCACTGCTTCGGTGGCTGCGCCGCTGTTGACGATACACACTACGGTCATGGCGATGCCCAGGCCTGCGCCAAGCACGCCCCAGACCAAGCCTGCCAGCCACTGGGTAAACCGCCACGCCTGCACACTGCCCATTCCAAAGTAGGTTCGGTAACCAAACTTATGGTTTGCCTCCTTGGGGGGCAGGAAAAAGTACAGCAGTCCCATCACCAACAGCAGGATCGGTCCGATGAGCAGCGCCAAATTGAGCCAGGTACGAATATCGCTCAGCAGGGCGCTTAATGCCGGGATGACCAAATCCATCAGAGATGTGATTGCGTTATCCATAATGATTATTTCTCCTCGAGGTATTTGTTAATCTCATGTACAAAGGTTTTTGCGTCCTGGAAGCGGCGGTATACAGATGCAAAGCGGATATAGGCCACTTCGTCCAAAGGCTTGATCCGTTCCATCACCATTTCACCGATTTTGTCAGAACTGACTTCCCGCTCCAGAGTGTTTTGGATGGCCTGCTCAATTTCGGTGGTAATGCGGTCCAGATCTTCCATATCCACCTGCCGCTTATCAAAGGCGCGCATCATGGAATTGATAATTTTATTCCGGTCGAAGGATTGACGGGTACCGTCTCTCTTGACTACGATAACCGGCAGACTTTCCACGATTTCATAGGTGGTGAATCTTCTCTGGCAGGCCAGACATTCCCGGCGGCGGCGGATGCTCAGTCCATCCTCAGAATGGCGCGAGTCCACTACCTTACTTTCCTGATCACCGCAAAAGGGACATCTCATATCGGTTTGCTCCCCTCATGTTTGAAGTATATCCATTATATCAGCACAGGAAAGAACTGTCCAGTATTTTTTATGTCTACCGGATATTTTCCTTGCCAATCTGGAGAGAATAGGGTAAAATAGCGGTAAATCATCACCCGGAGGGAAACATAATGAAAGAAAAATTGCTGTATATTGGCTGGCTGTGCATGTATATTTTGTGCGCCGGTCTGGGGACAATTACGGAGCGTACTGTGCCTGCAGACGTGGCGCTGACCATGCTTGGGGTGATGTGTTTCCTGCCCGGCGCGGCGCTGGTGGCAGACGGACTGCGCGCCGGGAACAAAAAACAGCTTTTGCGCGTGCGAATCGTATGCGTTTGCTCCCTTGCGCTGACATTGGTGATGATTGTGCTGAATATCCTGTGTGTGGGAGCAGGGGAGGAAGTGGGTGTGATTCTCAACGACCTGCTGGCCATTTTGTCTGCACCCATGTTTTGCTTCTACTGGCGCGGCATCAGTGTATTTTTGTGGGCATTTCTCCTTGTGAGCAGTTTTCCCCGTATGTGGAAAAAGTAATCACGGTCTGAAAAAAACAGTGCGCCGAAGCTTTACAACTGGCTTCGGCGCATCCTTTTATTCTGCGTTAAATGCCTCAGGGTCGAAGGTGATGACGGTATAAATCATAACAGGGTAGTGGGCGTTAAGCTGTTCGTCCAGCTCCTGCTTGATTTGCTTTTTCCGGTTATTCAGATCCATCGGCAGAGCAATATCGAAAATCAGATTGATATGACCGGTACCCCGTACCATCCGGAAATCGTGGATGGACAACCGCCCGTCGATGCCCGTCAAAATCCCGATAACCTGCGCGCGCATAGCCTCCAGTTCCGCATCGTCGGTGGCGACCGGGTCATAGTGGATGACCAGATGCACATTGTGCTGTTCCAGACACTGCCGTTCCATATCGTCAATAATCTCGTGGCACAGCAGAGGATTTTCCTTGTGATCCATTTCCACGTGCAGGCTGGCAAAGCGCTGACCCGGACCGTAGTCGTGGACCATCAGGTCGTGATAACCCAGCACCCGCGGCTCTTTATCCACCACATCCACAATGATCTGGCGCAGCTCCGGACTTGCCGCTTCACCCAGCAGAGGACTGATGGTTTGCCGCGCCAGCATTACGCCGCTGTATAAAATGAACAGCGCAACGGCAAGGCCGATAATGCCGTCAATATGCCAACCGGAAAAATGCTGAATTATGGCGGCAACCAACACGGCCGCGGTGGAAATCACATCATTGCGGCTATCCATCGACGTTGCCAAAAGGGCGCTGGAATCAATGAGCTTGCCCAGCCGGCGGTTAAACAGACAAAGCCAGAGCTTCAGCCCGATGGAACAGATCAGCACAGCGATGACCGGAACGGACAGCACCACGGCGGAGGGGTTCAGAATCTTTTCCAAAGAGGAACGGGCGGTTTCAAAACCGATGACCAAAATCAGCGCGGCCACGGAAAGACCGGTGATATACTCATACCGGGCGTGTCCGTAGGGATGGTCCTTGTCCGCAGGTTTGCCTGCCAGCTTGAAACCGATGAGAGTGACAATGGAGCTGGCAGCATCGGTCAGGTTGTTGATGGCGTCCGCCATCATTGCCACCGAGCCGGAAATCAGACCGGCAAACATCTTGCCCGCGCATAAAATCAGATTGCTGAGGATGCCCGCTGTGCCGGACAGACTGCCGACAGCAGTGCGTACTGCCTTGTCACGGGAGTTTTTCCAGTTGGGGACAAATATTTGAAGCAGAAGCCTTGTCATAGGGATTTCCTCCTGTTTTATCCCGAAAATATTCGCATTTTACCGATTCTACTTATAGTAGAATCCCAATTCTACCCATGCGGGGCGCATTTTTATGTATTCTCCCACTTGGGGGTAATGTTTGTGGGTCAAATCTGTTATAATGCAAGCTGTAATTTTTCTGTACTGGACATTATAACCTCCTTTGGGAGCGCTGTCCAGATATTTTTCTCAAGGAGTACCTACTTATGTCTTACCGTATTGTAACCGACAGCTGCTGTGATTACCCCCAGCAAATGTACAAGGATTGTAATCTTTCCGTTGTGAATCTTTCCGTAAACTACCGGGGAACAGAAACCTCTGTTTATACCGAGAAGTGGCTGAAGGATATGTTCGACGGTCTGCGCGCCGGAGAGACTGCCCAGACCTCCGCGGTGAATCCCGAGGGTTGGAAGGAAGTCATTGAGCCGGCGCTGAAGGACGGAGAGGATGCGCTCGTACTGGTGTTCTCCTCCGGACTGAGTACCACCTATCAGTCTGCTGTCATTGCCGCGCAGGAGCTTAAGGAGGCGTATCCTGACCGCCGGATCAACGTAGTGGATACTCTGTGCGCGTCTTTGGGTCAGGGATTGCTGGTATGGTATGCCTGCCGGAAGCGGGATTCCGGAATGAATCTGGATGAGGTGACTGCCTGGGTAGAGGAGAATAAGCTCCACCTGTGCCACTGGTTTACTGTGGACGACCTGATGTTCCTGAAACGGGGCGGACGTGTCGGCGCCGCTACAGCAGTGCTGGGCACAATGCTCCAAATTAAGCCGGTAATGCACGTGGATAACGAGGGCCATCTGATTAAAGTCGGTACCGCCCGGGGTCGGAAGGCCTCTGTGGATGCCCTGATTAAAAAGTTTGCAGAGACCGGACTGCCCGGGCAAAACGATACCGTGTTTATCTGCCACGGCGACTGCATAGAAGATGCCCAGTATATGGAAAAGAAACTGAAAACCGAGTACGGCGTGAAGGATGTCTTTATCTATTACGTGGGAGCAGTCATTGGCTCGCACTCCGGACCCGGTACGCTGGCGCTTTTCTTCCTGGGAGATCATAGATAACCGAACAAACAGGGTGCGTCAGCACCCTGTTTTTTGCATACGAAAGGCTCTGACTCTGCACAATAATAAAGAAAAGGAGGCGCAAATCCGTGGAGAAAAAAGATAGTTGGATGAAGGACTCTCAAATTGCCGATTCCGAAACGGAAGAATTGCAGACCAACGGCATGTTCGATGAGGAAGAAGTCGGCAGTAAAATGACGGCCAATTATATTTCTATCCGCCAAGGTATGACGGTACGCCAGGCAATGGCCGCGCTGATTTCCCAAGCGGCGGAAAACGATAATATTTCCACCCTTTATGTAGTGGATAAGGAACAGATATTTGTTGGAGCCATTGACTTAAAGGATTTGATTATCGCCAGAGAAAATACTCCGCTGGAGAGCATTATGAGGACCTCCTATCCCTGCGTGCATACCGGGGATTTGATTGAGGAATGTATCGAACAGCTGAAAGAATATGCCGAGGACTCCATTCCTGTGCTGGATGGGGAAAATAAGCTTCAGGGTGTGCTTACCGCCCAGGATATTGCCTGGCTGTTGGATGACGAGCTGGGAGACGACTACGCGAAGCTGGCAGGCTTGTCTGCAGAAGAGGATTTGCGGGAGCCGTTAAGAAAAAGCATTGGCAAACGCCTGCCCTGGCTGGTCATTCTTTTGGGCCTGGGACTGATTGTATCCGGAGTGGTGGGAATATTCGAGTCGGTGGTGGCGCACCTGGCAATCATCGTCAACTTCCAGTCCCTCATTCTGGGTATGGCGGGCAACGCAGGTACGCAGTCTTTGGCGGTGACCATCCGGATTCTGATGGATGAGCATATCAGCGGGAAACAAAAGCTTTTTCTGATTGGAAAAGAAGCGCGTGTGGGTCTGGTGAACGGAATCCTGCTGGGCATTTTATCCTTTGCGTTTGTCGGCCTTTATCTGGTTGCCCTGAAGGGGCAGGATGTTACGCTTGCCCTTGCCGTATCTGCGTGTACCGGCATTGCGCTGGTAGTCTCCATCCTGCTTTCCAGCATTTCGGGAACTGTTATTCCCATCCTGTTCAAAAAATGCAATATTGACCCGGCGGTAGCCTCCGGCCCGCTGATTACTACCCTGAACGACCTTGTGGCGGTGGTATCCTATTACGGCCTGGCGTGGCTTCTGCTGATTCATACCTTGCACCTGTAACAGACAAAACACACCAAATGCAGACGCAGGATTGCGTTTACTGTAAATATGCACAAAAATCCAGATATCCGAAGGGATATCTGGATTTTTTGGCGGATATTCTAACAGAACCGCCGCAAGGGTTCATTCTTAACCGAGGGATTTCGTACTATCCTCTTTTGCAACAGTTTCTTTTTTGCTTATGTGTAATTATTTTATCACAATACGAGAAAAAAGGTAAACACGCATAATCTACAATCGGTAGGCATTAAAATCCTTGGATTTCACCTCAATTTACAAAACATAATCCGAGATGCAATCATACCAATGGACATAGGTTTCTCCATTGATGGTAATGCGCTCATTCTCCGGCAGTTTTTCACTCCAGGGTTTGCCGCCAAAACGGTCGATGGCCCAATCGTCGCGATTAAAGCGGCGCCACAGGATGGTACGGCCGTTCTGGTCTACAAACTGCTCAGAAGCTACTGCATCGTTAAAACACTCAATGTCCATAACGCACACGGTATCGTATTCCTTACCGCCGATGGTCACCTTGTAGCGGCCGACAACATCCACTACCTCTTTGGCTGTAGTGCCGGTAATGACGTTGCCACTGCGTATCAACAGACTCTTGGGGCGCAGATCCACTTCATTGCCGCAGTTGTCTTCACCAAATCCCCAGTTGTCGATAAAGGCCTCTCCATCCAGGAAGGTATAGCACTTGCGCACGCCGTCCTCCATATGGGATTCCGCCAGATAGCGGCTATGGGTGTCTGTCAGCTGTGCCACAAAGCGCCGTTCCATCCGGTCGACGGCTCCGGTACGGTAGTAGTCCTCTGTTTCATACTGTACGGCAACAATCTCCACGCCTTCGATACCGTGGACTTCTGCTTTGCCGATCACTTTCAGCTCACAATGCTCGTTACGCTTGCGGCTGGGGATATCATACAGACCCCAAGTTAGCTTTTCGCCCAATCTGGGAACGATCATCCAACCTTGCATTTCCTCCCAACGGGTATGGAAAGGTTCTGCATCCAATCGCTCAATGGTGTAATCAGGGATATATTCAGGCAGTTTATGCATAGTGGTTTCTCCTTTCGCTTTCTCGGTAGAATATGGATATTTATCTTTGAAATGCTGCTTTGCCGTGTGTAATCTGCTTTTTACTGTCCCTAACGGAATGTCCAGCTGTTTTGCAATCTTTTGCTGCGGCATCTCTTTCCAAAAGTACAGGTAAAGAATCTGTTTGTCTTTATCTCCCAGTAACTCCAGGGTTTCCCGTACGGTATGTACCACAGAAATACCGCGCCGATTCACGGCAAATTCTTTCTGCGCCAGTTTCTCAATGGGAATCTCCATTTGCGCCGCTTTCATTCGGAAGTAATCGTTACACTTATTCCGCGCGATGCTAATAATCCAGGCCTTGAAAGAATGCGTGTTCTTCAGCTGCGCAAACCGTTGATAGGCCGTAAGATAGACCTCCTGCAACACATCATCTGCATCCGTTTGGGATGGCAACCGATAGTGCACAAACCGCTCTACAGCAATCCGCACAGATGCCAATAACTTTTCAAATTCATCCATATTCTCACCTCCTTTATTTTTCAAGCTTAAAACCGGTTTCACATACATAGACGGTTTATATGTCTAAAAGGTTCATTTTGTAATAGATTCTTTTATAAATTTATCATTCTATCCAAAATGTGTCAATAAACCAATGGGACTCGTTTGCATCTGCACCCGCAGGGAGCAGATAGAGGTTCGCCGACCTCAAGCCATCGGCGGCATCGCTTGGATGCAACACTTTACAAAATTAAAATAGAAGAAAGCCAACATCCCTACGGGATGCAGCTTTCTCCTATGGACTCTCCCACGGGCTAAAAATTGCTCAACGGTTCGCAATTTTTGCCCAGCCTTTGGCTGGGTCGCCCTTTCGAGTCCCTTCCTCTTTGCATAAATAAAAGACGCAGTGGATTGTATCATCCAATGCGTCTTTTATTGCGAAAGACTGACCAAAAGTAGTATAACACGAGGTAAGAAAGCCTAAAAGTAGTGTAAACCTACTGTCGCATCAGAAAATTGTGAGCTTCAGTCAGCAGTCTTTTTGAACTCTCGAACTGAAACACTGATATAGCAGTTTCATAATCCATTAAATGCACACTGCTTAACTCTGCTTCCTGTGCAGTTGGTATTTGGTCGGAATATTCAGCTAAAAAGTATACTATATGCTTCAACCTTGCTTCACCATTACGCATAAAGCTGTGCGTATCCTCAGTTCTAAAGCCGTCGATCAACCGTACAGTCAAGCCTGTTTCCTCTGAGATTTCGCGTAAAGCGGTTTCTATTTCACTTTCTGTTCCTTCTATATGACCTTTAGGGAATCCGTATATTCCTTCTTTGGAACGGATAATTACATATTTTATTGTACTGTTCTCGCATGTGTAAACAATGGCGCCGCAGGATTTTTCGGTTATCATTTCGTATACTCCTTTGCGGTTTTGCAGGAAGCAATCAAAAGCCTACGAATGTTGCCGCAAAGTTTCTCCGTGTTTTGATATGTAGCAATATCGATTCTTTTGGTTTCATACATCAACTTCAACCAATAACTCGTTTCGTTGGATTCTTTCAAAGCGATTTCTAACTTTGCAACAAAGTCTTTCTTACTCTGTGCGTATTGTGCTTCATGGATATTTGCACCAACGGATGTACCTGCTCTCGCAAGCTGATCGGTCATATACGAACTTTTGGGTGCAGTTACGCCGTCAACAAGATTCACAATAGCAACGGCAAATTCAAAAGATAAGTCAAGTAATTTGTTTTCGGACATATAAGCACCTTCTTTCGATATAATTATATCATGATTTGTTGTGTTTTTCAATGATATATCCCTGACGCGATATGATATACGGCGTTGCCGTATGATATACTTGCCTGCGGCAAGCATGATATAATATCCGTTCCTCATGTGCCGAAGGCATATATCATCGCACGAAGTGCAACATCATACCGAAGGTATATCACCCGTTCCGTCAGGAACGGATATCATTGAAAAAAGTCCCTTTTGTCGGTAGACAAAAGGGACTTTTTTCTTGGTACACCGGAAGGGACTCGAACCCCCAACCCTCGGAACCGGAATCCGATGCTCTATCCATTGAGCCACCGGTGCGTTTTTGTCAGCCAAGCCATTATAGCAAGACTTGCGGTTTTTGTAAAGGGGGCATTTGGAAAAAACTCTCGGCCTTTTTCCGCTTTATTCGGGAAAGTGGTTGTTTTCCGAATAAAACTGTGTTATAATTGCAAAAAAGAGAAAGCCAAGGGGGATTTTATATGGCTGATATCCAGAATTTCCGCACATCTTTCCGCGGTTTCAACCGGAATGATGTAGTTAACTACATTGAGTATATCAACAACAAGCACAATTCTCAGGTGGAGCAGCTGAACAATCAGCTGCAGCAGGCCATTTCTCAACCGAAGGATGCCGAATTGCAGGAAAAACTTGCCGCTGCTGAGGCGAGAATTCAGGAGCTGGAAGCGATGCTTGCCGATGCCGGCAATGCCGTCCCCAATGAGAATGCCAGCTGCGCGGAACAGGAGTTAGAGGCTTATCGTCGGGCCGAGCGTACCGAACGGGTTGCCCGGGAACGCGCCCAGTTAATTTACGATCAGGCCAACGCTGTGCTGGCTGATGCCACCGTTAAGGCTGAAACGGCCTCTGCCCATATCGGCGCCATTGCCGACCAGGTGTCCGCTCAGCTGAAGGAATATCAGGATTCCGTTCTGGAAACCAAGACCACCTTCCAGGAGGCTGTGGCAACTCTGTACGCCATTCGTCCTGAGGAAGAATAATTCCATTGGGAAAGCCGTCGGCTTTCCCAATTCTGTTTGAAAGGAACGGTTATGGAAGTTTTTATCCCGGAATACTATCGCCGATTCCAATGTGTCGCTGCCCGGTGCCCGGACAGCTGCTGCAAGGAATGGGAAGTGGATGTGGATGAACAGTCCGCCGCCCGCTACCGCGCATTGACCGGCGCGCTGGGCGACCGCCTGCGGCAGGTGCTGCGCCCCTATGAGGGCGGTATTTGTATGACCATTGAAGTCGGCCGA
>JAZUOF010000003.1:0-4828 GCA_045604565.1 Faecousia sp.
TCTCCCTTGGAATACATCCAGTATTCACGCGGTCACCGGTGGCTGCTGTGAAGAAAAAACTTCTATTCAAAACTGCGAAACACTCCAAAACGAGAGATTTTTTCACAAGACAAGATAAAATTCCACGGCAAGGCTGACGCCTGCCGTGGAATTTTGTTGCAGTATTTGGGGAAAAAGATCCGATTTGGAGCGTATAACTCCCTATGTGAGGCCGCCCTTTCGTGCTTCCTTTTTTGTCCGGAATTTGGATTATCTTACATATTCAATCACAACGCGGCGATTGGGTTCTGTACCTACGGAATAGGTGGTAATCCGGTCCATATCCTGCAAAGCGGCGTGAATCACGTGGCGCTCATAGGCATTCATCGGCTCCAGAGTGGTACGGCGGCGGGCCTTCAGTACCTGCTGGGCCTTCTTGCGGGCGTACCGGCGGAGGGATTCCTCCCGCTTGTCACGGTATGCCTCGGCATCCACATTGATGCGGACGTGGCCTTCCATGTTGCGGTTGATGGAATAATTGGCTAAATGCTGAATGGCATCCAGAGTATCACCCCGGCGGCCGATCAGGTAACCCAAATCCTCACCCACCAGCTCCACATCATAGGTATTGTCCTCACCCTTAAGGGCGTGGGGAACGGCATTGGAACCCATGTGCTCCAAAAGTCCCTTAATAAACTGCTCGATTTTCTCTTCCACAGAGCCGGGCGCGGCGGGGGTGTAAACCTTAGGCTCTTTGGGCTGCTTGGGCGCTTCCGTTTTGACTTCCTTTACAGGCTTCTTCGGCTCTGCTTTGGGAGCTTCTTTTTTTACCTCTGCCTTGGGCGCTTCCGGTGCCTTGGGAGGCTCGGCCTTTTTCACAGGCGCGGCGGCCTTCGGCTTGGAACGGGAAGCGGAGGACAGAGCGCTTTTGGGAGCTTCGGGAATGGGATCGGGAGCTTCGTAGGTTACCTGCACCTTTGCGGGCACAGCGCCAAAGCCTAAAAATCCGGACTTTGCCTGAGAAAGCACCTGGACGGAGACGCTGTCCCGATCCAGACCAAGCTGCACCAAAGCGGCTTCAATAGCAAGGTCAATGGTCTTGCCGGTGGTCACGATGGTCTTTTCCATAATTATTCCTCCGTAGATTCGTGGGTATAACGGTCGGGATCGTAATTACGGCCCTTGCAGTAGGGGCGCTCGGGAATTCCGGACATTACGGTGTCCAGTTCTTCCTCTTCCACAATTCCGCGCTTTGCATCATACTCACGCTTGGCGGCGGCTTTTGCTGCCGCCTGTTCTCTTTGCTGCTTCTGCTGCAGCTTCTTCTTGCTGGTATTTTCGGTAATGCCTTCGGGGTTGGCAGCGCGGCGCTCGGCGCGCAGACGCTCCTTTTCCGCTTCTTTGGCTTCTTCTTCCAGGGCCTTTTCCAGTCTGGCGGCATCCTCGGCATCATAAATTTTACGGTAATGGTTGGTCAGGAAAATGTCGGAGATGGTGGAAGTAAAGCTCTGAATCAGCCAGTACAGGCTCAATGCCGCCGGTACGCTGAAACCAAAGAACACAGTCATAACAGGCATCATATACAGCATCATATTGGCGGATTGATTTACCTGGGAATTTTTGGCGGTTTCCTTATCCTCCAGACCCTTCTCGTCGGTGACCAGAGAACGGTTGACACGCTTGGAAATCAGCACTGTGGCAAGCTGCGCCAACGCGGAAAGCACAGGCAGCAGGAAGGCGCCGATATGGGCCCAATCCCACACCCAGGAGCTCTCCCAGAACGCAAACTGGGGCACACCGCCCAGGTCAATGCCCAGGAAATTAAAGTCCAGACCCAGCAGGGTGCGCTCCTGAATGGCAGGAACAGCCAACTGCAAAGCCTCAGAAATTTCCGGAGTCTGGTGCAGATAGGAAGCGGCCTGCAGCTGCTGATAAACAACCGAAGTGTTTGTCAGCTGAGGGAGCAAACCGGCAACTTCTTCTGTGCCCACCAAAGCGGTCATAATGGCATCCACGGTATTGTACTCGTGGAGGATATACTTAATCGGTTCCCGGATAACAGTATACAGAGGGAACAGAATCAGCAGGGGGAGCAAACTCCAAAGACAGCCGCCGCCCATAGAAACACCCTCGGATTTATACAGTTCCTGGGTAGCCAACTGCTGCTTTTGGGGATCATTTTCGTATTTCTGTTTAATTTCCTGAAGCTTGGGCGTCAGGCGGGACATTTTCATGGAACTTTTTTTGCTCTTGGCAGAAGTGGGGAGCAAAATGATTTTCACAATGATGGAAAACAGAATCAGGGCAACGCCGTAGTTGGTGGTGAGCTGGTACAGCAGGTCCAGCAGCCAGCCAAAGGGCACCTGAATAATGTCCCAGATAGAAAAAGCAAGGATCATTTATTTTCCTCCTAAGGTACAGGGTCAAAGGGGTCACCTTTGTAGAAAGGATTGCAGCGGAGCAGGCGTTTCAACGCCAGCCAGCCGCCCTTCGCTGCCCCGTATTTTGTAATAGCCTGATAGGCGTAATGGGAGCAAGTGGGGGTGAACCGACAAGCGGCGGGAGTATGGGGGGAAATGTGACGCTGGTAGAAACGAATCAGGGCAAGGAATACTTTTTTCATAAAAGAATGCCGGCTTTCTCCGCCAAAGCCAGGTAGGCTTCGGTCAACTTCTGAAAATCCGCGTTGACACAGCGGCTTCGTGCCACCACCACAATATCCCAACCCGGTGAGAATTGCTCTTCGTGACAACGGTAAATTTCCCGCAGTCTGCGGCGCACACAGTTGCGCACCACAGCTTTGCCCAGTTTTTTACTGACGGTGATACCTACCCGGTTCTTCTCCGACCGGTTGCGGCGGGCGTAAAGCACCAAATAAGAATTGGCATGTCCGTCACTTCCGTAGAGTCGCCGGAAAATATGATTCAATTTCAGCGCGCTTGAGAATTTCATAAGATTCTCCATTCCCCGGGATACCCAAATGGTATCCAAATCGTCTGAATTTCAACGATTTTGCAGCGAAAACTGTCTGGATTTCAACAGTTTCCTAAATTTTCGGTACGGAATACCCTGCAAAGCATCCGTATAAAAAGGGAGCAGGGCGAATTCCCGATTCGCCCTGCTTACACTCCCGTTTGGCTATGAGCGAAGCATCCGATGTGAGGCGGACTCACAAACAACTATGCTCAAGCAGACAGAACCTTGCGGCCTTTGGCACGGCGGCGGGCAAGAACTTTGCGGCCGTTGGAAGTAGCCATTCTCTTCCGGAATCCGTGAACTTTGGAACGATGACGACGGCTGGGCTGATAGGTACGCTTCATAAGTGGAACACCTCCTGTCAAAAATCGCATATGCTCGACAGTCTGAAAGACCGCAGCAACACATAATTATTGACCATACATGGTCAGTCTACGGTATTATAACCGAAAAGTATCCACAGGTCAACCATTTTTTTAAAAACCCCGCCTCTGTGCGATAAAAATATTCAATTATACAGCAACTTCATACAATCTTAAAATTTATAAACTTTTTTTCTTCACAATTACCCGTTATCATTAAAATATAAGCGTGGTGTTATCTTCTTTTCATTTTCCTTTCTTTTATTCATTGCAAAAAGCACGGGTCGGCCCGTGCTTTTTGCATATTTTTTTCTCTGGAGCAAACCCTATGAAAATAAGGGGGCGTACCAGTGATTATTTCCTACGAACGGGAGATTGTGGTGTATTTGGTGCAGATTCTTGTGGTGCGGCTGATGGGAAGACGGCAGGTGGGACAAATGGAGCCCAGCGAGCTGGTGGTGGCAATGCTCATTGCGGATTTGGCATCGGTGCCTATGCAGGATGGGGGAATTCCCTTATACACCGGCCTGGTTCCCATTTTTACTGTATTGGGTTTGGAGCTGATTCTGTCCGCGCTCTGCCTGCGTTCTTTGAAGTTGCGAAAGCTATTGTGCGGAAAACCCGTCATTTTAATCGAAAACGGCAATATTATGCAAAAAAATCTTTGGAAAACCAGGATTACTCTGGACGAACTGCACGGACACCTGCGGGAAAAGGATGTGCTGGATATCAGTACCGTTCAGTATGCCATATTGGAAACCAACGGGAATCTTTCCGTGTTTCCCTATCCCAAATATCGCCCCGCCTCCGCAAAGGAAGCCGGAATTCCAACCCAGAAGCAGTCGTATCCCATCACGGTGATTTCCGACGGACGAATCCTGGCGGAAAACCTCCAAAAAGCCAAAAAAGATGGCCGATGGCTGCAGCAGGAATTAAAAAAACGCAACGCCGCCCCGGAAGATACCTGGCTGTTGACGGTGGACGCAGACAACAAGGTGGTTTTTTATGAGAAGGAATAGGGGGATGGGCGCCCGGTTTTGGCTGGGGTGGCTGCTGCTGGCGGGAATTTTGGGCCTTTCCCTGCTGAGCCATACGGTCTTACAGCGAATGCACAGCCAAATTGCCGGGGAGTTGTCCCAGGCGGCAGCGCTGATTCTGGCCGGAGACCGGGAATCCGGGGTGGAACTGGCCCAAAAAGCAAAACAGGAATGGGAAAAAAACTGGAAACTGACAGCCTCCGGCATTGACCAGAATCCTATGGACAACATAGACGGAATCTTCTCCCAACTGGAGATTTACCAAAAAGAAGGTACGCCTGCGGAATTTGCGGCCTGCTGTCAGCAGTTATCCAGTCTGGTGCAGTCGGTTGCGGAGGCCCATAAACCCAGTTGGTGGAATATTTTATAGAAAGATTTCGGAATGCCGAAGCATTTCGGGATTTTCTTATTGTAAGAGAAAAACACCGGCAGAGCCCGGGGTTCCAAAAAAATTCGCTATGCCCCGTCCCGCCC
>JAZUOF010000004.1:0-2403 GCA_045604565.1 Faecousia sp.
TAGTGAAGGAGCCTCTTGCCTGGGTCATAGCGCGCAGGTCAATGGCGTAGCTGCTCATTTCTGCCATAGGCACTTCCGCTTCGATAACGGTGTTGCCGTCGGCATCGGGATTCATACCCATAGGACGGCCGCGGCGCTTGCTCAGGTCTCCCATCACATCGCCCACGTAGTTTTCGGGAACGGTGACAGCCAGAGAACCGATGGGCTCCAGCAGAGTGGGAGCGGCGTTGGGCATAGCTTCCTTAAAGGCCAGAATGGCGGCCAGCTTAAAGGCCATTTCGTTGGAGTCGACAGGGTGGTAGGAGCCATCGTTCAGAGCGGCTTTCAGACCGACCATGGGGTAGCCTGCCAGAGGACCCTTCTGGACAGCTTCCTGAATACCCTTTTCTACGGCGGGGTAGAAGTTCTTGGGAACGGAGCCGCCGAAGACTTCTTCAGCGAAGATCAGCTCATCCTGCTCTTCCTGAGGCTCGAAACGAACCCAAACATCACCGAACTGACCGGAACCGCCGGTCTGCTTCTTGTGACGGCCGTGGGCCTGAACGGTCTTCTTGATTTTCTCACGGTAAGCAACCTTAGCCGGAGACAGAACAGCATCCACACCAAAGCGGCTCTTCAGCTTGGCAACCAGAACATCCAACTGCTGATCGCCCTGGCCGGAAACGACCAGCTGCTTGGTCTCAGCGTTGTTAACCAGGCTGAAGGAGGGATCTTCTTCGTTCAGCCGGTTCAGACCGGCAGCGACCTTATCTTCCTGACCCTTGGTCTTGGGAGTGATGGCTACGGAGTAGCAGGCGGGGGCATAGGGCAGACCCTTCAGGGATACCACCTTACGGGGATCGCACAGGGTATCGCCGGTTTTTACCTTATCCATCTTACCGATTGCGCCGATGTCGCCGCAGGACAGAGACTTGACTTCGCTGGCCTTCTTGCCGCACATAGAGTACAGACGACCCAGCTTTTCTGTTTCGCCGGTACGAGCGTTGACCAAAGTGGTGTCGGAGGTGATTTCACCGGAGAGCACCTTCACGTAGGAATACTTGCCGTACTGGTCGGAAACGGTCTTGAAAACAAATGCAGAGGGTACGCCGCCGGGAGAAACCACAAATTCCTCTACGCTGCCATCGGCGGTGGTAGCCTTGTGGTAGTTGCCTTCCACAGGGTTGGGGAGCAGATCAATGATGTTGTCCATCAGCATCAGGCTTCCCAGGCAGGTCATACCGGGGCCGCACAGAACGGGATACAAAGTATGATCCAGAACGCCCTTGTGCATACCCTTGATCATCTCGGCATAGGTGAAGTCCTCGCCGCCGAAGAACTTGTCCATAAATTCTTCGCTGGTTTCCGCAACGGACTCCTTCAGAGCATCGTTAAACTCGATGATCACGTCTTCCTTGCCATCGGGAACGGCGATTTCCACACGCTTCAGATTCTTCATCTCATAAGCGCGCTTGTTGAGCACATCAATAATGCCGGTGACCTTCTTGGCGCTGTCCCAAATAGGCACAACCACGGGAGCGATCTTGTTGCCGTAACGCTCGCGCAGAGCATTGAAGGTGGCATTGTAGTCGGAGTTATCTTCATCTACCTTGGAAATGTAGACGAAACGGGGCATATTCCGGTCTTCGCAGTACTTCCATGCCTTCTCAAAGCCGACGGTAATGCCGTCCTTGGCAGAGCAGACCAGAATCGCCGCGTCCGCAGCGCGCAGAGCTTCCACTACCGCGCCGGAGAAGTCAAACCCGCCGGGGGTGTCCAGCAGGTTGATGCGTGCGCCCTTATAGTCCAGGGGCACCAGAGAAGTGGAGATGGAGATATTGCGCTTGATTTCTTCCGGATCGTAATCGCATACGGTGTTGCCGTCGGCATTCTTGCCAATCCGGTCAATGACACCGGTCATATAGAGCAGGCTTTCAGCCAGGGCAGTCTTGCCGCTGCCGCTATGGCCCAGAAGGCAGACGTTGCGGATAGAATTTGCAGTGTACATGGTATGTTCAATCTCCTTTCGGGAAGCCAATGCTTCCTGTGCGGTGTAAAAACACCGTAATAAAGACATTATACACGAAAGCTGACTGGATTTCAATGCCTATTTTGGTGATTTTATAATAAGTTTGGCTGGACTTTTCTTTTTCTTTGAAATAATTGTGGTTTGCACAGGAAAACCGTCTTTTTCCTGTGTTTTTACAGGGGAAACATTTGTGTTTTACGGGTGTTCGCTGGCAAGAAAGGTTCAGCGGGGATCAAAAGGTGAGGAGCCGGGCAAAGATGCCGGGGCATAAGAATGGGCTTGCTGCGCCTGGCAGCAAGCCCATAAGGGCGGCCTCACATAGGGATTTATACGCCCCAAATCGGATCTTTTTCCCCAAATACTGCAACAAAATTCCACGGCAGGCGTCAGCCTTG
>JAZUOF010000005.1:0-2092 GCA_045604565.1 Faecousia sp.
ATGCCATTCACTCCGGCGTGGGCAATGCCCTGGTGGGCGCCAAGGTGAACAACCGGATCTGCAATATTGATACGGCTCTGCAAAACGGCGATATTGTGGAAATCATCACTTCCAAATCCGCCAAGGGCCCCAGCCGCGACTGGCTGAATATCTGTCAATCCAACCAGGCACGAACCAAAATCAAGCAGTGGTTCAAAAAGGAAAAGCGGGAAGAGAACATTGTCCACGGAAAAAGCAGCTTTGAAGCAGAAATGAAGCGGCTGATGCTGCCTCTGTCTGCCCTGTCCGACCCGGATTTGGAGCCTGGTCTGCTGAAAAAGCTTTCCTTTGAAAACTGGGATGATATGTACGCCGCCATCGGTTACGGCGGACTGACTGCCGCCAAGGCGGTGGGCCGGATTCGGGACGATATCACCAAAGCTGTGAAAACCCAGTCCACCGATAAGCAGAATCCTCTGAAAATCCCTCAGGAGGATAGTAAGCTGAACCGCCACGCTGTCAACGGCGTTATTGTGGAAGATATTGATAGCTGTATGATTAAGTTCTCCAAATGCTGCACTCCGGTGCCCGGCGATGCTATCACCGGCTTTATTACCAAAGGCTTCGGCGTTTCCATCCACCGGGCGGACTGCCCCAATGCCGCCCATCGGGATGACCCCCGGCAAGCCGCCCGCTGGGTGCGTGTGCGGTGGGCCAATCTGGACGAGCAGCCCTTCGAGACCACTTTGGAACTGGACTGCATCACCCGGGACGGCCTGCTGCTGGATGTGGCGACTGCCATGACCACCTCCCGTGTACGGGTAAAAGAGCTGTTCGGCAAGGATATGCCCGGCGGACGCAGTGTATTTACGGTGCGTTTTGAGGTGAAAAACGTGGCAGAGCTGGAAGCCATCCGTAACCGTCTGCTGAACGTCCGGGACGTTATCGGTTCCCGCCGCGGACAAAACTGATTCACAAGGAGAATTTTATGCGCTGTGTGCTGACCCGTGTCACCTCCGCTTCCGTTACCATCGGCGGAGAGGTCGTTGGACAAATCGGAAAGGGTTTTTTGATTCTTTTGGGCGTTGGCCCGGAGGATAACGGGGATAAATGCCGCTATTTGGCGGAAAAAGCCCTGGGTTTGCGTATTTTTGAGGACGAAAACGGCAAAATGAATTTAAGTCTTGCGGACGTGGGCGGGCAGGTGCTGGTGGTAAGCCAGTTTACCCTGTACGGCAACTGCCGCAAAGGCAGACGTCCCAGCTTCACCGCTGCGGCAGATCCTCAGCTGGGCAACGCAATGTATGAGGAATTTCTTGCCCAATGCGCCCGCCTGGGTTATCCGCCCCAGCACGGACAGTTTGGCGCGGATATGAAGGTTGCCTCTGTCAACGATGGCCCCGTAACCTTGATTTTGGACACCGACCAGCTTATGGAACAACCCAGACGGTAAGGGAGGAAGCTATGCTGAACAGCCGTGTGATGGCTCTGGGAGCCTACCAGACCAACTGTTATCTGCTTTGGGGAGAAAACGCCCAAGAATGTGTGGTCATCGACCCGGGCGACCAGGGGCAGAAGGTGCTGGATGAGGCCGAAAGCCTCGGCAAGAAAATTGCCGCCATTTTGCTCACCCACGGTCATTTTGACCACGTGGGCGCCGTCCGGGAAATCGCCCGGGCAACCCACTGTGATGTTTATCTGTGCGCAGAAGATACCGCTATGCCGGAGTATATGACCGCCGGCAAGCTGTACTATACCCACACCTATCAGAACGCAGATACGGTCACAGCGGCAGGCCTGTCCTTTTCTGTCCTGCACACTCCCGGCCATACGCCCGGCTCTGTGTGTCTGATTGCGGAAAACTACCTGTTTTCCGGGGATACCCTGTTTGCAGGAAGCTGCGGAAGAACCGATTTGCCCGGCGGCGATTGGGCAACCATCACCCAATCCCTGAACCGGCTGAAAAATTTGCAGACGGACTATGTGGTATGTCCCGGCCACGGAGAAGTAACCACCCTTTTCACAGAGAAAAAGTACAATCCCTATTTGCGATAAGGAAGTATTGAGAGGCATTTATGAAATTACAGCTTGTGGGGCATAACAGTCTGTACCC
>JAZUOF010000006.1:0-2234 GCA_045604565.1 Faecousia sp.
TTGTCTACACCAAGGATGGCACCACACTGCCGGATATGGAAATCACTGAAAAGCCGGACATTGGCAACATTCTGCTGGGCAACTGGCGTGACACCTTCTCCGCAGATGCCCTGTATTTGATGGGATATTCGGATTATAAGACCCAGTTTTTAAGCATTCAGAGTCAGGATAACCATACCAGCTTACTGTACCTGCCGGTAGAGACCTACTACCAGGAGCATCCGGCGTGGTTCTCGGCTCAAAAGGATCAGCTTTGCTATACTGCCGGCGGCGATGCGGAGGAGCTGGATGCAATGACCTCCGAAGCGGCACGGGTAATGCTGGAAAATATTATGGCAAACCCGAATATCCACGCAGGCCAGTTTACCATGGCCGACACCTGGACCTCCTGTCAATGCCAGGCCTGTAGCGACTCTGCAAAGCAGTACGGTACCCGCAGTGCGGCAGTTATTCAGTTTACCAATATGCTGAGCCGAAAGATACAAAGCGGTCTGCAAAAATATGCCGATGAAAACGGCACGGAAAAGAGAGATTTTACATTATACTTAATGGCGTATCACAAGTTTGTGGAACCGCCTGTTGTCAAAAACAGTGACGGCACCTATACCCCCAACGATCCGTCCTTGGTATGTGACGAGGATGTGGGCGTGATCTATGCACCCATCGAGGCCAAATACATTCACAATTTCTATGAGCAGGAAAATGTGGAATCTGCGGAAATGATGAAGGCCTGGTCAACGCTCAGCAGCAAGATGTATTACTGGTTGTATCAGACCGGTTATTCCGGCTATCTGTATCCCTTTGACAGCTGGGATTCGGATGTGGAAAACCTTCGGTTCTGCTATGAAAACAATGTGGATATCGTGATGATTCAGGGTCAGCACAATATGGCTTGCTCCACCGGCTTTACCAGCCTGAAGGTCTATACCGACAGCCTGGCGGCAATGGATCTGAGCCTGAGCTATCAGGATATGGTGAATGACTTTTTCCAAAATTACTACGGCGCAGCCGCAGCACCGATGCAGCAGTATTTTGAGGAGCTGCAGAGCTGGATGCGCTATTTGGAACAGGCTTACCCGGTAGAGTATACCGGTGATATCTATAGCGTCCTGGTAGGTGAGAACTATTGGCCCAGAGAAATGCTGCTGCGTTGGCAGGGCTTGCTCGATCAGGCGTATGCGGCGCTGAATGAGGTCAAAAACACCGATCCCAATTATGAAATCTATATGAACCATGTGAAAATGGAGAGTATATTCCTGCGTTATGAGCTGATTACCTCCCACTCCGGAATCTATAGCGCCGAGCAGGTTCTGCAGATGAAGCAGTCCTTTAAGGCAGACTGTATCGCGTTGGGTATTACGCATGAGTATGAGCAACGTGAACTTACGGAAGTCTACAGAGATTGGGGAATCTCTTAAAACTTAGGGAAGCTTCTGAAAATACCTTTCAGAGGTTTCCTGAAAATAAAATACGAAAGGATGTTATTATGCAAAAAACGGCAAAGAAAGTTTGTTCTCTCTTGTTGGCACTTGTGTTGATTCTGGGTATGCTCCCCATCAGCGCACTTGCCACCGAATCCGGCACGACCCAATGGGTTGGCACGGATTTGCAACTGGGCGAAGACCTGACATTGCGTTTCTACGCAAATATCTCCGCTGAGCACGCCACTGACGGCGTGATGACCGTTACGGTAGACGGTCGGACCTACGAGACCTTTACGGTCAGCGAAATGACCGTAGGAGACAATGGCTATGTATTCCCCGTGGCATTGGGCGCAGCCCAAATGACTGCCCAGGTGAAGCTGACCCTGGTTTCCGGCGGCCAGACCGTATTGGAGAAAACCTCCTCCATCCGGGACTATGCCGATGCCATTTTGGCAGGTAAGTACACCGAGGAGCTGAAGAGTCTGGTTAAGTGGATGCTGAACTACGGTGCAGCGGCACAGGGCTACTTCGGTGTCAATACCGGCAATCCTGCCAATGCCGGCTGCGAGCTGGAAAGCAATCAGGCAATTCCTGAGGAAGTTCCCTGTACGGATGTTTCCGACAGTCTGAGCGGCGTAAACTTTTACGGTGCAAGTATGGTGTTCCGCAGCAAGATCGCTCTGCGGTTCTATTTCACCGTTAGCGGCAGTGGAAGCTATACCTACACCTGCAACGGCGAAAGCTGTGAGGCTGTGGCAAAGGACGGCATGTTCTATGTGGAAGTGCAAGTCGGATCGTAGCCATGTCGTT
>JAZUOF010000007.1:0-3543 GCA_045604565.1 Faecousia sp.
CGGCGCGCCGCCTGTTGCGGGAGCTTTTATGCAGTCCTTGTGGTGGAAAAAGCAGTTTACCACAAGATACTGTGCTGTGCCAAAAAAAAGAGAGAAAATTTCCTATCATACTTCATTTTTTGCCGTTGTTTCTGGAAAAAACCTGTGCTATAATGAGGGAAAATGACGAAAGGGGGCAAAAGAGGCCTTATGAACATTCAGGAATGTTATATAGAAAAATCGGACGTACATAAGCTTCTTTCTGCGGCCAGCGGGGACAGCGCGCTGCTGTACCTTTACCTGCGCAGCGGTAACCCCCTGAGCGGAGCCTGCGCAGATCTGGGAATGACCCAGTCCCGGGTTCAATGCGCCGCCGCTACTTTGCGGCAACTGGGACTTTGGCAGGAAGAAAAGCCCCGGCAGAATCTGGTGGGAGAACGCCCCCAATATTCCGAAACGGATGTTATGGGCGCCATGGACAACGACAGCGAATTCCGCAGCCTTTACGGGGAAATTCAGCATCAGCTGGGCCGTACGCTGACCACCGAGGAACTGAAAATCCTGCTGGGTTTTGTGCGCTATCTGGGTTTGCCCGGAGATGTGATTTGCGTGCTGGTCTGCTACTGCAAGGACCGCGCCCGTCAAAAAGGAAGCCTTCGCAATCCCTCTTTGCGTACCATTGAGAAAGAGGCCTATGCCTGGGCAGAGCAGGGAATTGATACTATGGAAGAGGCCGCCGCATTTATCCAGGCGCAAAATGCCCGCCGTAGCCAGCTCCGGCAGGTGATGAATGTCCTGCAAATCCGGGGCAGAGAACTGACCGCCGGCGAGGAACGGTACGCCAAAAGCTGGCTGGAAATGGGTTTCGGCACACAGGTCATTGCCATTGCCTATGAGCGTACCTGCCTGAATACAGGCGGCCTGAACTGGGCGTATATGAACAAAATTCTTACCCGCTGGCACGAAAGCGGACTGCATACTGCCGAGCAGGTAAAAAATGGAGATAAAAAGCCTGTACCCAAGGGCGCATCCGGTGTGCTGGGTCAGGCGGAACTGGATGCGATCCAGAGAGTATTGCAGGAGGTATAAACCATGGCTTACAGCTTGGAAGTGGTGCATCGCGCCCGTCAGCGGCTGGACAGCGCAAAGGCAGACCGGGAGTCGGAACTTCAGGCCCGCCTGCAGAGAGTCTACGCCCAGCTCCCCCGGGTGCGGGAGATTGATATCCTTTTACGCAAGAGCATGGCTTTGGCGGCGCAGGCGGCGTTTACCGGCGGCGGCAATGCCTACGAGGCTATGGAAAAGGTTAAGCAGGAAAATCTCAGCCTGCAGCAGGAGCGCAAGGCTTTGGTGCAGGCCCATTTTGGAGAGAATTATCTGGATGAATCGCCTCTTTGCAGTCATTGCGGCGGAGCAGGGTATGTGGGAAGTACGATGTGCACCTGCCTGCAGGAACTGTGCCGGCAGGAGCAGAGGAAATTGCTGAGTCTGCTCAATCAGGGGCAGGACCGGTTTGAAGATTTCCGGCTGGACTATTACCCTGACCGGACGGATGGCAAGTATGGCGCAAGTCCCCGGGTGATTATGGAGCATAACTACAAAATCTGCCGTAAATACGCGCAGACTTTTTCCGCAAACAGCGGCAATCTGCTGTTTGTGGGCGGCACAGGTCTGGGCAAGACCTTTTTGTCCGCCTGCATTGCCGGAGAAGTGGCGGAAAAAGGATACTCCGTTGCCTATGAGCCGGCCGCCCATCTGTTTGCCAAGCTGGAGAAGAATCGCTTCAACCCCGACGAACGGACACAGGCGGAGGCAGAGAGAATCCACGCCTGCGACCTGCTGATTGTGGATGACCTGGGAACGGAGCTCAGCGGTAATTTTGTTACGGCGGCCCTTTATACCCTGTTGAATGACCGCCTGCTGGCAGGTAAGCCGATGATTATCTCCACAAATCTGAATATGGACGAGACCGCCCGGCGGTACTCTGCGCAGATTGCTTCCCGTTTACAAGGCAGTTTTCAGATGCTTCCTTTTGTGGGTGAGGACATCCGCGTCCTGAAAAAGAGATGAAAACAGGCATTTTATGGGATTTGGACGGCACATTGCTGGACACCCTCGCGGATTTGACAGATAGTGTCAACTATGCTCTTGCCCAGTTCGGCTGTCCCCCCAGAACAGCGGAGCAAGTCCGTTCCTTTGTGGGAAACGGTGTGGAAATGCTCATCCGGCGGGCGTTGCCGGGCAAGGAGATCGACCCGCCTGTGGCGCAGGTGCTTGCGGCCTACCAAACCCACTACAAAAAGAATTGTCAGGTGAAAACCAGACCTTACGAAGGCGTATGTTCGGCATTGGAGCAGATAGGCGGCCGTTATCCCATGGCGGTGGTCTCCAACAAGCCGGATTATGCCGTAAAGCTGTTATGCGCGGAGCATTTTCCGGGAATTTACGCCCGGGGAGAGTCGGAAGGCTGCCCCCGGAAACCTGCGCCGGATATGCTGATTCGGGCAATGGCGGAGATTGGCGTGGATACCTGCATTTATGTGGGTGACAGCGAAGTGGATGTACAAACAGCAAAACGGGCAGGCGTTACCTGCCTGAGTGTGCTGTGGGGTTTTCGGGACCGGGAGACGCTGGCCGCTGCCGGAGCAGAATACTTCTGCGACCGCCCGGAAAATCTTGTGAGAACCATTGAAATGATGATAGCGAGGAAAGGCTATGGCCAATGAATTTTACGCCCTGTTGGGCAGAATGCGGTATATCACCCGCTGGGGACTGATGCGGAATACTTTTTCGGAGAACATTCAGGAACACAGTCACCAGGTTGCGGTGCTGGCCCACGCATTGGCACTGATCCGCCGGCAAATCCTGAAGCTGGACGGACCGGATCCGGATAAGTGCGCGGTGGCGGCTTTGTACCATGATGCGTCGGAAACCCTTACAGGCGACCTGCCTACCCCTATTAAATACTACAATCCGGAAATTAAGGATGCGTATAAGCAGGTGGAGCGCGTCGCCGCAGAACGTTTACTGGATATGCTGCCCCAGGAACTGCGCGGCTGCTATGAAAGCTATGTTATGGAAAGCGACCCGGAGCTGCATCCCATTGTGAAGGCCGCAGACAAGCTGTCGGCGTATATCAAATGCGTGGATGAGCAGAAAGCGGGCAATACGGAATTTGACTCCGCCGCCATCACATCTATGGAAGCTATGCGGGCAATGAATCGCCCGGAGCTGGATTGGTTTATCCAAAACTGCCTGCCGGCATTTGCCATGAATTTGGATCAGCTGTGACAAAAACCGATTGACGGTCACGGAGAAATGTGCTAAGATTACAAAACAATCGCGCAGCTGAACAAGTGTCGTTTACGCCGGTGTGGGGAGCGACCCGACCGCCGCCGGTGGCAGAATAATTGGGGTCCCCGCAAAGCCTGCTTTGTGGGGAGAGGAAAAGCCAAGGCCCAGGTGGAATTTTCCGCTTGCGGAAAATGTAACGTTGTGTCTTGTGCTTTGACGACGCGAGTGGCCGCGATCGGTGAGCGAGGAAGGCGCATCGACGCCGACGAG
>JAZUOF010000008.1:0-4790 GCA_045604565.1 Faecousia sp.
CCTTGTCCACGCCCTGACGCCGGATCCGAAGAATAGCCTCCTCTACCGTCATATCCGGCCGCAGGGAAACATATTCCGTAGTCATCAGAGAGCCTGCGGAATTTTCGGGGTAACGCAGGATCTGATTGATGGACTTACGCATTTCGGGATCCGCCTGCTTCAGGATCCGCTTGACCACATTGGCAGGCATTTCTTCCACAATGTCCGCCGCGTCGTCTGCGTAGAGCTCATCCAGCACTTCTTTCAGCTCGTTGTCGGAAAAGCCCCGGATCAGCAGTTCCTGGGCCTCCGGTTCCATTTCCACGAAGGTTTCCGCCGCCTGCTCTTTTGGAAGCAGACGGAAAACGATGGGGATCTGGCTTTCTTCCAGATCGGCAAAAACGGCAGCGATATCGCTGGGGTTCATTACCACCAAAATATCCCGCATCGTGGTATATTTCTTCTCTGAGAGCATTTTCAGAAGGGCTTTTTCCACAATTTCAAATCGTTCTGCCATGGGTATTCCTCCTTTATTCAATGATCGGAGCGAACACACCGGGAACGGGGGGCTATCTGTCACGAACAGCCGGGTTCGGGGTACTTCGCTCGGGGGCAGATTGGCCACTACTGCCAGCGTCCATGAGATTCCCTCCTTTTCGAAAGTGATTACCTATATTTTACTCCCGGCGTTCCGCATTTGTCAATGAAAAAGATACAACCGCTGTCATACATTTCGGATGCCTTGTTTCTTTTTTGCTGCAAAACCACAAGATGCTGTGTCATACCAAAATTCCGGACGAAAATTCTGCAAATTTCTTTGGATACAATCATTGTTCCCCGGCAAAAGCTGTGCTATAATGACTGCAACTGACATTTCTGTGCCTGAAATTTGGGAATTTACTTACCGGATTGAAATAGGAGCCTTTATGAACATAGAGTCCGTAAATATGGAAAAAGAAACGGTGCGCAAGCTGCTCAGCACCGCTAGCGGCGATACGGCCCTGCTGTATCTGTATCTGCAAAGCGGCAACGACATTTCCGCTGCGGAGCAACAGCTGAAACTGAATACCACCCGTCTTTCCTGCGCGTTGGCGAATCTGCGGCAGCTGGGGCTGTGGCAGCAGGAACCGCGGCCGGCGTTCATTGCCGGAGAGCGGCCGCAATACAGCGAGCAGGATGTGCTGCGCACCATGGATTCCGACCCTTCTTTCCGCAGCCTTTACGGGGAGATCCAGCGTCGGCTGGGCCGGGCGCTGACCACCGAGGAATTGAAGATCGTGCTGTCCTTCGTCCATTATCTGGGCCTGCCGGCGGATGTGATCTGCGTGCTGGTCAGCTACTGCCAGGACCGCGCCCGTCAAAAAGGCAGCCTGCGCAATCCCAGTTTGCGTACGGTGGAAAAAGAGGCTTATTTTTGGGCAGAGCAGGGCATTGACACCCTGGAAGCCGCTGCCGCCTACATACACAGGCAGAATTTGCACAACAGCCGCATGGGCCAGCTGCAGCAGCTGCTGCAGATCCGCGGCCGCAGTTTGACTGCCGCCGAGGAAAAGTACGCCCGTCAGTGGCTGGAAATGGACTTCCCCGAGGAACTGATCACCATGGCCTATGAACGGACCTGCCTGAATACCGGCGGGCTGAATTGGGCTTATATGCATAAAATTTTGCTTCGCTGGAAGGAAGCGGGCTTCCGCAGCGCGGCGGATGTAAAAAACAGCGATCGCAAGCCCGGGACTGCTGCCACCGGTGGCACCCGCAGCCTGGACAGTGATGAACAGGCAGCCATTGCCCGGCTGCTGCAGGAGGGATGATCTATGGCATACAGTACTGAAGTATTGCACCGGGCGAGAGCAAGACTTGCCATGGCAAAGGAAGACCGGGCGTCGGAAAACCGGGAGCATCTGCGCAACGCCTACCGGCAGGTTCCCCGTTTGCAGGAGATCGACCTTCAGCTCCGGGTCACAATGGCCAGGGCTGCCCAGGCGGCCTTCCTGCAGGGAGAGGATCCTGCGGAGCTGTTGGAGCAGGCCCGCCGGGAAAACCTGGAGTTACAGCAGGAACGTGCGGAGCTGATTGCCCTGCATTTTGAAGAGGGCTATCTGGACGATAGCCCCATCTGTGCCAACTGCGGCGGTAACGGTTATGTAGGCAGTGTCATGTGTGAATGCCTGCGGGAGCTGTGCCGGCAGGAGCAAAAAAAGGAACTGACTTTCTTGTCCGTGGGAAGGGAAAACTTTGATCACTTCCGGCTGGACTACTATCCTGAACGGGACAATATTCGCTCCGTTATGGAGAAGACCTACCAGGCTTGCCGCCGGTACGCCATGAATTTTTCGGAAAAATCCGCCAATTTGCTGTTCTCCGGTGATACCGGCCTTGGCAAGACCTTCCTTTCCGCCTGCATTGCCCGTACCGTGGCGGACAGCGGCTATTCCGTGGTGTATGAATCCGCCGGCCACCTGTTTGCCAAGCTGGAACGGGCAAAATTCGGCAATGATGAGTCTGCCCGCCGTGAAACGGAAAAATACCAGGCCTGCGATCTGCTGATTCTGGATGACCTGGGCACTGAAATGCCGGGCCAGTTTACCACATCTGCGCTGTACAATCTGATCAATGACCGGATCCTGGCAGGAAAGCCCACCATCATTTCCACCAATCTGACCAGCGACGAATTTGCCCAGCGCTACAACCGGCAGATTGCTTCCCGGCTGCGGGGCAGCTTTTTGCGGATGCCCTTTGTGGGTGACGATATCCGGGTCATCAAAAACCGGGGGTTGTGATATGAAAACCGGCATTCTGTTTGATATGGACGGCACATTGCTGGACACCCTGGCGGATCTGCACCAAGCCGTCAATCACGCGCTGCGAAGTTTTGGTTATCCGGAAAGAACGCTGGAGGAGGTCTGCCGTTTTGTTGGTAACGGCGCCGGCCAGCTGATCCGCCTGGCCACACCGGAGGACGGTGACCAGGCAGCGGTGATGGCAGAATTTCAGCAGTATTATTCCCAGCACTGCAACTGTCTTACCCGGCCCTACGCCGGAATCCCGGAAGCGCTGGATGCGCTGAAGGCGCACTATGCCCTGGCCATTGTGTCCAACAAGCCGGATATCGCGGCGAAAGCGCTGGCGAATATCTACTTCCCCGGGGTTTTGGCGCTGGGAGAAAGTGGCGATTGCCCCAGAAAACCGGCGCCGGACATGGTTTGGAAAGCCATGAAAGAGCTGAATGTAGACCGCTGTGTCTATGTGGGCGACAGTGATGTGGATATTGTCACCGCAAGAAACGCAGGGGTATCCTGCCTGTCCGTTACCTGGGGTTTCCGGGAGATGGAGGAGCTGACTGCCGCCGGCGCCACTTGCTTCTGCCACAACCCGGCCGATCTGCCTGCCGCCATTGAACAAATTATTCTAAAAGAATCCTAATCGAGGTAAACCCATGCCCAATGAATTTTATGCCCTGTTGGGGCGTATGCGCTATATCACCCGTTGGGGTCTGATGCGCAACAGTTTTTCTGAAAATATCCAGGAGCACTCCCACCAGGTGGCGGTGCTGTCCCACGCCCTGGCGTTGATCCGCCGGGACATTCTGTATCTGCCCACGCCGGACCCGGACCGCTGCGCCGTGGCCGCGCTGTATCATGACGCATCTGAGATCCTAACCGGCGATATGCCCACGCCCATCAAGTATTATAATTCCACCATTAAGGACGCCTATAAGCAGGTGGAGCATATTGCCAACAATCAGCTGTTGGATATGTTGCCCCAGCAGCTGCGGGAGAGCTATGCGCAGCTGCTTCTGGAGGAGGACGAGGCGGTCAACAACATTGTGAAAGCCGCGGACAAGCTGTCTGCCTATATCAAATGTGTTGAAGAGCTGAAGGCGGGCAACAAGGAATTTGAGACCGCCGCCCGGCAGACCCGGGAGGCGCTGCGGGCGATGGAAAGCCCGGAGCTGAATTGGTTCATGAAGGAGTGTCTGCCGGCTTTTGGCAACAATCTGGACGATTTGGGTCTGTGAGAAAATCAATTGCCCGGGTTTCCGGGCAATTTTTGATTTACGGAAGCGGCGCGCGGCGCAGATCGGCCTGTTTTCGCCAAAAGGTTACAGGAAAAATATCTTGACAAACCCAGATGTGTGTGCTATACTACTCAAGCACTTGGACGTGCGAGGTAAATATCGCGGAGTAGAGCAGTTGGAAGCTCGTCGGGCTCATAACCCGGAGGTCGTAGGTTCGAGTCCTGCCTCCGCAACCATAAAAAGTACCGAAAACGACTTGTTTTCGGTACTTTTTCTATGTTTTGGCACTAAAAAGTTGAGAGTTTCAAAATGCTAATTTTCGCGGTAGCACTTTGAAATAGCGCTCTTACAATAGTACTTCCAAAAACACGGGCAAAACCTATTCAAACTCCTAAGGCTCCCTCTTGTATTTGTTCTTTTTGGGACAAAAAAGTTATGAGAGAATTTTAAGAAAAAAAGATATGAGGAATTTTTATAATTTCAAAACGATAAAAGCAGGGGGGAAACCCCTGCTTTAACTGTTCGACATATTGGAATTTATTTAATAGATAACAATTTGTCTCTTATCTTTAAACATGCTTCAATATGCATAATCCAATGTCTTGAAAACGGCATCTGAATCAATCCTTTTACATCTTTTCCACACCAATAATCAATTAACCAATATGCATTTTCGTCAGTACTTACCACATTGAGTAACTCCAATTGTTTTCTTCTTTCATCGGATATTTTTTCTTTCATATCACTATATGTAAAAGCCTTTAAAATCTGTGTTGTGGATTCATCAACATCA
>JAZUOF010000009.1:0-8555 GCA_045604565.1 Faecousia sp.
ACTGCGTAGCAATATCACTCGCCGTAGGCGAATAGAGTTGCGTGATACTCCGCTTGGAGTATCACGCTATTCTGCCGTGTTTTTTCTTTACTGTACAGGGTTATAATTGACGATAATATTTTGCGCGGTCAGAGAACTTACGTCGGTGACCTTAGTTCCGTATACATTAACGGATACAAGATTCGGACAGTTTGCCAAAACATTTACGGATTTGATGCCGGAATTGTAATCCATTAATACATTATTCAAGGAGGTCAGGCCGCTGAGCCGGGAAAGGTCTGTAAGATTGTTATAAGACCCATCTATGGTTACAAGGGCGCAGTTCATCGGCCACTGGGGAAGGGAAGTGACGGAATTGTGAGAGAAATCCAAATAAGTGAGCTTCGTCAGGGAAGCTAAGGGAGAAATATCCGTCAGTTGGTTGTTTGCAATATAAAGCGTTTGCAATCCGGAACAGCCGGAAAGATTGGACAGGGAACTGAGGCTGTTGCTACTGACATTCAGATAGGCCAGCTGCTGCAGTTGTGCGATCTTACCGAGATTGTTTATTTGATTTGTGCTTGCATCCAGCCAGGAAAGCTTGCTGAGGGAGCAAATGGGAGCCAGAGAAGTCAGAGAATTGTACGAAACATCCAGCTTTGTCAGCATACTCAGGGATGACAGAACGCTGATGTCCGTCAGAGCATTGCTCTTCAGGCAAACTTCTTCCAAACTCGTCATGCCTGACAGGGCATCGATATTACGAATTGCATTGTTGCCCAAATCCAGGTATTTCAGTTTTGTGTTTCCTGCAAGACCTGCGCTTGTGGAAAGGTTGCAGTTATTCAGGGTAAGTGACTCCAGGCTGGCCAGGGAGCCGACGATTTTCAGTTCATCAGAGGAGACGGATGTTCCGGTAATGGATAAAGTCTTTAAGGAAGAAAGCTCAGCCAGCACTTGAAGCTGACCCTTTACGCCGTCGGTGATTGTCAAAGACTCCAGGAAAATCATGTGCTTCAAATCGGAGTAATCGCTTGCATCGGCAGGAATGGTAAACTGATGAATGTTCCACAGGTCGTTGGTGTAGACCGTTACTTCATCGGAAAGATTCAGGCTTGTCCGAATGGCGGCCTCCATAGCGGCATCTACAAAATCCATTGGCTCCACAACACCGCCTACCGTGTAGCTGAGCATCTGGGCAGGACTGACTAATCCGTTGCTGCCAACGGCTATAGCGCACAGAACATTCTCACCATCGTGAAGCTTGATGGGCGCGGTATACAGATCTTTGCCGATTGTGGGATATTCTCCCGCTGTATTCACGTAAAGAGTGCTGCCATCGGTCACAATGGAAACAGAAATATGCTGATTGTAAAAACCGGGTTCCTGCTGAGCCACGGGTGCAGCCGGACGCATGGCATCCAACTGCGCGGCAATCTCTTCATCCGGAATGTTATCCAGCAGATCAAGGGCGTCAATCAGCTTGTCCTGCTTGACAAAAACCTCGCTTAAGGCGACATAGACTTCTGCACCGCCGCCATCACGGATAGCCCGGTACAGCGTTTGTTCGGCCTTTGTATAGTTGCCGGATTTCACATATTGCCTGGCCAGCTCAATGGCAACTGCGTCGCTTCCGTCGCCTTGCTCGTATGCGCGGTCATAAAACCAGGCTGCTATGGACTGCTCACCCTGCCGTTCAAAATAACGGGCAGTGCTCAGAAGCATTTCCCGGGTAAAGGCGCGGTCGTATATAAACAGATACCAATAGATGCCCGCTAAAATGGCAATCACAAGGATAATCGGCACAATAATTCTGATAGCTTTTTTCATTTTGGACTCCGTTTTCAATCATTATTCCCAATAAATTATACTTTGTCCCCCAATAGATGTCAAGGGTTGCAGAACAAATGGAAACGGCTGCAAAAATCGTGTGGTTATGCATAAGCGTCTCACTATAATCTTTGTTGGGGTGATATTATGAAAGGAAAATATCTGTTTGTTGCCATTATCGTTGGGATGCTGACGCCTGTTATGCTGATTTCCGCTTATAAACGAATCGTTCCGGATATCCAACAGCCACAGGAAACGGAAGATACAATGGAGCAAAGCATTGCACCCGAATCGATTGCCGTTACTGTCTTGCAGAACGGCGTCAACACAAATATGGAGCTTGAAACCTACCTTGTAGGTGTAGTTCTTGGGGAAATGCCGGCATCTTTTGAGCCGGAGGCATTAAAAGCACAAACGGTCGTTGCCCGTACGTTTACTTTAAAATGCGTCAACGGGACATCCAAGCACACATCCGCCGACATTTGTACAGATTCCTCCTGCTGTCAGGAATATATAAGTCCCACAGATTATTTGAAGGCAGGTGGCACCCAGGAGGCTCTGGAAAAGGTGCAAAAAGCCGTGGCGGATACAACCGGTAAAGTGCTTACTTATGAGGACAAGCTGATCGAGGCTACCTATTTTTCCTGTTCCGGCGGCAGAACGGAAGATGCGGTGGCAGTGTGGGGGACGGATATCCCCTATTTGCAGGCAACAGACAGTCCCGGAGAGGAAAATGCCGCCCATTATACAGATACAGTAAGCTTTACAGCGGATCGGTTTTGCGCATTGTTGGGCATACAGCTTTCCGGCGCACCTTCTGAGTGGTTCGGGAAAGTAACGTATACCGATGGTGGAGGGGTAGCCACCATTGTCATTGGCAATACATTATACCGTGGCACCGTTCTGCGACAAAAGCTGGGGTTGCGATCCACGTCCTTTCAAGTGGCTGTGACAGGACAGACCATCACTGTTACAACCAAAGGATTCGGGCACCGCGTGGGAATGAGTCAGTATGGCGCAAATGCTATGGCAAAACAGGGCAGCAACTACTGGCAGATTCTGTCTCATTACTATCAGGGCGCAGAGCTGACCGATTATAAGCCCTGATTGACAAGCCGGAAAAATTCAGTTAGAATAGGTAGAAAATTGGAAGGGAGGACGAGTTATGCCCATACAAATCCCCAATGATTTGCCCGCAACGAGTACGTTGCAAGAAGAGAATATTTTTGTCATGACGGAGAACCGGGCGATTTCTCAGGATATTCGTCCTCTGGAGATTGTGCTTCTGAACCTGATGCCTACAAAAATTGTTACGGAGACACAGTTGACCCGTTTGTTGGGCAATACCCCTCTGCAGGTACATCTTGAGCTGATGCATACCACATCCCACGTGGCAAAAAATATTCCCCAGGAGCACCTCTTAACATTTTACAAAAGCTTCTCCGAGCTGAAAGACCGCAAATTTGACGGAATGGTGATCACCGGCGCTCCTGTGGAAAATATGGCTTTTGAGGATGTGGATTACTGGGAAGAGTTGTGCCAGATTATGGAGTGGAGCAAAACGCATGTACATAGCACATTCCACATTTGTTGGGGCGCACAGGCAGGTCTTTATTATCATTATGGCATCCAAAAACAGCAGATGAACGAAAAGCTTTTTGGCGTATTTCCTCATCGGGCTGATTATAAACGGTCCATTCTCTTGCGCGGCTTTGACGATACCTTCTGGGTACCCCATTCCCGGCATACTACCGTAGACCGGGAAGAAATTGAGCGAATTCCGGGGCTGCGGGTGATCGCATCGTCTGAGGAAGCCGGCGTATATGCGGTTATGAGTAGAGGAGGCCGGCAAATCTTTATTACAGGACATTCGGAATATGATCCGGATACTCTGAAAAATGAGTACCTGCGGGATTTCAATATGGGTCTGCCAATTCGTATTCCTAAAAATTATTTCCCCAACGATGATGTGACGCAAGAGCCGCTGGTGCGTTGGCGCGGTCATGCCAATTTGCTGTTTTCCAACTGGCTGAATTACTTCGTTTATCAGACAACTCCCTACGATATTATGAATATCGGACAGAAGGATGTATAAGAAAAGCACTGGGCGATTTCAATTATTTGTTATTCTTTCAAAAAGCTTTTAAATTATTGGGGAATGATTTCTTTCTCCCCACAATGCTCTTGCAATTTTTAAGTTAAAATGATATACTACCCACAAAGTATAAGGGCGGGTTTGGTCATCTCGTGACCTTAACAAGGGATTCCCGTTATGATTCACAGGATTCTGCCAGTGTATTTTTTATAAGTCGCCTGAACTGCATTTTGAATAAGAAGAAATGAGGACGAAACAATGAAGCAGAACAGAAGAGTACTAAGCTGCATATTGGTCATCTGTATGATCGTTGCGCTGCTGCCCGTGGTTGCATCTGCGGCTAACGGCACGGTATCTGCGGTCGGTATGGGTACTGATGCCCTGAAGGATGGCCAGTATTTGAATTTTGCCGGCAGCAAATGGTTGATTGCTGACGCCGACGGCGCAAATAACGGAGAAGATGGTGTATTGCTGCTGTCTACTGATACTGTTGGCGAACCCTTTGCTTATAATGAAAACGGTACCGGCAGCAGCTGGAGCACCAGCGCCGGCAAGGCTTGGTGTACCAACTATCTGTCCAACTTCACAAGTGCGCAGAAGGCTGTAATGCTGACCGTCTCCAAGAGCGCTTCCAGCGCCAATGCATATGGCGTTGATTGGGCAAAAGATGCGCTGTCTGATGAAGTTGTATTCTTCCTGTCTGCAGAAGAAGTAGAAGCCTGCTTCGGAGGCAATGCTCTGGTGGGCACTGCATTTAATACCGATACCGGCTGGTGGCTGCGCTCTGTCAATAAGAATCAGGATATTATGGCTGGTGTGGTCAGCGACTCCGGTTTCGTTGGCGCTCCTCACGTTGCCACTAAGTATGCAGCCCGTCCTGCGTTCAATCTGGACGCTTCCAAGATTGCTCTGGTTACTGCTTCCGCCAAGCCTGCAAGCTTCGGTGCTGTCAGCACCGTAGCAGATCCCGTTTGGAATCTGACTCTTCTGAATTCCGCCAAGGCGTTCTCTGCGTCTACAACTTCCAGCTTGACCACCAATACCGGATACTCCAAGTGGTCTGTTTCTGTATCTTATTCCGGCGCAGCTTCCGGTGATAAGATTTGTGCTGCTTTGTGCGACCAGATGGGTAATGTTCTGTACTACGGCCCTGTGACCAACAGCGTCACCAGCGCCAGCGGTACTGCAACGGTTAACCTGCCTGCCGGACTGGACGGCAAATATCTGCTTCGTGTGTTTGCAGAGACCTCCGGTGCAGAGTTTGACTATGCCAGCAATTATGTTGAGTTTGCTCTGTTTGCGGACAGAGGCAATGGTAGCATTGACAGCTGGAATCTGGTTCTGAATGATAATATCAGCGCTAACTTCTGGGTTGACCTGCCCGGCGCATCTGCGGACGTTACTGTTACGGTTAATAACATCACGAATACTTACCCGGATGTTGCTGATGGTGATTATTTCACCGTTGATCTGGCAGCAGCGCAGATGGGCGATACAATGTTCATTACCATTGACAATGGCAATGGCAATGTCAGTGCTACATATCAGTACTCCATCCGTCAGTATGCCGATATGATTCTTTCCGGTGAATACGATGCATATCTGGAAAAAGATCCGGAGCTCAGCCGTGAACTGGTCAAGGCAATGCTCGGCTACGGCGGAGCTGCGCAGAACTACTTCGGATACAATACGGACGTCCTGGCCGACGAAGGAATTGTTGTGACACAGCAGGTTCCTGAGAACAACGGTTACGCGGCAGACCTGGAAGACGGCAGCAGCGTACTTGACTTTGCGGGCGCAAGCTTGGTTCACGAGACCAGAACCGCTGTTCGTTTCTACCTTACCTCCGATACCGATTTGACTACTGTTCCCTTTATGGTTGAGTTCTTCGGTCTGGATGATGAATATGTCCTTGAAAATGTGTATCCCGTGGCAAAGGGCTCTATGTACTATATCGAGATTGATGGAATCAATCCCTATGACCTGGACTGCTATGTGGATATTTTGGATGATTCCGGAGAGTTCTTTGTAGGCTATTCTCCCATGTATTACATTGAGAGAATGTACCATAGAAGCACATCTTCCTCTGCGCTGAAGAATTTGATGGGCGCTATGTACACTTACTATCTTGCCGCATCTGAGTATTATCAGGCTTGATTCTTACTGTGAAAGGAGCTTTTAGTATGAATTACGAAACACCTACAGCATGGATTACGACCAACAACGCTTCATACGGTTCTCCTGACGGTTGGGAATCCGAAGTCGATCCCGGCAACTAAGGGATTGTGGATATGAATAAGTGGATATATCTGATTTGTGCGGCCATACTGGTGCTTGCATTGATTTTGATTCTTGTCTGCTGTAATCCCTGGAATGAATCCAATACTGAGACAACCGAAACCAACCCGGAGACAACCAAGGGCATTATCACCGAGGATGAGGATTGGGTAGATATTTTGGACGTTGAGACAAGGGACGAGGATCCTGAACCCACGGATTCACCGGAATCTACGGACGATCCTGTTTCGCCTACGGACCCTGCTTCTCCTACTGATCCCGACGCTACGGAAGAAACCACGCGACCTGGAACAAGTGTTACCAGACCTACTTCCGGCGGAAATAGGCCTACTGGTACGTCTTCTGACACACAAGGTTCCAATGATAATACAGGCGGCGGCATTGAGTTGCCCAGACTGCCCGGATAAAACGAATTAAGGCACATGGGCGCATTACCCGTGTGCCTTCTTTCTATGACAAATGGAGGTGAGTACGTGGAGCAATTTACTATAGGTATGGCCGGTATGAATATCGCTGTTTCTGCAGCGTTTTCTTCCACCAAAAGATTCTGTCGCGCCTATCTGACGGATGAAAATGCGGATTTTCACACGGATCTTACGCAGGAGGATCTGCGTAAACAGCAGGAACGGGAAAACCTTCAGGCACGAACTGTGGGCGCTGCAGAAATGCATTATTCGGATGCTTTTCTGGAAATGCAGATTTTACTCCGGAAAATTGCCGAGACGGCCCCAATGTATGACAGTATGTTCATTCACGCGTCTGCATTAATGGTTGATGGCCGCGCCTATTTATTCGCAGCAAAGAGCGGAACCGGAAAATCCACACATCGTCACCTTTGGTGTGAATTGCTTGGGGACAGAGCCACTGTTATTAACGATGATAAGCCATTTTTACACCGAAAAGGGGATATGTTTTATGTTTGCGGGTCGCCCTGGCGCGGCAAACACAACATTGGACAAAACATTTGCGCGCCATTGGCCGGCATTTGTTTCTTGTCACAGGCTGAAAAAAATCGGATATACAGTCTGTCACCGTCGGACGCTCTAATGGCTGCCTTTTCTCAATGCTACAAGCCGGAGGGCAGGGAAGCTGTGGAGCATACTCTGGAATTGCTGGACAAACTTCTGCTCACAGTTCCGCTTTATCATCTGGAGTGTAATCAGGATATTTCCGCCGCAAAGGTGTGTTTTGAGAAAATGCACGGGGAGCACATTTCTTCTGAAAAGGAAATATCCTAGTTTGGGTATTTCCTGCGAGATAACATATTTTGAAAAGGTATATAGTGATTTTGCGCTGAAACGGGCGTGTTGCTGTCAATTTGCAACACGCCCGTTTTTGTACAAGAATACCGGGAACAGGCATAAACCTGTTCCCGGTCTGTGGTCGGAGTGTCGGGATTCGAACCCGAGGCCTCTTGGACCCGAACCAAGCGCGATACCAAACTTCGCCACACCCCGATAACTTTCATATTATATTGAAAATATTGCACAATGTCAAGTGCAGAGCGCAGAAATGAATCACACGATTTTCTATATCTTTAAGGGAACTTGATTTTTCACAGGGTTATGTTATACTCATTTTAATTCACGTATGAAAATAAGGCGGTGACAGATTTGGATGCCTATCAGGTGATTGCGCCATTGAAGCTATATCTGCTGGATATGGACGGTACTTTGTATTTGGGAGACCGGCTTTTCCCGTTTACTCATCGGTTTTTGGATGGGATCAAACGACACGGTGGCAGATATATGTTTATGACGAACAATTCTTCCAAAAGTGTGCAGGCGTATATTGAAAAGCTCAATCATATGGGGATCTATGCAGACAAAGATGATTTTATAACCTCATCCCAGGCAACCATTTATTATTTAAAAAAGCATTATCCGGACGCTCCGCTTTACGTCTGCGGCACCAAGTCTTTTCAGGACGAACTCCGGGACGCAGGTTTTATTATCACCAACGAGCTGGAGGAAGTCCAGTGTGTGGTGATGGGTTTTGATACGGAACTGACCTTTTGCAAGCTTTCCGATGTAAGCTTTCTTTTAACAACCCGCCCGGATCTTCCGTATATTGCAACCAATCCGGACCTGGTTTGTCCGACCCAGTGGGGAAGTGTTCCCGACTGTGGCAGTGTATGCAGGATGATTGAACACGCCACAGGCAGACGCCCGGTAGTCATTGGAAAACCCTCTGCATTGATGCCGAGGCTGGCGATGGAATCGCTTTCTGTTCCGCCGGAACAGACTTGCGTTGTAGGGGACCGAATATACACCGACATCAAATCCGGCCTGAATGCGGGGATTACCGGAATTCTGGTATTATCCGGGGAAACTGACGAACAGACGCTGCTTGC
>JAZUOF010000010.1:0-9627 GCA_045604565.1 Faecousia sp.
CCCGGGCGGGTATCAATATGGATGCCGTCAGAAAGATGGGACACATTATCAAAAAAACTGCCCGGCTGACTGCCGACAATGACGGCCTGGGCTGCGCAAAACTGGTGGTATTTGCCAACGCGGTAGAAGATAACCCCTTTATGGCCGGCGCGTTCCACGGCGTGGGAGAACCGGAATGTGTGTTGAATGTGGGCGTTTCCGGCCCGGGAGTCGTGTATCACGCCTTGCAGAGCGTAAAGGGCCAGCCTTTTGATGTGGTAGCAGAGACGGTCAAGAAGACTGCCTTCCGGATCACTCGGATGGGTCAGATTGTGGGCGTGGAGGCATCCAGCCGCCTGAACGTTCCCTTTGGCATTGTAGACCTGAGCCTTGCGCCCACGCCCGCTGTGGGAGACAGTGTTGCCCGTATTCTGGAGGAAATGGGACTGGAGGTCTGCGGTACACACGGCACAACAGCGGCTCTGGCGCTGCTCAATGACGCGGTAAAGAAAGGCGGCGTAATGGCCAGCAACCATGTGGGAGGACTGTCCGGCGCATTTATTCCCGTATCGGAAGATGAGGGAATGATTGCTGCCGCAGAGTGCGGCACTCTGAGCCTGTCAAAGCTGGAGGCGATGACCTGTGTCTGCTCTGTGGGATTGGATATGATTGCAGTACCCGGCGATACGTCCGCGGCAACCATCTCCGCCATTATCGCGGACGAAGCAGCGATTGGTATGGTCAACAGCAAGACCACTGCGGTTCGCATTATTCCTGCACCGGATAAAACTGTTGGCGACCGGGTGGAAATGGGCGGCTTGCTGGGCAGCGCCCCGGTAATGCCGGTGATTGACAAGAGCAGTGAAGCATTTGTTGCCCGGGGAGGAAGAATCCCCGCGCCGCTTCAGAGTTTAAAGAATTAAAAAATCCTCTCGCCGAAGGACATTCGGCGAGAGGGTTTTTATTTGGCAGATAAATCCACAGCTTTTCGTAAAATGGTCATATCGGGAACAGGCTTGGGAAGCTGCAGAGCAAACTGCATTTGCGGTGTTCTGGGTTCGGAAAGGGGAGCGCCCTGCATATCGGTCATTTCCGGTACCAGGAAGGAGAAGGGGCGGGTGTCCGGCCCCACGGCCTCTAAGGTATCGCCGGCAGAGAACTTGTTTCGCAAGGAGCAGATAGCCAAGCCCTTGTCATCGCAATGCTCCACAATGGCGGCAACCTGCCACTGACGGATGTAACGGGAATTTTGTGTGTACTGTCCCGGCTCGCCAAAGTAAAAGCCGGTGGAATAAATGCGGTGAGAGACCCGTTCCACTTCCTCCCGCCATACCGGGTCAATAGGCCGGCCGGAAGCCACGTCGTCAATGGCGTGGCGGTATGCGCCGGTAACAATGGCGGCATAGTAAGCGGATTTGGCGCGGCCTTCAATCTTTATGCAGTCCACGCCTGCGTCCTGCAGTTCCTTCAGGTGGTCAATCATACACATATCCCGGGAATTGAGAATGTATGTGCCCTTTTCGTCCTCGTAAACGGGGAAATACTCTCCGGGGCGTTTTTCCCCTACCAGCGCATATTGATGGGGGCAGGGTTGGGCGCAGGCGCCCCGATTGGAATCCCGTCCGGTCATATAATTGCTCAGCAGACAGCGTCCGGAGTAACTGACGCACATAGCGCCGTGGCCAAAGGTTTCCAGCTCCAATTCTTTGGGTGTATTCTGGCGGATAAAGGCAATCTCCCTCAGATTCAGCTCCCGGGCGAGTACGACCCGCTGTGCGCCCAAATCGTACCAGGCTTTGGCGCATTCATAGTTGGCAATGGATTGCTGGGTGGAGATGTGCCGCTGGCAGTTGGGAGCATATTTTCCCGCCAGGGTAAACACACCCAAATCCGCCACAATCAGCGCATCCACGCCTGCGTCGTTCAGCTGTTCCAGATAAGCGGGCAGCTGGGCTACTTCCTCGTTACGGGGCATGGTATTCACAGTCACGTGGACCTTAACACCGTGGCTGTGGGCGTACTGCACAGCCTTGGGAAGCTCCTCCGGGGAGAAGTTACCGGCAAAGGCGCGCATTCCGAAATCCGTGCCTGCCAGGTAAACCGCATCCGCGCCGTACAGAACGGACATTTTCAGCCGTTCCATATCTCCGGCGGGACTTAACAGCTCAATTTTCTTCATAGCTTACCCCAAAGACTGCACGTACTTGATGTTGGCCTCGTGCTCGGACAAGGTGGCGGCAAACAGGTGCAAAGCGGTCTTGGGATTGAGCACATAGTAATAGTAAGCTTTGCTGGTGGTTTCGGGGTCGAGGGCGGCGTCCAGACTGTTACGGCCCGGATTGGAAATAGGTCCGGGAGGCAATCCCTGGCTATTGTAAGTGTTGTAGGGACTGGACATCTGGAAATCGCTTTCGGTCAGGGGTTTGACTTTTCCGGTTTCCGGGTCAATATTGCCGCCCAGCGCGTAAATCAGCGTGGCGTCAATATTCAGATAGGGGAAGTTTGCCGGGTTGGTCAAACGGTTGTAGATAACCGAGGAAATGGTGTAGCTTTCGTCCTGATTTGCCGTTTCCTTTTCAATCATAGAGGCAATGATAACCACTTCCCGAATGGTAATCTGATGCTCGGTAATATAGGCCTGTCCGTATCCCCGGGAGGAAAGGGCGGCGGCAATTCTCTTGTTCAGAGGCTCCAGTTTTTCCTTCATCACGTCGGTAAAACGGTAATCAAAGCCGTCCAGGAACTTCTCCAGTACCCGTTTAGGCTGATCGTTGGTATAGAAGCGGTAGGTATCCGGGAAGAGGTATCCCTCCAGGCAGTACTTGTCGCCCCGCTTCACACCCTCCAGGAACCAATAATCGCGCAGCTCGCCGTTGGCGGCGTATTCTTCCAAATCTGCCGCGGAGCAGACACCCCGTTCTTCCATCAGCGCGAAAATCTGAGCGCAGGTGTAGCCTTCGGGAATCATAATTTCCACTTCCTTGCGGGCAGGACCGTAATTGACCATACGGTTGATCATGGCATTGTAGTCGTAAATGGCATTCAATGTGAAGGTGCCTACATCAATGTCCGCATCCTTACCGGTGGCTTGCGCAAAGAACTTGAACAGGGTGGGGTACTCAATCAGACCCAAATCTCCCAATTTTTGGGAGATGGAGTCAATGTCATCTTCTTCTGTAATGGTAATGACCGCCTCATGATCCGGCTTGCCAAAAGCCATCAGATCCGCGCAACATACCCATAAGGTCCGGCCCAGCGTAACGCCGATCACCACGATGATCAGAATCCAAAGCAGCGTGGCGGCGATATGGGGCAAACCGAATAAGCCGTATCCTTTTTTAGGCGCCGGACGGGTCTTGCGCTCCCTGGATACGGGAGTTTCCTCCGGCACGGGCAGGGGAGCGGTAGGCTCTTTGGTATCGGCAACGGGCGCAGGCTGCTCCTCCAGGGGGAAGAACATTTGTGTGGCATCCAGTTCAGGTTCGACGGGAATTTCCTCTGTTGCGGGAACTTCCTCAGATGCGCTCACAGGCTCTTGCGCCGGTGTTTCCGTTTCCAAATCGGGCACCTGGCTCCAATCCTCAGCCAGAATCTTCTCCAAGGCCATATCATCCATGTGTGACAGGCGGGCAGAAGATACAGCCATTTCATCTGCGCCCAGTTCAGGCACGGGGGTAGTGGCGCCCAGCACATCGTCCAGCCACTTATCGTCCTGAGGAGTATCAGGAATCTTATTTTCTTTGTCCATAAGTGTTCCTCCTGTCAGCGGATCACAATCTGTCTGGCGATCTGAGCCGCGGTGTCACTGCCTTTCAGGGCATCGATCAGCATGATCGCGAATTTGCCCGCGCAGCCGGCGGATGCGCCGGTAATCAAATTTCCGTCCCGGACGCAGGCAGCGTTGGGATCGACGATTGCGCCTGCCATATCCTTTTCGCAGCCGGGGTAGCAGGTGACATTTTTGTTTTGGGTAATTCCCAGCGCCGCAAGCACCGTAGGACCGGCGCAAATGGCGGCGACGAATTTGCCGTTGTTCCAGGCGAAGGACAGCGCATCCAGCGCCTCCTTGCTGGCGGATACAGAGGCTACACCGCCCAGTCCGCCGGGCAACACAATCATATCCAGGTCCGTTAAATCCATTTGAGACAGGAGAATATCTGCCTCCACGCCGATTCCGTGGCCGCCGTAGACGGTTTTACCGTTTACACCCACCGTCATCACGGGGATGCCCGCGCGGCGCATCATATCCAGAGGAACAATGGCCTCGGTTTCTTCAAAACCGGTTCCCAAGAGTACATATACCATAGTTTAACCCTCCAAACACTTTTTTACGTGGCTGTAAATCTCCTGATGAATATCCTCCATAGAACGCATAGCGCCGTCGCGCACACATTGGATGAGCGTCCAACCGTAGAATTCCGCGGCGGCGCGGCCGGTCTGACGGCAGGTGGCAAGGTACTGCATATCCTGCTCGTGGATATCAGCCTTGGTATTGGTGTCATTTTCCCGATGCCGCAGAAGCTTTTCTGTAAAGTCCGTGGGCACATCCAGATAGATGACCAGATCGGGGCGGGGAAGTCCCAGCTTGTTATATTCAAAATCGTATAGCCATCCTAAGAACGCCTGCTGGGCCTCACCGGTCTCCTTGGAAGCTTGATGCACCGCGTTGGAGGTGGTATAGCGGTCGGACAGCACAACGCCGCCGCTGCAATACCATTGGCCCCAATCCATCTTGTAGGATGCGTACCGATCCACCGCATAGAAGGAGGAGGCGGCGTAAGCATTCACATCAGCGGGATTGCTGCCAAACTGACCGCCCAGGTACATACGAATCAGCGCGGAACTCTCCTCTTTGTATCGGGGAAAGACAAGATGCTTAAAGCTTACGGAATCCTGTTCCAAATGCTGGGAAAGAAGCTGAAATTGGGTAGACTTTCCGGAACCGTCTGTTCCTTCGATTACAATTAGCTTGCCCATTTTTTTCTCAAACCTCCGTTTTGTGGGAGAATCTTGGCGCCCATAAATTTTCACCATACAATATAGCACATTTTTTTGCGTTTGTCCACAACTGCCACCGCCGGAAGGCGTGAATTTTCTATAAACACGGCCCGGGCAAATATGGGATATGCAGAAGCAGTTGCATATTTGGCAGGAAAATGGTAAAATGTAATAAATCAGAAGAAAAAGGACGAGTTTTATCATGACCACATTTCAGGAAATGGGATTGAGCGAGGCAATGCTCAAGGCTCTGGAAAAGAAAGGCTACGGTTATCCGACCACCATTCAGCAGTTGGCGATTCCGCCTTTTATGCAATGGAAGGATGTTATTGCCAAAGCGCCTACGGGTACGGGCAAAACTTTTGCCTTCGGTATTCCGATGATTGAGCACGTGGATACGCAGTGCGCCGATGTCCAGGGACTGATTCTGGCGCCCACCCGTGAGCTTGCCATTCAGATTGGGGAAGAATTACGGGGCCTGCTGACCTATTATCAGGGCATCCGCGTGGCGATCCTGTACGGCGGCGCGGGGATTGTGGGGCAGGCCAAGCAACTGGAGAAAAAGCCGCAAATCATTGTGGCGACTCCCGGACGGCTGATGGACCACTATAACCGGAAAAATGACCGCCTGGACAAAATTCAGACCGTGGTGCTGGACGAAGCAGACCGTATGCTGGATATGGGTTTCTTTAAGGATGTGACCCGCACCATCGAAAAGGTGAAAAACCGCCGGAATCTGGGTCTGTTTTCCGCCACCATCTCCCAGGAGGTTATGACGGTTTCCTGGATGTATCAGCGCGACGAGGTGGAAATCACCGTTGAGCCCAAGCAGGAAGATCGCCCGGACATTGACCAGTATGCCATCACCGTCACACCCCTGGAAAAAGCGCAAACAGCCTTGCGGCTCATCCAAACTCAGGGATATGAGCGCGTTATGATTTTCTGCAACACCAAGCATATGTGCCAGCGCCTGTGCGATGATTTCCAGCGGACAGGAGCAGACTGCGACTGTATCCACGGCGATATCCGCCAAAGCCAAAGAGAAAAGACCATGCAAAAGTATCGGGAGGGAAAGCTGTCCATCCTGATTGCCACGGATGTAGCCTCCCGGGGAATTGACGTGGACGATGTGGACTGCGTCATTAACTACGATATCCCCGAGGAGAACGAATATTATGTCCATCGGATTGGCAGAACCGGACGCGCCAGACGAAAGGGTGTGGCCTGGTCCATCGTGGGCAATTTCCCGGAAAAAGCCAAGCTGGATGAGATTGCCAAGTATTCCCATTACCATATTAAGCCTATGCTTCTGGGCGACGACGGCGCCTTGACCGAGAAGGAAGAGAAAGCGCCTGTTGTCAGGAAGCGATTCCGTTGACCGGCGCAGAACGGGGTTTTCTGTTGCTTACCAGTCACCTGGGAGACCCTGAACGACGCATTATGACCGTGGCGCAGTTACGTACTTTGGCAAAACGCGCCCGGGCAATGGAGCCTCCGGAGGAACAGAGGGATATGTGTCCGGAGGACTTGGCGGCTATGGGTTATGACCGCCCCGAAGCAGAGCGTATTCTGCGCCTGCTGAGCCAGCAGGATCAGCTTGACTGGTACTTACACAAAGCCGCAAAGCACGGCTGTGTTCCCATCACCCGAGTCAGTGAAATATACCCGGCTGTTTTACACCGGAGCTTAGGATTAGACTGCCCGGGCGTGCTGTGGGGAAAAGGCGATTTATCCCTACTGGGAAAGCCTGCGGTTTCTTTGGTGGGAAGCCGGGATCTGGCGCCGGAAAACCGGGACTTTGCCGCGCAGGCGGGCAAACAGGCGGCAATGCAGGGTCTTGTGCTGGTATCCGGAAATGCCCGGGGCGCGGACAGACAGGCGCAGGAGAGCTGCCTGATGCACGGCGGCAGTGTCATCAGCATAGTCGCCGACCGGTTGCAAGACTGCCCGGAACGGGAAAATTTGCTGTATTTGAGTGAGGATGGCTTTGATTTGGACTTCTCATCCCAAAGAGCCATCAGCCGCAACCGCATTATTCACACGATGGGACGGGTTGTGCTGGTTGCCCAGTGCCATTACCAAAAAGGCGGCACCTGGACTGGTACGGTGCAGAACCTGCGGCATAACTGGCAGCCGGTATTCTGCTTTGCAGATGGCAGTCCTGCTGTTCGGGAGCTTGTGGAAATGGGAGCGCAGGCAATCGAGCCGGAACAGCTTGCCGACCTGAGAGCCCTTGCCGCCAGTACGCCCCGGTTTCTGTAATGGACCGGGCCTTGCCGCCGGTTGCGTTTGCTGAATAGCTTTGCGGCTCAGGCGGGTTTCGCCAAGGATGGTTATTAAAAAACGACGTGTGAAAACACGTCGTTTTTTCTGAAATAAGCGACCTATTTTGATACCAAATGCACACCCTTATGACCCATCGTTAATTTTATATAATGAAAGGCTCTGTGGAGGCTAATTGTCAGCGACCACAGAGCCTAATGCAATCTTTTTTGAGTGAAATATTTTGCCTTGCGGCAAAATGTGAAATAATTCGTTTTGCGAATTGTGAAATTTGATGCTGATGCATCAAGCGAAATGAAATAAATCCCTATATGCCGCAGCATATTTCACATTGCGCAGCAATATTTCACTGCCGAAGGCAATTTCACAAATCCCGCAAGGGATGTATTTCATTGAAAAGAACCCACACTTGTCGTAGACAAATGTGGGTTCTTTTCTGGCGTTATTGAACTTAATGTATATTTTGGATTAGGTTTTGAGACAGCAAAACTTGAAATTGCTAGAGTCGTAACGCTTTTTGTCGCTCCGTTCTGTAGGACACGGTTATTTTTGCATTTGAACTAAATAGATATTCATCATTTCCCTACCACTCTAAGGACAAGTAGTATGGCTGATCGGCACCATTTACTTGGCTATAACAGTGAATGTAGCGGACTCTCCTGCTATTTTCATCATAGCCAAAGATATAGTACGAGTAGTCCTCTGTCGCGCCTTCAAACGGAGGATTTCCGGAATATAAAACAAGGCATGTGTATTCGCCGTTCTGAACAGTAATACTGTTGAGAGGATTTTCGGTAGTTGTCCTGCTTTCGAAAAGTACCTGAACGCGGGATACTTCAGCTGCAAAACTATCTGCATCCAACGACCATTCAGCATATATGTCGCAGGTATTCCCAAAGAGTCCTTCTGAATAGTAATAGTAGTACTTTGTATCGGAATACTCCGGCCATGCTGGAAATAAATCCTGAATAATACTGTCTCTGTCAACCAAACTGTTGGAGTCAAACCCACGATAGTTGTGGTGATTCGATGTTTTGGAAACGCTGAAGACACAGCAGGTAAAGAAATAATTTAGTGGAGTGATTAACACACAAAGGATCAGTAAGATGGCTTTCAAAACTCGCTTCGGCAGAGGCTTAAGTCTGAATTTTGAAACAAGCAAAATCATAATGGTTGGAAAAATCAAAATTCCTATCACTATAATTGTGCTGCTGTTGATGACCGGATACTGATATCTATGGTAATAGTCAAAGATTGCACTTATAGCAAGTGCAACGGGGGGCCATGTGATCAAAAAAATAATGGTTTTCTTAACAAGTGACAGGACAGAACGGAAAGAATTGGGATTTGAATCCTCCGCGGGCAGAGCTGTTTCGCAAACAGGCTTAGACAAAAAGGCTGCCAGTTCTGATACAGTATAGTTATGTGATATATCTAATCGAGAAAGGGCCGCCAATAAAGATTGCTCCTCATGAACAGAAGATTGCTTCCTGGATTGCAACTCTTTTGCAATCCGAATAATACATTCGGGATAGTGGAGCATCTCTTTAATTTCTGCAATTGAAAAACCGAACTTACGCAGAACAGCAATATCGTTAAGTTGCTGGATATCGGCTTCGGAGAAATCAAATGTTTTTCGACCGAGATAGTTTTCTGTGTACACAGGGGAAATGAGTGTTTCTTCGATATAGTAGCGAATGGTTCGGTCAGTTAGTCCTGTAGCTTTGCTAACAGCTTTCATTTTCATCTGAAACACCTCCTTATGGCTACATTATAAACTTTAACGCAGGGTGGAAGTCAATACTAATTTGAAGTTTTGCATTATTCGGTTGTTCGTATCCATCATATAGGTGTTGTGCATTCATGAAAATCGAGCGATTATTTGGGGTATAAAAACAGAAAAACCGTTGGACTGTCCAGCGGTTAACTTCTTCCATATTCATTCTTACTGATTACCTTCCAAAAATCCTGAAAGCAGATTTAGTGAAATCGTTCGCTTACGCTCACGGTGAAATAATTTACTCCGTAAATTGTGAAATTTGATGCTATCGCATCAAGTGAAATTAAATCCACCCACTCGCCGTCGAGGCGAATTTCACACGCCGCAGGCGTATTTCACGTTGCGAAGCAATATTTCACCCACCCGCAAGGGTGGATTTAGTTGAGAAACCGACAAGTTTCGACTTGTCGGTTTTTCTGGCGGAGAGTGTGAGATACGAACTCACGGTGGGTTGCCCCATCACCAGTTTTCAAGACTGGCTCCTTAAGCCGCTCGGACAACTCTCCGTGTGCAAGGATAATAGCACCAAAGAGAGAAAAAGTCAAGGAAAGAGCCGCCGTAGTTACACTGTAAAAGAAGTGAGCGGG
>JAZUOF010000011.1:0-22293 GCA_045604565.1 Faecousia sp.
GATTTTTCTTCACAGCAGCCACCGGTGACCGCGTGAATACTGGATGTATTCCAAGGGAGACGGGGAGCGGTTGTGGAGAAAAAGATTCATTCAAAACCGTGTAAATCCCTATGTGAGTCCGCCCAACGGGCGGATTTTTTATGAAATACCGGGCAAACCATTGACAATCCGGGTTTTTGTGGTAGAATAACAACGGTAAATGCAAAGGCAATGCGGAAACGAGAAGGATGACACAGCGCCAAGCGAGAGGGGAGACGGTGTAAGCCCCTTGCCGGAAACATTCTTCAGCCACTTCCAAGCCGTCCGGGATGACCGGAACGGGCGCTCCCGTTACAGAGCAGCTAAGATGTCCCTGCGGGGATAATTAGGGTGGTACCGCGATTTACGTCGCCCCTATGTGACAGGGGTGGCGATTTTTTTATGGATTATGGAGGTTTTTCCGATGGCAAAAAAAGCTTACGGTGTAAACGAGCTGCGCGAAATGTTCCTGAGCTACTTTGAAAGCAAGGAGCATTTACGTCTGCCTAGTTTTTCGCTGATTCCCCAGAATGACCAGTCCTTGCTGCTGATCAACTCCGGCATGGCGCCGATGAAACCCTATTTCAAGGGCGAGGTGGAACCGCCCCGCCGCCGTGTCTGCACCTGTCAAAAGTGCATCCGTACGGGTGATATTGAGAATATTGGCAAGACCGCCCGCCACGGAACCTATTTTGAAATGCTGGGCAACTTCTCTTTCGGCGACTATTTCAAGCGGGAAGCCATTGCCTGGAGCTGGGAATTTTTGACGAAGGTTGTAGGTCTGGAGGAGGACCGCTTGTTTCCCTCTATTTACGAAAACGACGAAGAGGCCTTCGAGATATGGAACAAGGAGATTGGAATTCCCGGTGAGAAGATCTTCCGTTTCGGAAAGGCCGATAATTTCTGGGAGCATGGCTCCGGTCCCTGCGGTCCTTGCTCTGAGATTTACTATGATCGCGGTGAGAAGTACGGTTGCGGAAAGCCCGAATGTACAGTCGGCTGTGAATGTGACCGTTATATGGAAGTCTGGAATAACGTATTCTCCCAGTTCGACAACGACGGTAACGGTAACTATACGGAGCTGGCCCAGAAGAATATTGACACCGGTATGGGCCTGGAGCGCCTGGCAGTGGTATGTCAGGATGTAAACAGCCTGTTCGATGTGGACACCGTTATGAATATCACGAACCACGTCACGGCCATTACCGGCGCATCCTACGGTCAGAGCACCAAAACCGATGTGAGTCTGCGCGTGATTACCGATCATATCCGCGCATCTACCTTTATGATTGCCGATGGCGTACAGCCTACCAATGAGGGACGGGGTTACGTTTTGCGCCGTTTGTTGCGCCGTGCGGCCCGCCACGGCAAGCTTTTAGGTGTCAATGAACCTTTCCTGTATAAGGTGGTTCAGACGGTAATTGAGGAAAATGAATCCCACTATACCTATCTGCGCGAGCGCGCTCAGCACGTCATTCGCGTGGTAAGGAACGAAGAAGAGAACTTTGCCCGTACCATTGATACCGGTATGCGTATTTTTGGAGAGAAGCTTTCTGAGCATAAGGCAAAGGGCGAGAGCGTGTTTTCCGGCGACGATGCCTTCCTGCTGGCAGATACCTACGGTTTCCCCATCGACTTGACTGTGGAGATGCTGGAAGACGAGAATATGACCGTGGATATGGACCGCTATACCGCTTACAGAGAAGCGCAGAGAATCCGCGCTCGGGAAGACCGCAAGAAAATGGGCGATTTAGGCTGGGCAGGCATCGACCTGGGCTTGGACAATACTCCCACAGAGTTTGTCGGCTATCATGTGAATAACTGCGAGGCAAAAGTCCTGGCAGTTTGTGTGGGCGAGGAAGTTACCGGCTCCATTACCGGCGGCGAAAAGGGCATTATTGTTCTGGATAACACGCCCTTCTATGCGGAAATGGGCGGTCAGGCTGCTGACCACGGCGTGATTCTTATGGGAGAAAGCCGTTTTAAGGTGACCGATGTACAAAAGGATAAGGGCGGCAAGTACCTGCACAGCGGCATTATGACCGGCGGAACCATTAAAGTGGATGATGTGGTACTGCCCTCCATTGATGTGGAGCGACGCAAAGCAATTATGCGCGCCCACTCCGCAACCCATCTTCTGCAAAAAGCGCTGAAGAGTGTCCTGGGCGACCACGTCCATCAGGCAGGCTCTCTGGTTGAGCCTGCCCGCCTGCGCTTCGACTTCACCCATTATTCTGCTGTAACCCCGGAGGAAATGGCGCGGATTGACAGCATTGTTCAGACCGCCGTTCTGGAAGGCTATCCTATTTCCGTGCGGGAAATGCCCATTGAGGAAGCAAAGGCAATGGGGGCAATGGCGTTGTTCAGCGAGAAGTACGGCGATACGGTTCGCGTGGTCAATATGAGCGGTTACTCCATCGAGCTGTGCGGCGGTACGCACCTGGACAACACCGCAAAGGTCGGTCCTTTCCGGATTGAGAGCGAAGGCTCCGTTGCATCCGGTGTCCGCCGTATTGAGGCAATCACCGGAAAAGAGTGCCTGGCCGAGATGGAACTGTCCCGTCAGAGAGTATACTCTGCCTGCGCAATTCTGAAGACAAAGCCTGCAGAGCTTGCCTCCAGACTGGAAAGTCAGGTGGAGGAGATCAAGACGCTGAAGAAGACCATCGAATCCATTAAAGCAAAGGAAACTGCCAACGAAGCAGACCGTTTCCTGGTCAGTGGCCACGATGTAAACGGATTGAAGGTTCTCACTGCCAACGTACCCGAGGCGGATGCCAACAAGCTGCGCCAAATGGGTGATACCCTGCGTGACAAAGCCCCCAATTTGGTTGCGGTGCTTTCTACCGTCCAGGATGGCAAGATTACATTCCTTGCCGTTTGCGGCAAGGATGCCATCAGCAGAGGATTGAAGGCCGGTGAACTGGTGAAGCACGTGTGCGCCGTTTGTGGCGGAAGCGGCGGCGGAAAGCCGGATTCTGCTATGGGCGGCGGCAAAGACGTGCTGAAGCTGGACGATGCGCTGGCTCAGGTGGATGACTTTGTTGCCTCCAAGCTCGGTTAAATAGTTACAGGGCGCTGCCAAAGGCGGCGCCCCGTTTTGTAGGAGGGGGGGAGGACGGATATGCGAAAACTGGTATGGTTTAGCATTGGCTTTGCGGCAGCCTGTGTTTTGGGGATATCTTGTATGCAAGGACTGCTGTTGGCAGGCTCTGGATTGCTGTGCCTGCTGGTTGCCGGAGCGCTGCGGCTGTTGAGGAATAAGCCGGCGGCGATCATCGCAATGGTGCTTTTCGGATGCGCCGCAGGTTTGCTGTGGAACTGGGGATACGACCGCATTTACTTAAATACTGCGCGCGGTTATGACGGGCAGACGGTGGAGCTGGAGGTGGAAATCACCGATTACAGCTTTGATACCGGCTACTGCACTGCCGCCGACGGCGGTATTATGCTGGACGGCAAGTTTTACCGAGTCCGCCTATACGTCTATGAGAGCGACAGCTTGTCCCCCGGAGACAAAGTGACCGGAAAAATGCGCCTGACCTATACGGCAAACGGTGGCGCAGAAGAAGCTACCTACCATAAGGGCGAGGGAATCTTTCTGAAACTGCGCGCTGATGATGAATTAACCGTTTTGCATCCGGAGGAAGTTCCTGCCCGCTATTTCATCGCCTCCTTCCGCAGGACACTTTCCGAACGAATCGTGTCCGTTTTCCCGGAGGATACCGCGCCGTTTGCGTTGGCGGTTCTTTTGGGAAATGATAATCTGTTCACAGTTCAGGAGGATGCGGCATTCCAGGTCAGCGGAATCCGCCACGTGGTTGCAGTATCCGGACTGCACGTTTCCGTTCTGTTTGCTGTTTTATTTTTCCTGACGAGAAAACAAAAATTTCTGACCGCAATTCTGGGACTGCCTTTGCTGGCGTTCTTTGCCGCCATTGCGGGCTTTACACCTTCGGTGGTGCGTGCTTGCGTGATGCAAGGATTGATGATTCTGGGTTTGCTCCTGGATAAGGAATATGATCCGCCCACATCCCTGGCGTTTGCCGTGCTGGTAATGCTTGCAATCAATCCAATTACCATCACATCGGTAAGTTTTCAGCTTTCTGTGGCGTGTATGATTGGCATATTCGCATTTTCCCAAAGAATTCGTAGGTTTTTGCTCCGCAAATGTGAGCGATTGGCATCTAAAAATCCCATTCTCGCAAAGAGTGTCAAATGGGCGACCGGTACGGTGTCGGTGACGCTGGGCGCAATGATTACCACAATGCCCCTTTGCGCGTGGTACTTTGGCTTGGTAAGTCTGATTGGCATTCTGACAAATCTTTTGACGTTATGGGTGGTTTCCGGTATCCTGTTTGGCATTATGCTGGTTTGCGTTCTGTCCTTTATTTGGATGCCCCTGGCGCATATTGCTGCGTATGTAATTGCCTGGCCCATCCGATATGTGCTGTGGGTTGCCCGTGCGCTGTGGAAAGTACCCTTTGCGGCTATATACACAGATAGTGTTTATACGGTTTTATGGATTGTTTCGGTCTATATTCTTCTCGGCGTCTTTTTCCTGAGCCGAAAAAAGCGCCCTTGTATTTTGTGCGGTTGCGCAGTGGGACTTTTGTGCCTATCCCTGGCGGCATCCTGGATAGAACCCCGCCTGGACAGCTATCGGCTGACGGTACTGGACGTAGGGCAGGGGCAGTGTATCGTCTTGCAAAAGGGCGGGCAGACATACCTGGTGGATTGCGGCGGTGATCGTGCCGATGATGCTGCGCTGACAGCTATGCGATATTTGTACAGTCAATGCATCTTCCAAATTGACGGATTGGTGCTGACACACTTTGATGATGACCATGCCGCAGGCGCAGAAGCCCTGATGAGCCTGATGGATGTGGACAGACTCTACCTTCCGGATGCGGAACCGGACAATTCCATTCGGAAAAACCTTCTGGCTGAGCAGTGGAGTAAGATACACTTCGTCCGACGGGAACAAAGCATTGCGCTGGATGACGGAAAAATTACCATATATCCTGCATTGGCCGGCGAAACCGGAAACAATAGTAGCCTGTGCATCTTGTTTCAGGCAGAAAACTGTGATATACTGATAACCGGTGACCGCAGCAGGATCGGAGAACAGATGCTGATGGATCAGACAGATCTGCCGGATTTGGAAATTCTCGTAGCAGGACACCACGGCGCAGGTTCTTCGTCCGGACTTCCGCTGCTGATGCATACGCAGCCGGAAATTGTGCTGATTTCCGTAGGGAAGGATAATCCCTTCGGCCATCCAGACCCGGAAACTCTGCGTCGGCTTGCGTGGATAGGTTGCCGGGTATTGCGTACAGATTTACAGGGAACGATTCTCATCAGGGGGTGAGCAAGTGGCAAAAGATATGGAGCAAATCAGCGAATTCCAACGGCTGAAAGTGGCGATAAAAGAGAAAAAATTTCAAAGGCTGTATTTCTTTTTTGGCGAGGAGACCTTCCTGCTTCACCACTATCTTGAGCAGATGAAGCGCTCACTGACGGATGAGCTGACGGAATCCTTTAATTTTCACAAGCTCACCCAGGAGAACTTTGATGTAGACAGCTTCGCGGACGCGGTCGAAAATCTTCCTATGATGGCGGAAACCACCTTTGTGGTGGCAGACGAGATTGATATCTACAAGCTGAGCGAATCGGATCGGAACAAACTGATCCAGGTGTTTGCGGACATTCCTGATTATTGCACCGTGGTCTTTACTTATGAGGCGATTGCATGGAATCCGGATTCCCGAATGCAGGAATTTCATGCCGCAGTAAAGAAATACGGCACACAGGTGTCCTTTGACAGGCAGGGGCAGAGGGAGTTGATTGCGTGGGTGGGCCGTCATTTTGCGGCAGAGAAGAAGCGTATCAGCCCTGACCTTTGCAATTATCTGATTGATTTAACCGGCGGCTCTATGACATTGATGGCAGGAGAAATTCGCAAAATTTGCGCATACTCCGGCGCGGAACAGATTGTAAAAAGCGATATTGATGCGGTTACAGAGCCGGTATTGGATGCGGTGGTATATCAGATGACCGACCTGCTGGGCGCGGGGGAGTATGGCGCGGCGCTTTTAAAGCTGCGGCAGCTGCTGACAATGCAATCCAAGCCGTTGCTTATTTTGGGCACGATTGGCTCCCATTTTCGCCGCCTGAGCGCCGCCAAAACCTTACTGGATAACGGGGAACCCTACACAGAACTGATGCGGCTTTATAACATTAAGGAGTACCCCGCAAAAAAACTGAGTAATTCTGCAGGCCGTTTTTCTGTGGAGTTCTGCCGGCTTGCGGTGGAGCTTGTTATGCAGACCGACTACCAGATGAAGACCTCCTGGGATGACCCGGAGCGTCTGCTGGAAATGCTGATTTTACGACTGGCGCAGGAGGCACAGCGTGGTTAGAATTCGAGAAGCCATTGTGGTGGAAGGCCGCTATGATAAAAACACTCTGAGTCAGGTAGTGGATGCACCCATTTTTGAAACTTCCGGGTTCGGTATTATGAAAGACAAAAAACAGTTAGAGCTTCTGCGCCGGGTAGCGCGCAGCAGGGGGTTGATTGTCTTCACGGATTCCGACGGAGCAGGGTTTGTCATTCGTAATTATCTGAAAGGCTCGATCCCTGCCAACTGTCTGAAACACGCCTATATCCCCGATGTTTACGGCAAAGAGCGCCGTAAAGCCGCCCCGGGCAAAGAAGGGAAGATGGGTGTAGAGGGGATGACCCCGGAAATTATTTTGGAATGTTTGAAGCGGTCCGGCGCCACGTTCGAGGGAGAAACAATAAACCGCGCTGTAGGCGGTATTACGAAACAGGACCTTATGGAGCTCGGCCTGTCCGGTAGCCTCGACAGCAGCCAAAAACGGAAGGAATTATTGGAAAAGCTGGATTTTCCTGAGCATTTGAGCACAAACCAAATGCTTCAGGCGTTGAATTTACTGTACACTTTGGAAGAACTAAAAGGGATGCTGTGAACTCCCCGGAGAAGCAATATGATTGATATAGCTGTTCACAACTTAACAAAGTTTTTTGTCATCGGTGAGAACCTTCTTCAGGACCTTTCGTTTGAGGTGCAGGAAGGGGAGTGCGTCGCCATTTTGGGACGCAACGGCTGTGGCAAAACCACCCTTTTCCGTATTCTGACCGGTGAAATGGACTATGATGCGGGAGAGGTGTATGTCAATCCCAATAAACGGCTGGGCCTGATTTCTCAGATTCCCCATTTTCCGGAACACTATACAGTGGAAGATGTTTTACGTTCGGCTTATGCGCCCCTGATGGCCGTCAGCAGGCGTATGGAGGCGCTGGAGGCGCAAATGAGCGCCGGGGCGACCAAACAGATGCTTCAGGAATATGACAGCCTGTGCAACCGCTTCCAGTCCGGCGGCGGCTATGAGATGGATGTAGACGTGGATAAGGTCTGCAACGGACTGGGAATCACACAGCAACAGCGGGCTCAGCGATTTGACAGCCTGTCCGGCGGTGAAAAGACCCGTATGAATCTTGCCCGGCTATTGCTGGAAAAGACGGATATCCTATTGCTGGATGAGCCGACCAACCATCTGGATTTGAAAAGTGTGGAGTGGCTGGAAAGCTATATCAACACCATCAAGAGTACCGTTCTTGTTATTTCCCATGACCGTTACTTTTTGGATACGGTGGCTGACCGTGTGGTGGAGATTGTGGATGGACACGGAGAATTCTACTCCGGAAACTATTCTTTCTACATTGAGGAAAAACAGGCTCGGTTCAATCTTCAGCTAAAGCAGTATGAGCAGGAGCAGGCAAAACTGAAGCAACTGGGCTTTACCGTGGAACGTATGAAGGGTTGGGGCATCAATAACCGTACTTTGTACCGCAGAGCGATGTCTATCCAGCACCGGATGGAGCGCATCCGAAAGACGGAAAAACCCAAAACGGAAAAAACTATGAAGGCCTCCTTTGTGGAAAAAGAATTTTCCGGCGATGTGGTGTTTCAAACAAAAAATATGTCGAAAAGCTTTGGGGACAGAACCTTGTTTTCAGACGTAAACCTCAGAGTGGAAGGCGGAGAGCGAATTGCCCTTCTGGGAGATAACGGCACCGGGAAATCTACGTTTCTCAAATGCCTGTTGGGCGAAGAGGACTGCGCAGGAAGAATACAATTTGGCCCCACGGTAAAATGGGGATATCTGCCGCAGATCATTCATTTTTCTCATCCGGAACGCAGCTTGTATGATACGATGCTCTATGAGAAAAACTGTACTCCGCAGACCGCGCGGGACCGCTTGGGTGCCTTTCTTTTTCAGGGAGAGGATGTGTTCAAAACGGTGGGCAACCTTTCCGGCGGCGAACAGTCCCGCTTGCGTCTTTGTATGCTGATGGACGAAAAAATCAATTTGCTGATCCTGGACGAGCCTACCAACCATCTGGATATCGCCTCCCGGGAATGGGTAGAGGCGGCCATTGAGGAATTTGATGGTGTGCTGCTTTTTGTATCTCATGACCGTTACTTTATTGAGAAGTTTGCGGAGCGAATTTGGGTACTTGAGGACGAAACCATCCGCGATTATCCGTGCGATTACAAAAAATACCGTTCTATTCTGGAACGTCAAGCGATTATCAGTCCGCCTGCGGCCTCCGCGCCCAAGGAGAAAAAAGAGAAGCCAAAAGGTGGAACGAAGGATGTTGACAAGCTGATTCGCAGACTGGAACGGGAAATTGAGAAACAGGAAGCCGTGATTGCTCAGTTGGATGCGGCGGTTGAAGCAGCATCGTCCGATTATCAGGAGCTAAGCCGGTGTCTGGCGGAAAAGGAAGCCGCAGAGCAGACACTTATGTCGCTGATGGAGCAATGGGATGCGGCGCAAAATTTTTAAATTGCGTGAAAGGGAGAGAGTATTATGAGTACTTGTAACGGAAACTGTTCTGCATGCGGCTCTGACTGCAGCGAACGTAAGGCAGAGAGTCTGCTGGCGACTCTGCATGAAAAATCCAGCGTTAAGAAAGTTATTGCCGTGGTATCCGGCAAGGGCGGCGTCGGCAAGTCCACAGTTACAGCGATGCTGGCTGTGGCAATGGCGCGAAAGGGCAAGCGCGTAGGTGTTCTGGATGCGGATATTACCGGCCCGTCTGCGCCCACAGCCTTTGGCGTAAGGGATTGCCAGGGGGCAAGCGAAGATGGTTTGTATCCCGCACTGACACGCGGCGGCATCCAGATTATGTCCATCAATTTGCTTCTGGAAAGCGATACAGACCCGGTGGTCTGGCGCGGGCCCGTGATTGCCGGCGCAGTCAAGCAGTTCTGGACGGACGTGATTTGGGAGGATGTGGACTATATGTTCGTAGATATGCCTCCCGGCACAGGAGATGTGCCCCTGACGGTATTCCAGAGCCTGCCCGTGGACGGTATTATCATTGTTACCAGTCCTCAGGACTTGGTATCTATGATTGTGTCCAAGGCTGTAAAGATGGCGCAGATGATGCATATTCCCGTTTTGGGCTTTGTGGAGAATTACAGCTACTTGGAATGCCCGGACTGCGGCAAGCGAATCAATGTGTTTGGAAAGAGCCGGTTGGATGCGGTTGCAAAAGAGTTTGAGCTTCCCATTTTAGCGCGGCTGCCCATTGATCCGAAGGTGGCCGACTGCTATGACCACGGTATGATGGAGACGGTGGACACATCCAATCTTCAGGGCGCAGTGGATGCTGTGGAAAAAACTTGAAAAAGACTTTACAATTCTGTCTGGGTGTGCTAAAATAAGACAACGGCGGAGGTATTCTTCGCCGTTATGTCGTTTTTGCGGTTAGGAGGTAGTGTATATGGTACGCGCGATTGTAGGCGCTAACTGGGGTGACGAAGGAAAGGGTAAGCTGACCGACGTTTTGGCAAAGGATGCCGATGTGGTAATCCGTTTCCAGGGCGGAAGTAACGCAGGACATACCATTATCAACGAATACGGACGTTTTGCATTGCATCAACTTCCTTCCGGTGTGTTTTACAAACACACCACCAACATTATTGGCAACGGTGTGGCCCTGGACTTAGGCAAGTTTATCAAGGAAGTTCAGTCCCTGAAGGATGCGGGGGTTGAGCCAAACATTCTGGTATCTGACCGTGTGCAGATTGTTATGCCGTACCACGTGCTGTTTGATCAATATGAAGAGGAACGGCTAGGCGGCCACAGCTTTGGTTCCACCAAGTCCGGTATTGCGCCGTTTTATTCCGATAAGTATGCAAAAATCGGCTTCCAGATTAACGAGCTTTTTGACGACGAATACTGCCTGGATAAGCTGCGCCGTGTGCTGGAAGTGAAGAATATGACTCTCAAGCATCTGTATCACAAACCGGAGCTGTCTGCGGAGGAAATTTTCGCGCAGATTAAGCCTTTGCGGGATGCGGTTGCTCCCTATGTGACGGATACCTTCCGCTTCCTGCGCGAAGCACGGAAGGCGGGAAAGACGATTCTGCTGGAAGGCCAGCTTGGCTCGATGAAGGATCCGGATATGGGGATTTATCCGATGGTTACTTCCTCGTCCACCCTGGCATCCTACGGCGCTATCGGAGCAGGTCTGCCTCCTTATGAGATTCAGGATATTGTCTGCGTAGTCAAGGCTTATTCTTCTGCTGTGGGCGCAGGCGCCTTTGTCAGCGAGATTTTTGGAGAGGAAGCCAATCAGATGCGCCTGCACGGCGGTGATAAGGGCGAGTTCGGCGCTACAACCGGCAGACCCCGCCGTATGGGCTGGTTTGACTGTGTTGCCACACGATATGGCGTTCAGGTACAGGGCGCGACACAGGTCGCTCTGACGGTTGTGGACGCGCTGGGGTATTTGGATGAAATTCCCGTATGTGTTGGCTACGAGCTGGACGGTAAAGTTCTGGACGAGTTCCCCACAACCCGAATTCTGGAAAAGTGCAAGCCTGTCCTGAAGGTTATGCCCGGCTGGAAAAAGGATATTCGGGGCATTACCAATTACCAGGATCTGCCGAAAGAATGTCGGGACTATGTGGAGTTCATCGAAAGTCAAATCGGTGTTCCCATTACAATGGTTTCCAATGGACCCGGACGGGAAGAGCTTTTGTATAGATAACACAAAAATGCAAGGTGCAGAAAGCACCTTGCATTTTTTAATTACAGGGTTATCCAGTAGCGTTTGACGGCCTTGCCCTCAACGTTAATTTGTTTTTCGAAAACGCCCCCATTTGCCAGAATGGTTTTCTCACTGGCAGTGTTTTCCGGGTGGCAGGTGATCATAACCCTATCCATATTTCGCGCTGCGCATATTTGCAGTAATTGACGGAGCATTTCCTTGGCGTATCCTTTTCTGCGCTCACTGGGGCGCACGGAATAGCCGATATGACCGCCCCAAAGGCCCAAAATGGGATGGTTGATATGGTGACGCAAATCAATCATTCCGACGATTTTGCTATCCGAGCAGCGCACAGCCAGGTAGACATTGGACGTAACAAACCCATCCGGACAGGTTTCTTCCCGCTGAAATTGGGTCAGCATATCCAACCATTGGGGAATGGATGCATAGCGGCCGAGCGTACAACAGCCTGCAAAGGCATCAGAATCCTTTGCAGCCAAAATCTCATCACGAAAAAGGGCAATATCCTGCGTGAATTCCCTGCAGGGAGAAAGCAACTTAATTTGTTCCATAACGCACATTTTAAAATACCTTCAGCACGACGAACCAAAGCACGAATAAGATAATGAGGAAGGGAATATAGGCCACCAAGGCAGACAGGACAATGGATACGGCGGTGATGCCAAAATATTGCAGCGCCAGCACCAACAATACCAAAATGGCGGTGGTGAGTACGGCCTTTGTGACTTGTTTTCCCACCAGGTTGGCAAAGAAGAAGGTATATAGCGCGGCAATCAGAGGGTTCACGGTGGAAATGGCAACGCCTACAATGATTTTCAATGCGCCGGTAAGCAACATCAGCGCTAAAATTGCTAAAAGAATCACAGGCGCATAAACAAGCAAGCCCTGCGGCAGGTAAGTGGCCAGCAGTCCTACAGCCAACAAATGGGCGCCTTGGGCCAATAAAACGGTCAGAACCCGGAAGAAAACCCAGGTAAAGGCGTTCTTTCCGATAGGCAGCCAACGGTCAATCAAATTTACCAAAAAGGCAAGAATGATCATATTCAGCACTTGACCGCAAATCGCCAGATAATCCGAAGCCATAAAATTGAACAAGGTCATCTGGTTTCCGGAAATGGACACAAAGGGCAGGGCAGTAAGAAACTGCGAATATTCCGCGCCAGCGGAATGTAGTACTACGTTTAAGGCGTAGATAAACAAAATTCCAATGGCTGAGGATACCGCGCCGGACAGCATAGACCGTTTGCCGAATACAAACCGTCCGATAGAGCCGAAAACCACAGAGCCGGCCAATAAAATGCCCGCGGTAATCAGCAGTGACCAAAAATCGAGGCCAATGGAATCAAAATAGGAAACAATCGCGTCCATAAGCACCTCCTAAAAATAGACGAAAACAGCCGCCAAGTAACTGGCGGCTGTTCTTTCTGTGCATAAGCTAAAATTACTTCAGCTCGGCGGTAGCGCCAGCTTCCTTCAGCTCGGCAACCAGCTTTTCTGCTTCTTCCTTGGAGATAGCTTCCTTCAGGGTCTTGGGGCAGCTGTCAACCAGGTCCTTAGCGTCCTTCAGGCCCAGGCCGGTAGCGGCGCGGACAACCTTGATAACGTTCAGCTTGGAAGCGCCGGCATCCTTCAGGATGACGTCGAACTCGGTCTTCTCCTCAACCTCGGCAGCAGCGGCAGCTGCGGGAGCAGCAACAGCAGCAGCGGCGGCGGAAACGCCAAAAACTTCTTCCAGAGTGTGAACCAGTTCGGACAGCTCCAGAACGGTCAGGGTCTTTACCTCTTCAACGAGAGCAGTGATCTTTTCACTAGCCATTGTAATAATCCTCCTAAATAATTATGTTTGTTAAGATTGTTGATTTACGAATGAATTATGCTTCTGCAGCTTCTGCTGCGGGAGCGGAGCCATCCTTCTGCTGCCGGATCTGATCCAGAACAAAAGCAAGGCTGGAGATAGGTGCCAGGAAAGTACCAAGCACGGAAGCGACCAGAGCATTCTTGCTGGGCAGTTCGCCAAAGCCGTTGAGTTCGGCTGCGGAAAGAACACTGCCTTCAACAACGCCGCCCTTAATGGTCAGGGGGAGCTTGTTCTTCTTGGCAAACTCGCATACGATGCGAGCGGGAGCGATGGGGTCACCGGTGGTGCTGGCCATGGCGGTAGTGCCGTTAAGAACCTCATCAAAGTCGTAGCCGTTATCCTTGGCTGCGAAACGGGTCAGAGTATTCTTCACGACGGAGTAATCCACGCCTGCTTCACGGAACTGCTTACGCAGCTCGGTATCCTGGGCAACGGTGATACCCTTGTAGTCAACAAAAACCAGAGAAGTTGCTTCCTTGATCTTGCCGGACAGGGCTTCAACTGCTGCCTTCTTGCTCTCAAGAACCTTTGCGTTGGGCATTAAGTTTCACCTCCGAAAAAAATAAGTGTCTTCCTGCCAGAAGACAGAAAGACACGCAAACAACACGATTAGCGCACCTCGGCAGGACTTACGGCCTAAGCCACCTGCTGTCTTTGGCAACAGATGCATTATATAGGATTATTTCTGTTCTGTCAATAGTTATTTTGCGGAAATTCCAGAATTTTTTGCGCAAAATAGGACTGTGTGCTTTTTGCACAAATTCGCGAAGAAATTTTGTAAAAGTGTGCTTGTGAGAAAAATAAATGTCCGTCAGGCAGAGAATGAGGTTGACGAATGTCAAATAAAGTGTTATATTGATACAAGTATCTGCGAGGGATACAAGGAAAGGAGAAAGAAAATGAAAAGATTGATTGCGCTGCTTCTTGCAGTTGTTATGGTGCTGGCTTTTTCCGGCTGTGAGGCGCCGGACGACGGTGTCTATACCGTCGGTATTTGCCAGTATATGCCGCATCCGGCGCTGAATCAGGCCACAGAAGGCTTTAAGGACGCCTTAAAAGATGCATTTGGCGAGAATGTAAAGTTTGTGGAAGAGAACGCCACAGGCGAGATCTCCAACTGCGTATCCATCGTGAATTCTTTGGTGTCCTCCAAAGTGGATTTGATTATGGCTAACGCAACACCTGCGGTGCAGGCTGCTGCAAATGCTACCAGAACCATTCCTGTTTTAGGCACATCCGTCACCGAATACGGCGTGGCGCTGGGTATTCCCGATTTCAGCGGCGTTGTGGGTACCAATGTATCCGGCACCTCTGACCTGGCAAGCCTGGATAAGCAGGCTGCCATGATTCTGCAGTGGCGCCCGGATGTTAAAAAGGTAGGCTTGCTGTACTGTTCTTCTGAGGCCAATTCTCAGTATCAGGTAGATGAGGTCCAGAAGTACCTGGAAGCAAGCAATGTGGAGTGCAAGCAGTTCTCCTTTACAGACAGCAACGATATGAGCGCTGTTGTGCAGGACGCTGCTAACTGGTCTGACGCGATTTATGTTCCTACCGATAATACTGTGGCGGACAATGCGGGCATTATTGACGGTATCTGCCGTCCTGCGGGAGTCCCTGTATTTGCCGGCGAAGAGGGTATCTGCGCTGCTTGCGGCGTGGCAACATTGAGTATCAGCTACTATGAGCTGGGATACACCACCGGTCAGATGGCGGTGAAGGTTCTCAAGGGCGAGGCGGACATCAGCCAAATGGAAATTGAGTATGCCCCCAGTGAGACCCCGAAGTATAACAGTGAAATTTGCCAGGCGTTGGGCATTGAGCCCGTAGACGGCTATATTCCCATCGGTTAATGATTCTTGGAGAGGGCGCATAACCCTCTCCAACCATATTATAGTTCATTGGAGGAACGCATAATGGGGGACTTTTTGGGCAACCTGTTTTCCTTTATTAATGCCCTTCCAGGCGCCACATCCGAAGGTTTGATCTGGGGCATTATGGCGATCGGTGTATATATTACCTTCCGCCTTCTGGAAATTTCAGACCTGACCGTGGACGGCTCATTCTGCACGGGCGGCGCTGCGTGCGCGGCGATGCTGACAGCCGGGTATCCGGTTTGGATTGCTATGCTTGTGGCGTTTTTGGCAGGTATGGCGGCGGGCCTTATTACCGGATTTTTGCACACCAAGTGCAAAATCCCGGCGATTTTGTCGGGTATTTTGACGCAAATTGGCCTGTGGACAGTGAATATGGCCATTATGAATATGAGATCCACAATGGCAATTCTAGCCAGCAATTATGACTTGTTCGTAGCTCGCCTGTTCCAGGACGATGTTGTGATGGGACTGAAGCCTTTTTACTACTATCCCATTTTCAGCGTAGGTGTGTTTACAGCAGTCATTATAGGCCTTTTGTATTGGTTCTTCGGTACAGAGCGGGGCGCATCCCTGCGCGCCACGGGCGCCAATGAGAATATGGCGCGGGCGCAGGGCATCAATACGAATTTTAATAAGGTGTTGGGACTGATGCTTGCCAACGGTTTGGTTGCCCTTTCCGGCGCGTTGCTGGCGCAGTATAAAGGCTCGGCGGATATCAATATGGGTCGCGGCGCGATCGTAATCGGTCTGGCGGCTGTGATCATTGGTGAAGTGGCATTTGGCAAGCTGTTCAAGAACTTTGCCTTAAAGCTTACCGCAGTTTCACTGGGCGCGATTATTTACTATATCGTGATTCAGTGCGTGATCAGTCTGCTGGATGTGGACAGTCAGTATATGAAGCTGTTCTCTGCTGTGGTAGTAGCGATATTCCTGACCATTCCCAATCTGACGGCTAAGGGGCATAAAGCACAGAAGAAAGTTGCGAAGGAGGTCCAAAATGCTTGAATTGATCCATGTATGCAAGACCTTCAATCCCGGTACGATCAATGAAAAAGTGGCCCTTCGCGGACTGAATCTGAAACTGGAACCGGGTGATTTTGTTACCGTCATTGGCGGCAATGGCGCAGGAAAGAGCACGATGCTCAATTCCGTTGCCGGTGTTTTCCCGATAGACTCCGGAAAAATTCTGATTGACGGGGTAGATGTGGGACATCTGCCGGAATTTAAGCGGGCAAAGTTTATCGGACGGGTATTCCAGGACCCGATGATGGGCACTGCTGCCACAATGCAGATAGAAGAGAATCTTGCCCTTGCGGCAAGACGGGGCAAGCCCAGAACCCTGCGCGCCGGCATTACCGCCGCAGAGCGGGAGACCTATAAAGAGCAGCTGAAAATTCTTGACCTGGGTCTGGAAGACCGTATGACTGCCAAAGTGGGACTGCTTTCCGGCGGACAGCGTCAGGCGCTGACCTTGCTGATGGCAACCCTGCAGAAGCCGAAGCTGCTTTTGCTGGATGAGCATACGGCAGCGCTGGACCCCAAAACAGCCGCCAAGGTGCTGGATGCAACGCAGAAGATTGTTTCCGCATCCAATCTGACCACAATGATGATTACCCATAATATGCGCGATGCCATTACCTATGGCAACCGTCTGATCATGATGTATGACGGCCATATTGTGGTGGATGTTTCCGGTGAGGAGAAGAAAAATCTGACAGTGGAGCAGCTGCTGGAACTGTTCAGCCGCGCCAGTGGCTCCGATGAAGCCAACGATAAGCTGTTGCTTTCCTGAATAAATAACCGCCGTTGATGATTCAACGGCGGTTTCTTGCGTAGAAAAGCCGAAGAGCGATGCTCTTCGGCTTTTTAAACGATTACACGTACTTGGTAGTGTTGACCTTAACACCGGGGCGCATGGTGGAAACTACCACGCAGGAACGGATATACTGACCCTTGGCTGCGGCGGGCTTAGCCTTTACAACAGCCTGGATCAGGGTATCCATATTCTGAGTCAGCTTTTCGGTGCCGAAGGAAACCTTACCAATGGGGCAGTGAATGATGTTGGTCTTGTCCAGACGGTACTCAACCTTACCGGCCTTGATCTCGGTAACGGCGGAGCCAACGTTAGGAGTCACAGTACCTGCCTTGGGGGATGGCATCAGACCCTTGGGGCCCAGAACCTTACCCAGACGGCCGACAACACCCATCATATCGGGAGAAGCGACAACAACGTCAAAATCAAACCAGTTTTCCTTGGTGATCTTCTCAACCAGCTCCATACCGCCGGCGTAGTCAGCCCCTGCTGCCAGAGCCTCATCGACCTTTGCGTCCTTGGCGAAGACCAGGACCCGGCGAGTCTTACCGGTGCCGTTGGGCAGAACCACGGCGCCACGGACCTGCTGGTCGGCGTGACGGGAGTCTACACCCAACTTGATGTGCAGCTCGACGGTTTCGTCGAACTTAGCGGAAGCACCCTTCACAACCAGATCCAGGGCCTCACTGGGATCATACTGAACAGAGCGGTCAATCAGCTTGGCGCTCTCTTTATACTTTTTGCCTCTAAACACTTGTTTTTTCCTCCTTAAAGTGGTGATGCGGAATAATCCTCCCACATTTCTGAGCAATTATCTCAGACAGTTAAAATCAATCAACAACGGTGACGCCCATGGAGCGGCATGTGCCGGCAACCTGACGTTCAGCGGCCTCGAGAGAGTTGACGTTCAGATCGGGCAGCTTGGTCTTGGCGATCTCGGAGATCTGAGCCTTGGTGATGGAGCCGACCTTGGTCTTATTGGGAACGCCGGAGCCCTTCTCCAGACCGATTGCTTTCATAATCAGCAGGGGAGTCGGAGGGGTCTTGGTAATAAAGGTGAAGCTGCGGTCTGCGTATACGGTGATAACAACAGGAATCTTATAGCCTTCCATAGCCTGCGTGCGAGCATCAAATTCTTTAATGAAAGCAGCAATGTTGACACCGTGCTGCCCCAGAGCAGGACCGACAGGGGGGGAAGCGGTTGCCTTTGCGGCGTTAATCTGAAGCTTGATAATGCCAGTAACTTTCTGTGCCATAATAAGCACCTCCTGAATAAAATGTGGTAATGATGCGCTGTGCGCATTTCTTTCGGGGCATCAGCCCCTCCCACGTTCCGACCGGAAACCGGTCAAGCGCGTTTATTGGGATACGACTTCCACTTGATCGAGTTCAAACTCGACGGGAGTCTCACGGCCAAACATAGAAACGATAACGCTGACCGCGTTTTTGTCCACATCGATGGATTCCACCACACCGGTGAAGGAACTCAAAGGACCGTCGACAATCCGGACAGTATCGCCCACTGCATAGTTGACGATGATTTCCTTTTTCTCGACACCCATCTGATAAACCTCATCCTCGGAAAGGGGAATGGGATCGTTGCCGGACGCGCCTACGAAGCCGGCCACTCCGCGGACGTTTCTGATGACATGCCAGGTGTCATCGCTGTAAACCATCTTTACGAACACGTAGCCGGGGTACAGCTTGCGGTCGTAGGTTTTGCTGACACCGGAATCTGTAATTTCGGTGACGGTCTCCATAGGAATGGAAACGGTCAGGATGTGGTCCTGCAGCTGACGGCTCTGAACCGTCTTTTCGATGGTGGCCTTTACAGTGTTTTCATAACCGGAATAGGTATGCACAACATACCAATTTGCAGCTCCTGCCATAACAATGTACCCTTACGCCTTGGGGAGAGATTGGACGAAGCCAATCAGTGTTCTGATGCCGAAACCGGCCACGTAGTCAAACATCCAGATAAAGACGCCGACTACCAGAACGCAGGCGACAACGATCAAGGTGTTTTTCAGGACCTGCTGGGGGGTGGGCCAAACGACCTTCTTCAGTTCGCTGCGAAGCTCACGGAAGTATCTGGCGATGCCGCCAAAAAACCGCTTGAACCAATTTGCCTTTTTTTCTTCAGCCATTGTTCGCAGCCTCCTTACTTGGTCTCGTTGTGAATGGTGTGCTTCTTGCAGAATCTGCAGTACTTCTTCATTTCGAGACGATCGGGGTCATTCTTCTTGTTCTTCATGGTGTTGTAGTTTCTTTGCTTGCACTCAGAGCATCTCAAAGTGACTTTAACGCGCATAACGGCACCTCCTTAATATTGCCTCCCTGTATCACCCCGGCTATAAAAGATTTAGCAAGCGGACAACTACAATATCCGCTCCGGAGCTGAAAAGGGCGCACAAAAAAAGCCCTGTTCACAGGTAAGAAACATTCTACCACAGGGAAAGTTTTTAGTCAATAACTTTTTTCTTTATTTTTTGGTTTTTTTGGTTTATAATGGGGGTAAATTACATACCGAAAGGAAAAATACCTATGAGAGTTATGGGCGTGGACTATGGGGATGCCAGATCAGGCGTTGCCGTATCGGATTTGCTGTGCAGCATTGTGGGAAATACTACGGTAATCCACAGCCGCAATATGGAAAAAACGGTGGCCGAAGTGTGCCGGATTGCCAAGGAACAGGGCGTTGGAGAAATTGCTGTTGGACTGCCGAAGAATATGGACGGTACGGAAGGCCCCCGGGCAGAGCTGTGCCGTACCTTTGCCCAGGCTCTTGAGGAGGCCTGCGGGCTGACTGTAAAGCTTTGGGACGAGCGCCGTACGACGGTGGAGGCGCATAACATCCTGTCGGAGCATAATTACCACGGAATGAAACGTAAAAACACGGTGGATGCCGTGGCGGCATCCCTGATTCTGGAGGGTTATTTAGCGTTTCGCGGACGGTAGAGCACCTCCCGCAGACCTGTGAACAAAAGGAGCCCGCCGAAAAGCTTTTTCAGCAATGTCACATCTATTTGCCAACTCAGAAAGGAAAATGCGGCAGCGGCAACGCAGCCGGAGAGAATGGCAGGCAGCACGTGTTTGGGCTTTAATGTGCCTTGTTTCCAGCGAAACAGGGAACTGACTACTGCGGCCGGGAGAAAAAACATCAAGTTGATGATTCTGGCTTCTTCGTGGGCCATTCCCACAACAAGTGTCAGCCAAAGCACCAGAAGGCTTCCTCCACCAACTCCCAAACCGGCTAAGAATCCCAGCACAATGCTGATGAACAATACCACGGGAAAGGATTCTAACATAAATACCGAAAGCCTCCCCATAAAATCAGCGCGCCCAGTACCCGGTGTAGCCATAGCGTAGGGATCCGCTTGCCGAAAATGCCCGCCAGAATACCCCCTGCGGCGCTGCCGATCAGGTAGGGAAGCGCCGTCTGCCAGGTCAAGGCTTCTGCCCCTGCGCTAAAGAAAAGCGATACCAGACAGATTGGGAAAATGATGGAAACGGAGGAGGGGAACACCTCCTCATCGGACAGGTTTGTCAGACCTGTCAGCAAAGGCACCAGCACCATGCCGCCTCCGGCGCCGAATAATCCGTTGACTGCGCCGGCGCTCAGCCCGGCAAGGGCAGAACCGAATTTCTCTTTCAATCGCAAAGAAAACACCTCCTGCGGAAAGCTTTTCCACAAGAGGTGTTTTTATACATTTACAGGAATTAAGGGGAGTATACCAGATCCATCTTCACATAGGTCGTGTCGCCCTTGGTAACGGTCAGAGGCTCTGTCAAAGCAGTGTGCCATTCGGTCAGGGCATTGGAACGCAGGGTGTTGTCGATCATATACTCGCGGTAGGTCATTTCGTCGTCACCCACATAGTACATCACGTGGTAGCCAAACTCGGACTCGATAACCTCAACATCACCGGCAACGCGCTCGGGGTTAATAGACCAGCTCAGGAAGCTGGAAACGTACTGGGAATCCGGGTTGATGTCTTCAAACAGACCGCCGGCTTCAGCAGAGGTGTCCTCAGAGTGTTCCTTAACCAGGGCAATGAAGCTTTCCTCGGTCTTGTTGCCGCTCAGATAGGTCTGCAGATAACCGTCGGCCTTTTCCTTTGCGGCAGCTTTGTCTTCAGCGGAGTAGGTAACGTTGCCTTCATCGTCGGTGGTGCCGCCCTCAAACTTTACCAGCAGGTGACGGACATTGGCCATAGGCTCTTCGTAATCGTTTCTGCCGACAAAGAAGACAACTTCATAACCTTCGATGGTTTCCACTTCTTTTCCGTCTTCACCGGTGGTAACTGTGGTGTTGGGGAATACCTTCATATCACCGCTTACACGGTCCTCAGCAGACAGCCATTGCGCATAGTTTTCATAAAGCTGAGAATACTTCACGTCGCCATTGTAAATGCTGGCAGCGGTTTCATTTTCGGCGTTGATAGCCAGAGCCTGGATTGCGTCGTCCAATTCATCCACCGTGGTGACGTTGCACAAAGAAAGGGCATCGTTCTTGGCGGCCTCTTGCGCGGCTTCCATCTGCTCCTTTGTGGCATCGTCTTCCGAGACACTTTCAGGAAGATAGCTAACACATTCCAGATAGTAGGAATTGAAGCTGAAAGCGCTGAAATCATGGTAGTGCGCGGTGTTGTATTCCTGCCAATCCGGATCAGAATATACCAGGGTCTCGCCGTGAGCGTTGTAGTAGGCGGAGGCAGTAACGGAACGGGTCAGATATTCCTTGTAGGAGTCCTGACTTGCGCCCTGACCGTACATATTACGCAGATAAGCATCCACACTGCCGAACTGGTAAGCATACAGGCTCAGATACATCATCTGGTTGTCAATGTCTGCCAGGTTTTCTTCGTCTAACTCAAAGTCGGGATCCTTGTCTGCCAGCTCGCACAGAGCATAGTCGCTGGCGGCGGTGTCAACAGCCTTGTCCCAGTAGAAGTCGGCCCAGGTGATGCCGTCATCTGCATTGTAATACTGCTCATTCAGAGGTTTGGTCAGGTCCAGGCCCATATAGTAGTAATAGTAGCTTGCGCTGTCACCGTATTGCTGATATACATCGTAGTAATCGCTTTCCACAGCATCAACGAAATAGTAATTCATTTCCACACTGTTCATCTGGCGATCGTTGACGGTCAGGGCAATGGTGCTCTTTTCCATAACGCCGTTACGGCTGATGGCGCTGATGACCTGGGTAACCAGGAACGCGCAAACAATCATGATCATAACCACGACGAAACCAATCGTCATTCGTTTTGTCTTTTTGGCTTCTGCCTGCTCCTTCTGCTGCTTTTCAGTCAGCGCAGCGACATTCTGCTCCTTGCGGAGTTTTTTCTTGCTGGAAGCACTCATGTAATCATTTCCTCTCATATTGCGTGGTAATTCCGAAAAGCCTTTCGGGTATAGACCCGAACATTATAACTGATTTGTATTCGGGTTGCAAGTACAAATATCAGGAAAACAGATAAAATCCGAAAAAAGTTTACATTTTCTGAACGGGCAAAAAAACATGGGGAGCCGAAACTCCCCATGCCGGTCTGTTAAAAACTTTGTTTTTGACAGACCGGCAGAGGTCAAAGAAGCGCCAAAGACAAACAACAAGTCG
>JAZUOF010000012.1:0-6654 GCA_045604565.1 Faecousia sp.
CAAATCGGATCTTTTTCCCCAAATACTGCAACAAAATTCCACGGCAGGCGTCAGCCTTGCCGTGGAATTTTATCTTGTCTTGTGAAAAAATCTCTCGTTTTGGAGTGCTTCGCAGTTTTGAATAGAAGATTTTTCTTCACAACCGGTGACCGCGTGAATACTGGATGTATTCCAAGGGAGACGGGGGGCGGTTGTGGAGAAAAAGATTCATTCAAAACCGTGTAAATCCCTATGTGAGTCCGCCCAATGTTCTGCCGCATTTTTTTAGTTGAGAGGGTCAGCTTTTGCTTTGGGAACGAAGGGGTAAAACGCCTGACGCTCGGAATAGCAGCCGGGGCATTCATACTCTGCGGGGATGTCCGCAAATTTTGTGCCGGGAGCAATGCCGTTTGCCGGATCGCCTTTTTCCTCGTCGTAGACAAGGCCGCAAAGCTCACAGATATACTTCATGCCAAATCACCTCGAATTTTTCCTGTCCGCAAGGGGAAGATAAAACAAAAGTTGACTACTGGTTGGAAAAACCGGTAGTCAACCATTTTCGGTGGTTGGTAGAAACGCTTATCCGTATTATAAGCCTATACCTGTATGCAGATGTGTCAACCATCTGTTTTCCTAATTATATCATATTTGCCTAAAAATGCAAGAGGCTTTTTATGAAAATTAAGCAAATTGAATAGAAAAAGGAAAAAATATGTTGCAATCAGGGGGTATTGAGGATATACTGTTTCTGGTAGCTTCCTGTGTTTTTCGTATCAAACACGGCGGGCTGCTTTTTTAGCCTGCCCGTACAGTTGGGACGGCCTACCGCATTATCCTGCTCAGAAAGAAGGTTTGAATATGAACAGAAGATTTCGTTTGTCCACTGCGCTGGATGTGGATGACCTGCTGATGGAATGTACTTCCTACGCCATACGCCTGGCCAATGAGAAGTACGGCTTTAATCCTCCTATGACTATTTACGAAAAGGAAACATGGGGCAAAATCGGCACCCGTGTGGACACCATATATCAGTATTTTAATGACCCGGAATTTTACCGCACCCAGCCGGTGTATAAAGGCGCGAAGGAATTTGTGCGCAAGCTGTCTCAGATGACAGAAGTATACATTTCCACTGCTGTGCCCCCGGAATTTATGGGCATCCGCGCCCAACGCATTATGGAAGAGTTCCCGGAGATTCCTCCTGACCATATCTATATGGGTTCCCGGAAAGATAAGATTCACGTGGATATCCTCTTCGACGATGCTATGCACAATATTCTCAGCTCCCAGGCGAAATATCCGATTCTTATGCGCCGGCCCTGGAACCAGGAAGCCACCGGAATGTTGGCTGTGAACACCTACGATGAATTCTTGAAGCTGGTGGAAGTGATTGCGGAAAGCTACAGCGTCAAAACGGGAGAAGAACCGTTGACAGAACCGACTGTGGTGGTGCTGGTAGGTCCTTCTGGAAGCGGCAAGTCTAAAATCGCAACCAAGGTGCTCAACAAAACCGATAAGCTGGAGAAACTGGTCAGCTATACCACCCAGGACCCCACGGCGGTGGAGGAAAACCAATGGTATAACTATGTATCCCTGGATACCTTCCGGAATATGTGTGACAGCGGAGAGATGTTCCAGTCCACAATGTACGCCGGTCACGGATACGGCTCCCGCAAAACCGATGTGGAGCAGATTCTTGCCCGGGGCAAGCACGTGCTGGCCACCATGGACATTTGCGGCGCTATGTCCCTGAAAACCAATTTTAAGAATGTGATCACCTTCTATATCCAGCGGGAAAAGAAGGATTTGCTGGCGAGCATCTTAAAAAAGAATTCCTCCATTGAGGACAAGGTCAACCGCATTATCAATATTGACGCCGAACAGCTCAATTCTCAAATTTGCGACTATGTGATCCGCTTCGACACCTACGACCAGGCTGCCGACCGGATATTGCGGATTCTGCATCTGTCCAATCCGTAGAATTCCGGTATTTCAGCGGACAGGGCCGGAAGAAAACGGGAAATATCCCGTCAAAAGGAGCATCCTTTATGCAGAAGTACTGTGATTTGCATACCCATTCTTATTTCTCCGACGGCACATATTCTCCTGCCAGGTTGGTGCGCCGCGCGGAGGAGATTGGGTTAGGGGCGATTGCTTTGTGCGACCATAATACGGTGGCCGGTCTCCCGGAGTTTATGGAAGCCGGGCGGGGAAGTCCTGTGCAGACTGTCCCCGGCATTGAATTTTCCACCGATTATCAGGGCAGGGAGCTGCATATTGCGGCGCTGCTTGTGCAGCCGCAATATTATGAAGCCATTACGGAAAAAATGGAGGAAGGCCGCAAAGCCAAGGAACAAAGCAACCGGGAATTGGTTTGCGCATTGGCCCGGGCGGGATATCCGGTGGACTATGACCGCATCCGGGAATCTGCCAAAGGACGCATTAACCGCGCCCATATTGCCGCCGCCCTGACCCAGGCCGGCTATACCGCTTCCGTGCAGGAAGCCTTCCAAACCCTGCTTTCTCCCAAACACGGCTTTTATCATCCCCCGAAACTGCCGGATGCCCTGGAAATCATCCGCTATATCCGGAAAATCGGTGCGGTGTCCGTATTTGCCCATCCCTTTTTAAGCCTGAAGACGCCCCAGCGGGTCCGGGCGTTTTTGCAGGAAGCTGTGGCTGCGGGCCTGGACGCCATGGAGGTGTACTATTCCAAGTTTGACGAGGAGCAGACCCAGGCGGCAAACCGGCTTGCGGAGGAGTTTGGACTGCTGATGAGCGGCGGCAGCGATTTTCACGGGGAAAACAAGCCGGACATCCAACTGGGATGGGGCAGAGGCGCGCTGAAAATTCCCATGGAATTTTTGGATAAAATTACGGCAAAAAACCAAAAATTATGTAAATAAAAGTGTAGAAATTTGTCTGTGCTTATGCTATAATTACGATAATCGGTTCACTATGGGCGTATGATGCCCAAGAGCTCTGTTGTTATGGAAACCAAGGAGAACAAAATGTTTGTTGATTTGCAAAAACCCAGCCTTTGGAAACGTACCATTGCCCACATTTTTGACCTGATTCTTCTGGTCTGCCTTGTGATGGGATTGATGTATCTGCTTGCCTCCGTGCTGGGTTACGACCAGCACAGCGCTGCCTATGAGCAGGCGCTGGAGCATTACGAGGCGGAATACGGTATCTCCTTCACGGTTACCGAGGAAGAGTATGCGGCTATGACGGAAGAGGAGCGGGCCCAGTGGGAAAAGGCGTACAATGCGCTGATTGCCGACGAGGAAGCAATGCACCATTACAGCATGATCATCAACCTGATCCTGCTCAATACCTCTTTGAGCATCCTGATTGCCTTCCTGCTGCTGGACTTTGCCGTGCCGCTGCTGTTTGGCAACGGACAGACTCTGGGCAAAAAGATATTCTCTGTGGGCGTTGTCCGTACAGACAGCGTCAAGGTCAGCGCGCTGCAGCTGTTTATCAGAACGGTGCTTGGCAAATTTACCATTGAAACCATGCTCCCGGTGTATCTGGCGATCATGATCTTTTTCAACGGTATCGGCATTATGGGAACCATCCTGCTGTTCGTGATTTTGGGCGCCGAAATTCTCACACCTCTTATCAACCGGGACAACCGGGCGCTGCACGACCTGCTGGCCGGTACGGTGAGTGTGGATATTTCCAGCCAAAGGGTTTTCCGCACCACGCAGGATTTGATGAACTATAAAAACAGCCGTCATGCAGAAGAAGTGGCTCGCAAGAGCTATTAAATAAAACAAACAAAAAAATTTAACATATTGGAAGGGATCGTATGAAAGTTGTATTGCAGAATCTGACAAAAGTATTCCCCAGCAGGGACAAGAAGTCCGGGCAGGAAGTCGTTGCGGTCAGCGATTTTACCTTTGAAATCCCCGACGGCAAGCTGATTGGACTGCTTGGACCCTCCGGTTGCGGCAAGTCCACGACCCTGTATATGATCAGCGGCCTGCAAAAGCCCACCAGCGGCAGAATTTTCTTTGGCGATGATGATGTTACAGAGCTTTCCACGGAAAACCGCGGCATCGGTCTGGTGTTCCAGAACTATGCGCTGTATCCCCATATGACGGTTCAGCAGAACATCCTGTTCCCCCTGCAGAATCTGAAGGGCAAGGACAAGATGACCAAGGAGGAAATGCTGGAGCGCGCTCTGACTGCGGCCAGACTGGTGCAGATTGACGAGCTGATGGACCGTAAGCCCAGCGAGCTGTCCGGCGGTCAGCAGCAGCGTGTTGCCATCGCCCGCGCATTGGTTAAGATGCCCCGGGTTCTTCTGCTGGACGAGCCCCTGTCCAACCTGGATGCCCGTCTGAGACTGCAGACCCGTGAGGAAATCCGCCGCATCCAGAAGGAAACCGGCATTACCACCGTGTTCGTTACCCACGACCAGGAAGAGGCAATGTCCATTTCCGATATGATCGTGGTTATGAAGCTGGGCGTTCTGCAGCAGATCGGCAAGCCTCAGGATGTGTATGACGATCCTGCAAACCTGTTCGTTGCCAAGTTCCTGGGCACACCTCCCATCAACGTGTTTGAGGGTAAGGTGGAGGGCGGAAAGCTCTTCATTGGCCAGGACTGCGTTTTGGATATTCCCGGCATTGCCGACCAGGAAGTGACGGTCGGTGTCCGTCCCGAAGGCTTTGTTCTGGACAGCGATGGCCCGATGACCTGCGGACTGAACAATGTGGAGGTTATGGGCCGGGATGTGAGCATCGTTTCCACCCATCCCGCTTCTGCCAACCCGGTTGTCCGTTCCATCATCGACGCCGACAACAAAGTGGAGTTGGGCGTCCAGACTGTCCGCTTCAGCCTGAAGCCTCACAAGGTCTTTGTGTTCAACAAGGAGACCGAAGAGCGCATCCGCTTTTGAGGTGAACGCGTATGGTAGAAAGTAAGCATCAATGGAAGGCCTGGCTGTACCTTGCACCGGCAATCGCACTGCTGCTGGTGTTTACCGTATGGCCGATCTTCAATACCGTCCGGATGGCATTCCTGAATGGCTATAAGCCGTTGGAAGCTGTCAGCGGCGCGCAGTTTGCCTTCGGTATTGATAACTTTATTAAGGTCCTTCAGTATAAGAAATTCCTTAACTGTCTGGCAACTACGGCGATTCTTTGCGTGACCACTGTTCCCATTTCCACCATTTTGGCGCTGCTGATTGCGGTGGCGCTGAACTCCATCGGTCCGCTGAAGCGCACCTTGCAGACTATCTTCTTCCTGCCTTATGTGACCAACTCCATCGCCATCGGTATGGTGTTCGCCGCCATGTTTAACATCGTCGGCAATCTGGGCACGGAAAACCCCATTATCGTCACTGCGGGCATCGTCAATAACGTGATTGAGTTTTTCGGCGGAGAGCCTGTCAACTGGATTAACAGCGGCTCGTCCTACTGGGCAAACATCGCGGTTATGATTATCTATATTGTATGGAACGCCCTGCCCTTTAAGATTCTGGTTCTGCTGGGCGGCCTGCAAAGCATTAACAAGCAGTACTATGAAGCGGCCCGGGTGGACGGCACGCCCCGTTCCCGCGTTCTGACCAAAATCACCGTGCCTCTGCTGAGCCCTATGATTGCCTATGTTGTCATCACCGGCTTCATCGGCGGTTTCAAGGAGTACTCCAGCATTGTGGGTATTTTCGGTGAGAATATGGGTCCTGCAGGCGCAAAGGACCAGATGAATACCATTGTTGGCTTCATCTATAACTCTATGAGCACCAATAACCTGGGCAGAGCCAGCGCTGCTGCGCTGATTCTGTTCGGCATCATTCTTGTGGTTACCCTGATTAACGGTCAGGTCAGCAAGAAACGGGTTCATTTCTAAAGGGAGGTGCAGAAAATGGCTGATATGAATACCATGCACGCCCGGGATATGCGCAGAGAATCGGAAAAAAGCAGAATCGGCAGTATTTTGATGCAGATTGTTACGTACCTTTTCCTGATTGTTATGGCGCTGATCGTCCTGTTCCCCTTCTACTGGATGATTATTTCCTCCCTGAAGACTTTGGATGAGTACCGCTTGAGCGTTCCCACCTTCTGGCCGCAGCAGATGATGCTGGGCAACTATGTGGAAGCCTTCAACACCGCTAATCTGGGAACCTTGTTCCTGAATACCCTGTATGTAGGTCTGGTATCCACCATTTTGTCTTTGGTGATTACCGTACTGTCTGCCTTTGCCTTTGCCCGTCTGGAGTTCAAGGGGAAAGACACCATGTTTACCCTGCTGCTTGCCACCATGATGATCCCCGGTGAACTGTTTACCATTACCAACTATGAAACGGTTTCCAACTGGGGTTGGCTCAACTCCTTTGAGGCATTGATTTTCCCCTTCCTGGTCAGCGTGTTCTATATCTACCTGCTGCGCCAGAACTTCCTGCAGATTCCCAACGAGCTGTATCTGGCCGCCAAGGTGGACGGAACATCCGACCTGAAGTATCTGTGGAAGGTCATGGTGCCGCTTGCGCTGCCGACGCTGATTTCCATCACCATCCTCAAGATGATGGGCGCGTGGAACTCCTACATCTGGCCGCGCCTGGTGGCCAATGACGAAGCGCACCGCATGATCACCAACGGTCTGCGCAACGCCTTTACCGAAACCTCGGGCGACGTCAACTATCCCGTGCAGATGGCGGCTGTC
>JAZUOF010000013.1:0-28472 GCA_045604565.1 Faecousia sp.
AGCCTTGCCGTGGAATTTTATCTTGTCTTGTGAAAAAATCTCACGTTTTGGAGTGCTTCGCAGTTTTGAATAGAAGATTTTTCTTCACAGCAGCCACCGGTGACCGCGTGAATACTGGATGTATTCCAAGGGAGACGGGGGCGGTTGTGGAGAAAAAGATTCATTCAAAACCGTGTAAATCCCTATGTGAGTCCGCCCAATGCCCGTCCTCTTTTTTTATGAAATATATTTGAAAAAACTGGAGAATCGTGTATAATTGATAACAGGAAGGAGGTAATTGGATTGACTGATACGCAATATGCCATCGAAATGGTGAATATTACCAAGCGATTCCCCGGAATCATCGCCAATGACAACGTGACCCTGCAGCTCAAGCAGGGAGAAATCCACGCCCTGTTGGGAGAAAACGGCGCAGGCAAGTCCACGTTGATGAGTGTTCTGTTCGGCCTGTACCAGGCGGAGGAGGGCGTTATCAAGAAAAACGGTCAGGTAGTAAAAATCCACAATCCCAACGATGCCAATGATTTGGGCATCGGTATGGTCCACCAGCACTTTAAATTGGTAGAGTGCTTCTCGGTGCTGGATAATATTATCCTGGGCGTGGAGGACAGCAAATGGGGTCTTTTGCAGAGGGAAAAAGCCCGGCAAAAGGTGCTGGCGCTGTCGAACCGCTATGGACTGAAGGTGGACCCGGATGCGCTGATTGAAGACATCTCTGTGGGTATGCAGCAGCGTACCGAGATCCTGAAGATGCTGTATCGGGATAATGAGATCCTGATTTTTGATGAACCTACGGCGGTATTGACCCCTGCAGAGATTAAAGAGCTGCTGCAGATTATGAAGAATCTGGCCTCTGAGGGCAAATCCATCCTCTTTATTACCCACAAACTGAACGAGATTATGGAAGTGGCAGACCGCTGCTCCGTATTGCGCAAAGGCAAATATATCGGTACCGTGGACGTAGCGAACACCACAAAAGCGGAGCTATCCCGAATGATGGTGGGCAGAGATGTGGAATTTGCGGTGCAGAAGGAAGAGGCAAAACCCTCCGAAGTGGTGCTGGATGTCAAGAATATGACTATGATATCCAAGTACAGCAAGAAGAAGGCAGTCAATAATGTGTCCTTTCAGGTCCGCGCAGGCGAGATTGTTTGTATTGCCGGTATTGACGGCAACGGCCAGAGCGAACTGGTCTACGGCATCTCCGGTCTGGAGCCGGTGCAGGGCGGCAGCATCAGCCTTTGTGGAAAGGACATTACCCATGCGCCTATCCGCAAGCGCTCCGTGCTGGGTATGAGCCACATTCCTGAGGACCGGCACAAGCACGGCCTGGTGCTGGACTATACTCTGGAGGACAATATGGTCCTGCAGCGCTATTTCCAACCGGAATTTTCCAATAAATTTGGATTCCTGCGGAGAAAGAACATCCGCACGTATGCGGAGCGGCTGATCACGCAGTACGATGTCCGTAGCGGCCAGGGCCCGGTGACCGTATCCCGGTCCATGTCGGGCGGCAACCAGCAGAAGGCAATCGTTGCCCGGGAGATTGATAAGGATCCCCAGCTGCTGATTGCGGTGCAGCCGACCCGCGGTCTGGATGTGGGCGCGATTGAGTATATCCACCGACAGATTGTTGCCCAGCGGGATGCGGGCAAGGCAGTGCTGTTGGTTTCCCTGGAGCTGGATGAAGTGATGACGGTATCTGACCGGATTCTGGTAATGTATGAAGGTCAGATTGTAGGCCAGCTGGATCCCAAAACCACCACGGTGGCGGAATTGGGCCTTTATATGGCCGGCGCGAAAAAGGAGGAAGTGCAATGAAAAAAGAAAAAACCTACTTGCTGCGCAAGGACGGAGTCCAGACGCTCCTGTCATCGCTGATGTGTATTCTGGGCGGCCTGATTGTGGGTTACATTGTGCTGCTGCTCATTGAACCGAAGGGCGCTTTTGAGGCCATCACAGCAGTGATGAAGAGCTTTTTCCGCTTCGCCGGAAAGTCCAGAATGAAGTATTTTGGACAGACACTGGTGCGTACAGTACCGCTTTTGATGTGTTCTCTTTCCGTACTGTTTGCCTATAAGGTGGGTATGTTCAACATCGGCGCGGCCGGACAGTATGTGGCAGGTGCCTGCGGCTGCCTGTATGCGGCGCTGGCGTGGAAACTGCCCTGGCTGCCCTGCCTGATCATTGGCATGGCCGCCGCAGCGCTGCTGGGGGTCATCGCCGGTGTTTTGAAAACCAAGTGCAATGTGAACATTGTTATTTCCGGCATTATGCTTAACTGGATTGCCCTGTATCTCACCAATTTGATTTTGGGCCAGGTTAAGAGCCCTATGAGTCCCTACACCTTAAATCTGATGGGTACCAACTCCAGCGCCAAGCTTCCCAGCCTGGGACTGGAAACGCTCTTCTCCAACGAAAGCAGCGTTACCATTGCCATACCTCTGGCGCTTCTGGTTGCCATTGGAATCTGGGTGGTGCTGAACAAAACCAAGTTTGGCTATGAGCTGAAGGCCACCGGTCATAACTACCATGCCGCCAAGTACGCCGGCATGAAGGAGGACCGCAATATCATTCTGACCATGCTCATCTCCGGTGCTCTGGCGGGTCTGGGCGCAGGATTGCTGTTCCTGACGGGCATTGAGGAGTGGGAAACCACGATTTCTTCTGTGCCGGCAATGGGCTTTAACGGCATTGCCGTGGCGTTTCTGGGCGGTTTGAGTCCTCTTGGCTCAATCCTGTCTGCATTCTTCATCCAGTATATCACCTTTGGCGGTGGCAATGTGGATCTGCAGGTTTACTGCTCCCAGATCTCCAGCCTGATTTCCAGTTTGATTATTTATCTGTGCGCCTTTGTTGCCTTCTTTAAATATTTCATTCAGGCATATTTGCGCAAGCGGGCAGAAAAGCGAGCTGCCATCATTGAGGAAGGAGGCGAGAAGGAATGACCCTGCTGCTGCAATACACCTTGATTTTTGCCTCCGTTTTGATGTTGGTGGCGCTGGGCGGCTGCTTTGCAGAGCGCAGCGGTGTGATTAACATTGGTCTGGAGGGCATTATGGTCGTTGGCGCGCTGGGTGGCGCGCTGGTGATGAAGTTCCTTCCCACCAGTGTGGGCGTGTTTCCAATGGTAGGTTTGACCGTGGTGGTCAGCGCCTTGTTTGGATGTATTTTCTCGCTGTTTCTGGCGGTGGCATCCATTAGCTTCAAAGCGGACCAGACCATCACCGGTACGGCAATGAATATGCTGGCTACAGCCGGCGCCACCGTTGCCGTCAAGGCGATGAATACCGCATCTTCCGGGGGCAATGACGTATCCTCCGATATCGCGTATACCCACGCCAAGGACCTGTTTATCGTTCGGCTGGGTGAATTTGAATTCAACTGGTTTATGCTGGTGGCGGTTATTTGCCTGGTAATTTCTTATGTGGCGCTGTATAAGTCCACCTTTGGTCTGCGGCTGCGCTCCTGCGGCGAACATCCCCAGGCAGCTGCCTCGGTAGGCATCAATGTCCATAAGATGCGCTACTCCGGCGTGCTGATCTCCGGACTGCTGGGCGGCCTGGGCGGCATTGTGTATATTACCGCCGGTGTCAGTGTGTGGAAATTTGAAAACGGCGTGGCGGGGTTTGGTTTCTTGGCTATGGCGGTTATGATTTTTGGCGGCTGGCATCCGTTGAAGGTAGCTCTGGCGGCGCTGCTGTTTGGCTTCCTCCGGGCGCTGGGCAACGTGTATTCCGGCTTTGACCTGCTGACAGCGCTGAAGCTGCCCAGTGTGGTCTACAATATGCTGCCGTATATCATTTCACTGGTGGTTTTGGCCTTTACCTCCGGAAAATCCCGGGCGCCGAAGGCTGCCGGTGTCACTTACGACCAAGGCTCCCGATAGAACATCACGGATTGAAAGAATAAGATTCCCGGAAGCGCGCGAAGCGCGCGTATCCCAAAACAAGAAGGGCGTGTTGCAGAATGACTGCAACACGCCCTAATTCTGTATATGTGTCCGGATGCGAACGGGCAGTTCTGCCGTTTGTTCCGGAGCTTCTGTCATTGCTGTCAAAACAGGAATTGTACCATCAGCATATAGCAAACGGTACCCACGCCGATACTCAAAAGCGTGTTGCGCTTCCAGATGTGAAGCGCAGCCACAAGAAGGCAGCCCAGAGCCTCGGGAATTCCGTGGGGCGCTTGGGCGAAAGATACGTCCTTCAGGCAGTACACCACCAGCATACCCATAATGGCATAGGGCAAAACCTTGCCCAGATAGGCTACCAGAGGGGGTGTTTCCTTACCCCTGCCAAAAATCAGAAAAGGAGCAAAGCGCAATCCGGCAGTCACAATGGCAGCTACCAGTATCGTGGCAATCACATAAGCGGTATTATCCATTCTGCTTCCTCCTTTTAAGGATCAGCAGTCCGGCAATGGCTGCCATAGCCGGAAGCAAAAAGAACTCACTGCCGAAAATTAAGAGGGAAATAGCGGTTGACATAACGCCGATAATGGCAGGGCCGTGGTCCTCGGTGCTGAGCCATTGTTCCACAAACATAGTCACAAACAGCGCCGTCAGCACAAATTCAATGCCTGCAAAATCCATGGGCAGCAGACTGCCAGCCAAACTGCCCAGCGCACACCCTAAGATCCAGTAGAGATGGTCAAAAAGGGAAACGAAGAAGCAGTAGGAGGTCTTGCTCATACCCTTCGGGACCTTTGCCTGGGTTACCAATGAGTAGGTTTCGTCTGTAAGGGCGAAGATCATATAGGGTTTCTTTTTGCCGGCATCCTTGTAGGCATCCACCAGAGAGATGCCGTAGAACAGATGCCGCGCGTTGACCAGCGCGGTGGCAACGGCAGTACTCAAAAGGGAAGCGCCGGAGGACAGCAGACTCACCAGCAGGTACTGACCGGAGCCGGCGAAGACGCACACACTCATAACAAGCGACCAACCAACGCCGTAGCCGGCCTCGCTGAGCAGGATTCCAAATCCGGTGCCCAAAAACAGATAGCCGGTCAGTACAGGTACGGTGTCCAAAAATACAGCGCGTAAGGACGATTTTTGCATAGGCTCATCTCTCTTTTAGAGGTTACTTGACACCCACCTTTTCGTCGGTGGCGTGGACGACTTTGACAACAGGACTTTTGCTCAGAGCCATAAAGAATCCCTGACGGCGAGCCTTGACCCGACCGTGGCCATAGTCTGCCCGGAAGGAAATCCGGCAGCTGCCGTCGGGAAGGTTTTCCGCCTGAATATGCTTGAGCTCGCATTTGACGGCCTCGGCCTGGGTATTGATAACCTGCAGCGCTTCGGCCACGTCGGTAGCGTCCACCACATAGTCCCGTGTCTGGCTGTGGAGGCGCATAAGTACATTCTGCAGCAGTTCAAATACGGTTAGTGTTAAGAAAATGAACACGGTGCCCACGCCGGCTACCCAATAATAGCCTGCGCCTACAGTGATGCCCAGACAGGCAACCGCCCAAAGGCTGGCGGCGGTGGTCAGACCCTTCACGTTGGCGCCTTCCCGAAGGATTGTGCCTGCGCCCAGAAAGCCTACGCCGGAAATGACCTGAGCCGCAAGACGGGCGGGGTCAGGCGTGGCGTTGAACTGATTGTACTCAGCAAAGAGCAGTTGGCCGGTGAGCATTACGGCGCAAGAGCCAAGGGCCACCAGAATATGGGTGCGCATACCGGCGGGCCGGTGGGTATATTCCCGTTCTATTCCAATGACCAGACCCACCACCATAGCGCATAGCAGACGCAAACAAATTTCCGTTATATCCAAATTCAGATTTATCGGGGCGATGTCCCCAACCGCATCCGCAAGAAAAAACATAGTAACGCCTCCTTAAAATATTGATATATTATAGTGCCTGAGGGAGGGAAAGTCAATGCCGCCAGCGCTTTTTCAATAAAAGGTATCCCGGCAGGGAATTCTCAAAATATAAAAAGGAGGCGTGTTGCCAAAGAATTGCAACACGCCTCATATCTATGCACATAGCTACGCCCTACGGATGTTCCTGCCTTTTCTAACACGCCGATTTATGGGCGGGAATGGGAATCGCTTAAGACGGAGATTCCGGAAGCCGACCGAAAAGCTGGGTAATCCGGAAAATTCGCTGGGCCAAAGCTTCCGGGGCAAAATCTGCTTTTGCCCGCCAAGTCCAATTCTTTCCGGACAGGGTTCCCGGCTGATTCATTCTGGCCTCAGCGCCCAGCTCCAGATAATCCTGCATCTGTACCACACACAGGTCGCTGACAGAGCTCATGGCGCCCCGAATCATACCCCATACCCAGCCTTCTTCGTCGTTCAGACCCAGATAGGCTTCGGCGTCCGCAACGTCCAGGGGGTCTGCCTCGTCAAACCACTGACGCAACGTTGCGTTGTCGTGAGTACCGGTGTAGCATACGGAATTCCGGGAATACAGGTGGGGAAAATAACTGCCGCTTTCCCGGGAATCGAAGGCAAATTCCAGCACCTTCATACCGGGATAACCGGAAGCTTCCTGAAGCGCCCGTACTTCTGCCGTGACATAGCCCAAGTCCTCGGCAATAAACCGGGTATGGGGCAGTTGCCGTTGCAGGGAACGGATAAAATCCAATCCCGGTCCCTGTTTCCAGCAGCCGTTTATGGCGGTGGTGTCCGAAGCAGGCACAGCCCAGTAGCTTTCAAAACCCCGAAAATGATCCAGCCGCACTACATCGTACATTTCCGATGCGGCCTTCAGCCGCCGCAGCCACCAGGCGTAGCCGGTGCCGGCCATTTTATCCCAATCGTAGAGAGGATTGCCCCACAGCTGACCGTCGGCGCTGAATGAATCCGGCGGACAGCCTGCCACCATTTTTGGCCGGCGATTACCGTCCAGCTGGAACAGGTTGGGATTGGCCCATACATCGGAAGAATCCAACGGTACATAAATGGGAACATCCCCGATGATGGAAATGCCCTTGTCATTGGCGTGGCGTTTCAGAGCATACCACTGCTTGAAAAACTGATATTGCAGGAAGTACTGGAACTGAATTTGTTCGTCCAATTCTCTCCGGCAGGCTTCCAAACTGCTTTCCAGCCGCATGGTCAGACTCAAGGTCCATTCCAGCCAGGGTTTTCCGCCGAATCTCTGCTTTAAAGCCACAAAAAGGGCGTAATCTTCCAGCCACCAGCTATTTTGGTTTATGAAGTCCGTATAGTCCCGGCCCGGTACGAAGCGCTGATAGGCGCAACGCAGAACCTGTTCCCGGTGTTCGTAAAGCTTTCCGTAATATACCTGCTGTCCGTCGCCCCAGTCACAGCAATCTGCCTCCTGCTGGGTTAACAGACCTTGGGCGATGAGCTTATCCAAATCTATGAGATAGTGATTTCCTGCAAAGGTGGAAAAGGACTGATAGGGGGAATCTCCGTAACCTGTGGGAGAAAGGGGAAGAATCTGCCAGTAGGACTGGCCTGCGCTGCCTAAAAAATCCACAAAATCATAAGCAGCTTTTCCCATCGTGCCGATACCGTAAGGTCCCGGCAGGGAGGAGATATGCATCAAAATACCGCTTGTTCGCATAAAAGTTGCTCCTTATCGGTCAAGTGGCGGGTGCTTTCGCGCTGTTGGATCAGGTACGGCACAGTTTCGTGCTGCGCCGGAGCTCCTTTTTCCACACTCTCCAGCATAATCTGCACACTGCGGTTTGCCATTTGCTCCACAGACTGGTCAACGGTGGACAGGCGGGGCACGGTATAGCCGCCCAGAGGCAGGCCGTCATAACCCATAACCGATACATCCTCCGGTACGCGCAGACCGTGATCGCCCAAAGCGCGGATGACACCGATAGCCATAACGTCGGCGACGGTAAACAGCGCGGTAAACGTTCTGCCGCTTTGCAGAAGCTTCTGCGTACCGGTGTAGCCATCCTGATAGGAGAAACGGCCGGCTACATAGTCACGGGCTTCATCAAATGCCACGCCGTGACTGCGCATAGCATCCATACAGCCGTCGTAGCGGAGCCGGCTGGTGTCGGAGCCGTCGTATTTGCCGCCGATAATGGCAATCTTGCGGTGGCCCATACGAATCAGACAGTCCATAGCATCCCGGCTTGCGGCATAGTCATCGGTGTAAACGCTGGAAAGGTTGGGGAAATTCAGTTCCGCGGCGCTGTTGGAAACCAGAACGCAGGGAACGTCAATTTTGGAGAAATCTGTGCGGAAATTATGCTGGTTTCCGCCCAGAAAGAAGATGCCCAAAGGTTTTTTCTCAGCGCATAGCTGCGCGCCGTGGGCCACTTCGTTGCGATCCTCATCAATGTAGTCCACAATCAGGGGGTAAGTCAGTTTGACAAAATGGCTCTGAATGGCCTCCACCAACTCAGCAAACATTTCGTTGTTGGTACCCTTGACCACAATAAGGATGCAGTTGCTGTGCTGCTGCTTCAGCTGCTTGGCGTTGGCATTGAGATGAAAACCGGAGTCCGCCACTGCCTGAAGGATGACATCCCGGGCCTTTTGGCTCACATTGGGTTGGTTGTTAAGCACCCGGGAAATGGTGCCCACAGAATACCCGGTCTGAGCAGCCAGATCTTTGATTGTCATGCAGGCACCTCCTTTTGGTATCAGCCCTTTACAGCGCCGGCGGCAACACCTTTAATGATGTGCTTCTGGCAGAACAGGTAGACAATGATAATGGGCAGAATGGCCATCATAATAACGGCCATAGTGGCACCCAGATCTACCGTGCCGTAGCTGCCTTTAAGATATTGCACATGAATGGGAATGGTACGGTATTCGGTAATGTCCAGCACCAGGTAGGGAAGCAGGTAGTCATTCCAAACCCACATCATTTCCAGAATACCCACGCTGATCAAGGTGGGTTTGAGCATAGGCATAACCACCAGGAAGAAGGTCTGCAGGGGACTGCAGCCGTCAATGGCAGCGGCCTCTTCAATTTCCAGGGGAAGGCCCTTGACAAATCCGACGAACATAAAGATCGCAAGTCCTGCGCCAAAGCCCAGATAGACGATAGGGATCGTCCAGGGAGTATCCAGTCCCAGATTGTCCGATGTAGAGGTGAGTGTGAACATAACCATTTGGAAGGGAACAATCATGGAGAACAGGCACAGATAGTAGAAGATCTTGCAGAGCCGGCTTTGTACGCGGGCAATATACCAGGCGGCCATGGAGCAGCATACCAGGATTAATGCCACGGAGATGACGGTAATGTATATGCTGTAACCGGCAGAGTTCAGGAAGGGATAATTGCCGAAGGTCAGACCTTTGAGATAGTTGGCAAATCCCACAAAAGATTCCGCGGTGGGCATCTGGAAAGGTTCCAGCTTAACGTAGTCGTTGGCTTTCAGGGAGTTGGCAACTACCTGTATGATGGGGAATATCCACACCAGACAGAGAATTACAAAAAACGCGGTCAGCAGCTTGCTGCCGAGACTGTATTTTTTCATTATTGCTGCACCTCCTTGCGGCGAGTTAAGGTCTGTTGGGTAATAGCCAGAACGGCAACCAGCAGGAAGAAGATGACGGCTTTGGCCTGGGCCACACCGTGGTAATTCTTGCTGATGTTGTAGGTAGAGTAAATGTTCAGGGCCAGAAGCTCTGTGGCGTTAATTTTGGTGCCGTTGGCCATAATGCTGGGAAGTCCGCCGGTCAGCGCCAGGTTCTGGTCAAACAGCTTGAAGGAGTTGGTAAGGGTCAGGAAGGTGCAGATGGTGATGGAGGGCATTACATTGGGAATAATAACCCGGGTCAGCTTTTGGAAACCGCTGGCGCCATCAATATCCGCCGCTTCCAGCATATCTCCCGGCAAGGACTGCAATCCGGCGATGTAAATAATCATCATATAGCCAATCTGCTGCCAGGCAACCAGCACGACCAGACCCCAGAAACCGTAGGTGGAGTTGGCGGTGAGGTAGGTGGAGTACTGCGTCAGAATGCCGTCGAAAATCAGGCTCCAAATGTAGCCCAGCACCACGCCGCCAATCAGGTTAGGCATAAAGAACACAGTGCGGAACAGATTGGAACCGCGCATTTTTTGCGTCAGGGCGTAGGCAATCAAAAAGGCGAATACATTAATCAGGATAATGGATACCACAGCGAAGGCGGCAGTATTTTGAAAAGCGTTGAGAAAACCTGCGTCTTTAAACACCTTATCATAGTTCTCCCAGCCAATCCATTTGGCATCCGACGGAACGTTGAAGTTGCAGAAGGACAGATAGATACCCTGTAAAAACGGCCAGATAAAGCCAATGCAGAAGGCCGCGAAGGTGGGCAACAGGAAAAGCCAGCCCCATTTTTGGATAGGACGGCGGATCAACCGGCTGTTCAGGCCGGCGGGATCGGGTTTTTTAGCCAAGATAATTCCTCCTCGTAAAATATGAATTTTCAGAGTCCTGTATATCACAGGCAGGGCGCAGATATTAAATCGGAAAAAGCTGCATTATTTAGTATTTCCGCCCTGCCCGCGACGGTGAGCTTAGAAAAAGGGGGCGGGCTTCCGCCCGCCCCCGGTGTTACATTATCGTATTCCGGATATGGAATTAACCATTCACAACGCCGTACTCGTATGCCCAGCCGTCAACGAAAGCGGTGACAACGGAGGACCAATCAGCAGTGCCTGCAGAGTATGCAGCCAGAGCGGTTACGACGGTAGCTCTCCAAGCATCAACATTGGGAGTGTAGTTGAAGGCCCAGGAGATGGAAGTCTTGCCGGCAGCCAGCAGGGCGTTGCCGTCAGCAACGAACTTGTTGGTGGAAGCGGGGCAGTTCTTGAAGGGAACAGCGCCCAGCTGCTCTACGTAAACAGCGGAAGCCTCGGGATCGGAGACCAGCCATACCAGGAAGTCGATGGAAGCCTTCTGGTTAGCGGCGGAAGTCTTGGCGTTGATAGCCCAGCAATTTTCGGTGCCGGAGCACAGGGCGGGGTTCTCTTCGCCTTCAGCGCCGCAGTAGATGGGGATCATAGCCAGCTGATCGTCGGTCATGCCGGCTTCGATCAGACCGCTGTATTCCCAAGTGCCGTTCTGATAGAACACAGCCTTGCCTGCCTTGAATTCAGCAGCAGCGTCGGATTCGCTGGTCAGAGTAGCGGGATCGGCAGCAGCATTGTTGATGTACAGGTCCCAAACATTCTTAAACAGGTCCAGATGCTCGCCGGTGATGGTGGCAACAGAGGACTTAACACCCTCATAGTGCAGGGGCAGGGTAGCCAGGTGGCCGGAGAATCTCCAGGAAGAGGAGCTGGCCAGACCGGAGGTGGTGAAAGCATCAAAGCCCAGCTCAGAAGCGCGGGAGTGGATGTCTTCCACGATTGCCTTCAGGGTGGTGTAGTTGGTGATGTCGGACAGGGAGTAGCCAGCGTCGCCCAACAGCTTGGTGTTGACGATGATACCGAAGGACTCGTAGCAGTTACCAATGGCCTTCAGCTTGCCGTCGGCATTGTACAGGTTAAAGTCGTTGGTGGTCAGTTCGGCAGCGATAGCGGAACCGGTCAGATCCAGAGCGTACTCATCCCAGTCAGCCAGAGCGGCAGCGTTACCGATGTTGAAAATGGTAACGTCCTTGATGTTGGAAGTCAGGGTGTCAGAGTAGGTGCCGGCAGCGGCGGTGACAACCTTAACCTGAACACCGGTCTTCTCGGTGTACTTAGCGGCCAGAGACTGCAGAGCACCGTCGAACTCGGGCTTAAAGTTCAGGTAGTAGACAGAACCGGCTTCACTTTCCGGGGTGCAGCCGGCGAACATGCCTGCGATCATCAGGCAAGCCAGCAGCAGTGCGATAAGCTTCTTCATGTGTTTTTCCTCCAATTTTTCATATTAATAGATGCGATTTTTGCAAGGACCGGAAAACTCAGATATGTATTGTAAACGTTTCCAGCCCCGGTCACATTTATTGTAGTTTATCAAGAGGGAAAAGTCAATTACTCCAACGACGTGCCAGCGAAATTCTACAAACCTGCCAATTCCACCTCCTGGTTTTTGGATGGTTAGCACAAAAAACTTCCGTCATATACGGCGCTATTGTATAATTTTTCCAAGTACACCCCTTCTTTGCGGGATGGTACTATCAAACGTCAAAGCAAATGGAAGGTGCGTTTGTGGCTTTCCAGAACGCCCTCTTTACGCAGCTTGCCAATCTCTGTGGATAAGCCGCTGCGATCCACTTCCAAATAGTCTGCCAACGCCTGCCGGTCAAAGGGGATGGTGAAGCGGTTGCTGTTGGCGATTTTGGCCTGATTCAGCAGATATGCCATCAGTTTTTCCCGGGTGGTGCGCTGGGCGGTGACTTGAATCTTCTGGTGAAGCATCAGATTCTTTTGCGATACAATGCGCAGAAGATTGGCAATCATCCGGTTGTGAAAATCACAGGCTTTGGCGCAACAGGCAGCGATATTCCGGCTGCTTAACAGCATAACAAGGGAATCTGCGTCTGCCTGAATGGTCACCGGCAGGGAATCTGCTCCGGAAAAGGCATAGGATTCCCCAAAAAGTTCGGATGGGCCCACGTGCCCCATCATACTCCGGTTGCCATAGTAATCCTCCCGAAGCACTTGTATCGAGCCGGTCAGCACAATTCCCACAAAATCGGTGGGGTCTCCCTCCCGGAACAGGATTTGCCCTTTCCGGAAAGTCAGCGCCCGGGCGCGCAGACACCCCAGCAAACCGGACAGGTCCCGGGTTTCCACTCCCTGAAACAGGGGACAGTTTCGCAAGACAGGGAAAAATTCCGTCATAAATTTCCTCCTTCTGTTGAAAATTCAACATACAATCCAGGCAGATTATAGTATACTGACATCAGAAAGTCAAGGCGCAACGCCGTAGGAGGAAACGATATGCACATAAAAGACGATATTGTATACATTGGTGTCAACGACCATACCTCAGACCTGTTTGAAGGGCAGTATGCCATACCCAACGGCATTTCCTACAATTCTTATGTGATTCTGGACGAGAAAATCGCGGTGCTGGATACGGTGGATGCGGGATTTACCCATCCGTGGCTGGACAACCTGAAAAGGGCGCTGGGTGGCAGACAGCCGGATTATCTGGTGGTACAGCATATGGAACCGGACCACGCCGCCAATATTGACGAGTTTAAGGCGGCCTATCCCCAGGCAACTGTGGTGGCATCTGCCCGGGCATTTGACATGATGCAGTCCTATTTCGGCACGGATTACGCGCAGAACCGTCTGGTAGTGGGGGAGGGAGATACTTTATCCCTGGGCAGACACCATCTGACCTTTATTACCGCGCCAATGGTCCATTGGCCGGAAGTCATCGTTACTTACGACAGCACCGATAAAATCCTGTTCTCTGCAGACGGGTTTGGGAAATTCGGTGCGCTGGACGTGGAAGAGGATTGGCTGGACGAAGCAAGGCGGTACTATATCGGTATTGTGGGAAAGTACGGTGCGCCGGTGCAAACCCTTCTGAAAAAGGCGTCTGCGCTGGATATTGCTATGATTTGTCCTCTGCACGGCCCTGTGCTGAAGGAAAATCTTGCGTATTATCTGGAAAAATACCGGATTTGGTCCGGCTACGAATCGGAAGAAGAGGGCGTTGTGATTGCCTATACATCTATCTACGGAAATACTGCCAGAGCAGTTGACTATCTTGCTGGGAAGCTGAAGCGCGCGGTTGTGTATGACCTTGCCCGGTGTGATATGGCGCAGGCGGTCAGCGATGCGTTCCGGTTCTCCAAGGTTGTTTTGGCCACCACAACCTACAATGGCGATATTTTCCCTTATATGCACACCTTTCTCCACCATTTAACACAGCGGAATTTCCAAAACAAAACGGTGGCGTTGATGGAAAACGGAAGTTGGGCGCCGGTGGCGGCAAAGGTAATGGGCAAGATGCTGGAAAACAGCAAACAGCTTACCATTGCCCAGCCGGTGGTCACCATCCGCGGCGCAGGAGACGAAGCGGCCTATGGGCAGCTGGATGCGTTGGCCAAGGCGCTGAATGCCTAAACCCGCAGAAACCGCAGGAGCAACCGGAACATCCCGTAAAAATGGAAAACTACTCACAAAAAAGGGACTGTTGCAGGAATTTTTCTGTGCAACGGTCCCTTTTCTGTGTTCTACCCGATAAAATGGATTGCGCTTTGGCGGTGGGTCTGCTATACTAATAAGGAAAGATAAGGTGAGCCGGCGGAACGTGAAAGCCGCAAACAGGCTCTCCTAAAAGAGAGGATGAATGATTTTGACACCTGAACTGATACAGGCGATTCTTTGGATTCCTTTTGCTATCATTGTGCTGATTGCCGGCGTAATATTCTGCATTTCCGGTTATCAGAAGGGCCTGTGGCGCGCGCTGATTGCGCTGGGAGCGACCGTCGTGGCGGCGCTGCTGAGTATTTTGCTTGCCAAATTGCTTTCTGCGGCCATTGCTCCTGCTGTTTGGAATAGCATTGCCGGACAGTTGGAGGAAATAAATCAAATCGGAATGGTTGCCAGCTTGCTGGAAGGCCTGGTGGGCATGGTTGTCAGCCTGGTACTGTTCTCCCTGATGATGTTTATTTTCACCATTGTTTTGCGTATTGTCAGCTACCATATTAAAAAGGAAAAGCTCTGCCCCACCAAAAAATCCATGCGCTTTGGCGGTATGGCAGTGGGCGCGGTATCTGCGGTAATCTATACCCTGCTGCTTCTGATGCCTTTGTACGGTACGTTGGGCGCTTATGTACCTGCCGTGGAAACCCTGCTGTCGCTGCAGCAGGAGCAGGGGGAGGCCCAAAACCTGCTGCGGGCGATCAGTATGCACCCGGTGGTAAAGATGTCCGGCTCCGGCCCGGTTTCGGCGGCTTACGGCGGACTGGTAGAGTTCCAAATGGGCGAGGCCACGGTGAATATCCCCCAGATGACCGAGGCAATGGATAAGACGATGACCGCTTTTGAGAACGTTATGTCGGCAGACGGGGCGGACGCCATAGAAAAGGCGCAGGAGCTGATTCAGGTCTTGCGTCAGGAAGTGGTGGAAACCCCATGGTTCTATTCTCTTTCCATGGAAGTGGTATCCGAGCTGCAGAAGGAGCTTGACAAAGAGGATATCGAGGGAAAGGAAATTGTCCTGGAAATTCTGGATATTCTGGACTGTCCCCGGAAGGAATTTGGAGAAAACTGCGCCGCAATTCTGGACTTTATGGGATATGCCCTGGAACAGGATATTGTGAGCATCCTGGACGAGGAGGATATGGACCGGCTGTACTCATCCGGCATCGTTCAGCAGGCCGGCGCGTTGGCAAATGTGAGTGAGCAGTCCGTGGCGGTTAAGGAGCTGCTTTTGTCTGGTATGCTGTATTCCGCCTTTGACGACAACTTTGCGGAAGCTTCGGCATTTTTGGATCGCCACGAACTGGGCGCGGTGACGGACCCGAAAGAACAGGAGCGGGAAGCAGAGGTATTCCTGATGCTTTTGTCCGGGGAGGGCAATCGGGCGGAAATGATTATGCGCCATCCCAATTTGGGAGAGCCGGCCTTCTGGGATCTGGTACAGCAGAGCTCTTTTGCAGAAGCCATCGGACTGACCAGATCCGATGAAGCATATTTGGCGGAATTTTTAAATAACAACGCGCAGGCCCAGCAAAAAGTAGTGGCCCGCTTGAAACAGTGCGCGGCGATGCCGATGGACCAATCCACATTTTTGAAGGATTGCCGGACGATGGCGGAGATTCTCAATATGGCGGAAGGGGAAGACAACTGGTATTTGGATACCACCGACGCGCAGATTATCCGGTTTGCTTTTGAAACCATCGGCAAAGAGCGGCTGGCATCTGCGGCAAGAGCCGGCGCGGCCGAGTGGTATACGCTGAGCCTGAGTGCCATTCAAACTGTGGAGAAGAATCCCGAGCTGATTGTACGGCAGAGTCAATACGGTACTTACCGGGAAGATTATCTGAGATATTGCGTGGATATGTTCCGCCTGTTTTCCACCATAAAATCAGGGAAGATGTATACCTCTGCCAGCAAAGCCTGGTCCAATGACCCCTATGATGTGCTCAGGGCGGTGGACGGTTATCTGGAGAGCCGGAGTATGTCTGTGATTCTGGAGGATATGATAAACGCCGGCGGTAAGGACCCGTTGGGCCTGGGGCGCTATATGAACTCCAGTCAGAAAAGCGCGTTGAAGACCATTCTGGGAGAAATCGTTTCCAATTACAGCGGAGATGCCAGGACTGCGGCTGCGGAAAAGGCAGCGATCTTCCGGAAGTTCTTCCAAATTTCCTGATAAAAGCCCCGGACGGGAAGAAACCCATTCTTCCCATCCGGGGACTTTTTTATGACTGGAACATAGGGGTGGACAGATACCGGTCTCCGGTATCCGGGAGCAAAACCACAATGTTCTTTCCTGCGTTTTCCGGCAATGCCGCCAGTTGCGCGGCGGCAAACAAGGCCGCGCCGGAGGAGATGCCTACCAAGACGCCCTCTGTGGCGCCCAGCATACGGGCGGCGGAGAAGGCCTGCGTTTCGGTAACAGGTATGATTTTGTCAAGGACTGCCCGATCCAGCACTTCCGGCACAAAGTTTGCGCCGATTCCCTGCAATCCGTGGGAACCGGATTTGCCCTGGCTGAGCAGGGGAGAGGCGGCCGGTTCCACTGCCACTACCTGCAGGCTGGGGTTTTGCTCCTTCAGGTACTTGCCTGTGCCGGTAATCGTTCCGCCGGTGCCCACGCCTGCTACAAAAATATCTACCTGACCGTCTGTATCCCGCCAGATTTCAGGACCGGTGGTGCGGTAATGGGCGGCGGCGTTGGCCGGGTTTTCAAATTGCCCGGGAATAAAGCTTCCGGGAATCCGGGCGGCCAGTTCCTGCGCCTTCTGTACCGCGCCCTGCATACCCAGCGCGCCGGGAGTCAGCACCAGCTCCGCGCCGTAGGCAGACATCAGCGCTCTGCGCTCCATACTCATGGAATCGGGCATAACGATGATTGTGCGGTAACCCCGGGGCGCGGCTACACAGGCCAGGCCGATACCGGTGTTGCCGGAAGTGGGCTCAATAATAACGGAACCTTCCCGAAGGACTCCTTTTTCTTCCGCATCTTCAATCATGGAAAGGGCAACCCGGTCCTTTACGGACCCGGCAGGATTCAGATATTCCAGCTTCGCCAACAGATGGGCGCGCAGATTTTGCTTTGCGCCAAAGGCGTTCAGCGCCAACAGGGGCGTATTGCCGATGAGCTGAGAAACGCAGGTGTGGATATTGGCCATAAGACATCTCCCCAATGATAAAATTTACAATTATTATAATTTGCCGGAAAAGGGACTGTCAATAGGAACATTGACTTCCCCGATTGTTTATGATATAAAAATGGAAAAAGGAGGCGGCTCCATGACACCTATTGAAACGAGAATTGAACAAGTGGTAGACGGTATTCTGGAGGATTACCGGAGCGGACGGGATATTGATAAGCTGGAACAGTTCCGCAGACCGGATAAGGATGCGGTGATTGACATTATCGAAAAACTCCGCAGGATTATCTTCCCCGGCTATTTCCGGGATAAGAGCTACCGGATTTATAACGCAAGAAATAATCTGTCGGTACTCATTGAGGACGTTATGTTCCATTTGACCCGGCAGATGGGATTGGTATATCAGAGCTACGGTGAGCCGGAAGAGGCGGCAACCGCCCATGCGCAGGATGTATGCATCGAGTTCTTCCGCAGAATTCCCGAGATTCGCGCTGTTGTCCAGACGGACCTGCAGGCGGCCTACGACGGAGATCCTGCGGCTACGGATATGTCGGAGATTATTTTCTCCTATCCGGGCTTGTATGCCATTACCGTGTTCCGGATGGCGCACGTACTGCACGTGCTGAATGTGCCTATGTTGCCCAGAATTATGACGGAATATGCCCACAGCGAAACCGGTATCGACATTCACCCCGGCGCAACCATCGGCAAGTACTTCTTTATCGACCACGGCACAGGCATCGTCATCGGTGAAACCACCGTAATCGGAGAGAATGTGAAGATCTATCAGGGCGTGACTCTGGGTGCGCTTTCCACCCGGGGCGGTCAGGATCTGCGGGGCAAACAGCGTCACCCCACCATTGAAAATGACGTAACCATTTATGCCGGCGCTTCCATTTTGGGCGGCGAAACGGTCATTGGCGCAGGTTCGGTGATTGGTTCTAACGTATTTATTACGGAATCTGTAGCTCCCGGTACTTCTGTGCGCAATAAAAAGCAGGAACTGCACATGAAGTCTATGCAATAAAAAAGAGGGCGTGATATCCCCAACGGATATCACGCCTTTTTTGTAATCAGTCACCGAAAGTCAGCACGTCCTTATAGCGCTCTTTAAAGATTTCATAGACCGCATTGAGGATTTGACCGTCCTCCACAGACAGATAATTTTCTGTCTCGTCATCCACAGGCTCGACCTCCAAAATGACAATTTCGTTGGCGTCCTCCTGGGCGGGCAGCAGTACCAGGTATTCCTTTTCCTTGTAGGTAATGCAGTCCAGATATTCAAATTCGATATCCTCGCCGTTTTCGTCGGTCAGGGTCAGGACAGAAGATTCTTCTTCCGCCAGCAGTTCTTCATTTTCCATAAATATCCTCCTTCATTGGATTTTGCTCTATTATAGTCAATGACAGCGGCTGTGTCAATGTCAGAAAAACACGTCCGGTTTCCTGAGGAACCGGACGTGTTTTTAGAAACGGAACAGGGGGTCAGAAAGGACTTACCTCGGCGCTTTTTAGCGGCATCCGGAGCTTGTCAGCGATCCGCGCAATCCACGTGCGATTGGCGGGCAGTGGGTGACCGCCTCTGCAAGAAAGATTAAAAGTTTGCCACCTCGGAAGATTTCAGCTGCAGCTGAAGCTTATCCGCAATCAGGGCGATAAACTCGCTGTTCGTGGGCTTGCCTTTGGTATTGGAAACCGTATATCCGAAGAATCTTTGCAGGGTATCCAGGTCGCCTCTGTCCCAGGCCACTTCGATGGCGTGACGGATCGCTCTTTCCACTCTGGACGGGGTAGTCTGGAATGTCTTTGCCACCTGGGGATAGAGCACTTTGGTAATGGCGTTAATCACATCCATATCGCCCACGGCGATAATAATGGCCTCGCGCAGATATTGATAGCCTTTGATATGGGCGGGCACGCCGATTTCGTGAATGATGTTGGTAACCATAGTCTCAATGCTGTCGTGACCAAGACTGCGAACAGCCTGCTTGCGCTGTGCGCCTGCCCCGCGGATTTCCTCCAGCCGTTCCACCAATGCAGACATATCGCACGGTTTGAGCATCAGATAGCGCACACCCAAATTCGCCGCCGCAGAGGCAACGTAGTCGGTAATAAAACCGGATGTAGCCAGCACCACAGGCCGCCGATCCATAGCGGTCAATGCCTTCAGAACACTGATGCCGTCCTGCTTAGCCAGCATCAGGTCCAGCACAAGAATATCCGGCTTGCGTTCCATCACGGTGCGGATAGCCTGTTCCCCATCATTGGCTGTCCCCAGAACCTGAAAGCCGTTGGTTCGCTGCAGCGCGGCGGAAAGACCCGCGCAAAATTCTTCCGTATTGTCTGCGATAACAACAGTCGTTTGTTTTTCCATTACTTCCACTCCTGACATATAAGATAATCCCCTGTATGAAAACGGTAGGAAGCCTACCGCGTTGCGACAAATATAATTTAGCATAATGTATCAGTTTTTGCAAGGAAAAAGGAAAACAATCGCTCGACAAAAAACGGCAAAAACCTGCATAAATTAGACAAAAATCAAACATTTCGACGCCATTCGACCTGTGGAAAAACAAGAGCGGTTCCGGTTGACGAAAAAAAGCAAATCGTGTATGATAACAGCAAATAAAATCTGAGCAAAGAAAGGCAATAAGGAGGAAAAACCTATGGATGGAAACATTTTGGCTCTGAAATCCTTTTTGGATCAGGCGCATAGTGTCTATCACGCGGTGGACTTTTTGAAGAAAATGCTGGAGCAGGAGGGTTACACTTCACTTTCCGAGGCGCAGGTATGGCAGTTGAAACCCGGCGGCAAATATCTGTTTACCCGGGGCGGCAGCAGTCTGATTGCTTTCCGTGTCCCGGAGGAAAAGCCGGTGGGATTTATGATGAGCGCCAGTCACGCAGACCGCCCCACCTTCAAGGTGAAGGAAAACGGCGAGCTGACCGGAAATTACACACGCCTGTCCGTAGAACGGTACGGCGGTATGCTGATTGCCCCGTGGATGGACAGACCCCTGTCCGTAGCCGGTCGGGTTCTGGTGCAGACGGAAAACGGCGCGCAGAGCCGTTTGGTAGACATCGACAAAGACCTGCTTCTGATGCCCAATGTGGCCATTCATATGAACCGCACCGCCAATGAAGGCTATAAATGGAATCCCGCGGTGGATACCCTGCCCCTGATGGGCGGCAAGGGCGCGGCGGGCAAGCTGACGCAACTGCTGGAAACCGCGGCCGGCGGCAAGATTCTCGGCCACGACCTGTATCTGTATGTACGCCAGCAGGCATCTGTCTGGGGTTTGGAGGAGGAGTTTATTTCCTCTGCGGCTTTGGATGATTTACAGTGCGCCTGGTGCTGCACCCAGGGCTTTATCCGGGCCGGGTCTGCCGCGTCCGTACCGGTGCTGTGTGTGTTTGACAGCGAGGAGGTAGGGTCCGGTTCTTTGCAGGGCGCCGCCTCACGACTGCTGGAGAGCACCCTGGAGCGGATTTGCACAGCGATGGATTGGAATTTGGAAACGATGCTCAGCCAGTCGTTTATGGTGTCGGCGGACAACGCCCACGCGGTACATCCCAACCATCCGGAATTTGCCGACCCCAACAACGCGCCGGTAATCAACGGCGGTATCGTGCTGAAATTCAATGCGAACCAGCGCTATACCACAGACGGCGCTTCTGCGGCGATTTTCCGGACAGTCTGTGAAAAGGCGGCTGTGCCGGTGCAGACTTATTGCAACCGGGCGGATATGCCCGGCGGTTCTACCCTGGGCAATATTTCTTTGTCCCACGTATCGGTGCTGTCGGTGGACATCGGTTTGGGCCAGCTGGCCATGCATTCCTGCTATGAGACGGCCGGCGTGCAGGACGCGCTTTACCTGATGGATGCTATGCAGACTTACTACGCAAGCGCGCTGGAGATTCCGGATGACGGTACTTACCGGCTGATTTGACAGCATCCCATTTACAAAAACGGACTTGCCGAAGGATGTTGCGGCAAGTCCGTTGGCTTTTTCCGAATCTTGCGGAAAACCGTTGCTTTTTAGGCCATTGGCGTATAAAATAAGAGAAAACCGGGAAGGGGAGGACCGACCTATGAGAGAGCTTGCGGCAGAGCAAATCACACAGACGGTACGCAGACTTTGTATAGAAGCAAACTGCTGTTTGCCGGAGGATGTTACACAGGCCCTGGAAAACAGCCTGCAGCAGGAGGATTGGCCCTCCGGCGGAGAGATTCTCCGTCAGATTTTGGACAACAGCCGGATTGCCCGGGAAGAACAGCTTCCTATCTGCCAGGATACGGGCGTGGCTTGCGTATTTCTGAAGGTGGGTCAGGATGTGCATATCACCGGAAACCTGACCGAGGCAATCAACGAAGGGATCCGCCAGGGATACCGTGATGGCTATCTGCGCAAATCCCTTGTCCGGGATCCTCTGGACCGGGTCAATACCGGGGACAACACTCCCGGTATGATTTACTATGATATTGTGCCCGGCGACAAGGTGGAAATTACCCTTGCCCCCAAAGGCTTCGGCAGTGAGAATATGAGCCGCATCAAAATGCTCAGACCATCCGACGGCGTACAGGGCGTGAAAGAGTTTGTGCTGGAGACCGTTCGCCAGGCAGGGCCGAATCCCTGTCCGCCTATTGTGGTGGGCGTGGGGATCGGCGGCACCTTTGACAAGGCGGCCTGCCTTGCCAAACAGGCGCTGCTCCGTCCGCTGGACACTGCCAATGAGAATCCCTTCTACGGGCAACTGGAGACAGAACTGTTGGAAGAAATCAACGCGCTGGGCATCGGGCCGCAGGGTTTTGGCGGCAGGACCACCGCGCTGAAGGTAAATATCCAGGTTATGCCCACCCATATTGCCGGCTTGCCGGTGGCGGTGAATATTAACTGCCACGTGACCCGCCATCGGACGGAGGTGCTTTGAAATGACTGTTTCCGTTACCACACCTTTATGCCGGGAGGATGCCCGGCGCTTAAAAGCCGGTGACAGATGTGAGATTACCGGCGTTATCTATACCGCTCGGGATGCCGCCCATAAGCGGCTGTGCGAACGGATGGAGCAGGGCGGGGAGCTGCCTGTGGATTTGCGGGACAGCGTGATTTATTTTGCCGGTCCCACACCGGCAAAACCCGGCCAGGTCATCGGCTCTGCCGGCCCTACTACTTCCTACCGGATGGATGCGTACAGCCCTGCCCTGATTGCCGCCGGCCTGACCGGAATGATCGGCAAGGGAAAACGGGGCGACGGGGTCGTGGAGGCGATGAAACGCCACGGCGCAGTTTACTTCGGCGCAATCGGCGGTTGCGGCGCGGCGCTGGGAAAATGCGTGAAAAAAGCGCAGGTGGTAGCCTATGAAGACTTGGGCGCGGAGGCCATTTACCGGTTGGAGGTAGAGAACTTTCCCGTGGTGGTGGTCATCGACAGCCAGGGAAATTCCCTCTATGAAACCGGACCTGCCGCATACCGAAAGGAGAGAGTATGAGTTCGTTTGATACTGTCCTTGACCGCCGGGGAACCCGGAGCGTGAAATACGATTTGATTTCTGCCAAAAACTACGACCCGGATACCCTGCCTATGTGGGTTGCGGATATGGATTTCCGCGCTCCGGAGTGCGTCATCCGGGCGCTGCATCAGGCGGCCGATTACGGCGTATTCGGCTATACCTTTGTGGACGAGAGCTATTTTGCGGCGGTAAAGAAATGGTTTGCCCGCCGTTTTGGGTGGCAAGTAGAAAAGAAATGGCTGGTAGCCATCCCCGGCGTGGTGACTGCGCTGAATGTTGCCGTACGCAGCGCCACCGAACCCGGTGACAGCGTAATGGTGCAAACCCCTGTTTACTATCCTTTTTTCAGCGCTGTGACGGGAAACGGCCGGAATCTGGTGGAAAATCCTCTGATTTACCGGGATGGGAAATACTCGGTGGACTTTGAGGATATGGAGAAGAAAATCCAGACGCACAGGGTAAAAATGCTGATTTTGTGCAGTCCTCACAATCCCGTATGCCGGGTATGGACCAGGCAGGAGCTGGAAAAGCTGGGGCAGATCTGCCGAAAGTACGGTGTGACAGTGGTATCCGACGAAATCCACTGTGATTTCGCATTTGCCGAATATCCCCATACGCCCTTTCCAATCGCTTGTCCGGAAATGGCGCAACAGTGCATTGTCTGCACAGCTCCCAGCAAGAGCTTCAATCTTGCGGGACTGCAGACGTCCAATATCTTCATTCCCAATGAGCAGCTTCGCAAGAAGTTTCTGAAGGAAATGGAACAGATGAGTATTCACGCCCCCAACATACTGGGACTGATTGCCTGCCAGGCCGCCTATGACGGCGCAGAACAATGGCTGGAAGAATGCAAGGCCTATATGCGGGAGAATCTGAATTATTTACGTGAGTTTCTGCGGGAATACCTGCCGAAAGTCCGTTTGGTAGAGCCGGAGGGCACCTATTTTGCCTGGCTGGACTGCACACAGCTCGGCCTGAGCGGCGAGGAGCTCAATGACAGAATTCTGAAAAAAGGAAAGTTGTGGCTGGACGGCGGCGGAATGTTTGGTCAGGCGGCTGAGAAATTCCAACGGATTGTGCTGGCCAGTCCCCGGGCCAATGTGGAGCAAACCTGCCGGCGGCTGTTGCTGGCGCTGGGAGATGCGGATTGACAGTTTTGTCAGTTCGTAGTATAATAAAAGCTGTTCATTTGAAATAGAAAAGGGAAGTGTACCTAATGAAGTTTGATACCGATTGTCTGCACGCCGGCTACCGTCCCGGTAACGGCGAGCCTCGAAATATTCCGATTATCCAGTCTACCACTTTCCGTTATGAGACTAGTGAAGATATGGGTAAGCTGTTTGACCTGGAAGCCTCCGGTTATTTCTATACCCGTCTGCAAAACCCCACTTCGGATACCGTAGCGGCGCGGATATGCGCGCTGGAAGGCGGTACGGCGGCAATGCTTTTGTCCTCCGGGCAGGCGGCATCCTTTTTCTCCGTATTCAACATCGCCTCTGCCGGTGACCATGTGATTTCCTCCGCGGCGGTGTACGGCGGCACGTATAACCTGTTTGCGGTGACGATGAAGCGGATGGGCATTGAATTCACATTTCTGGACCCGGACTGCTCGGAAGAAGAACTCAACCGCGCTTTCCGCCCCAATACCAAGGCTGTGTTTGGCGAGACCATTGCCAATCCTGCCCTGACGGTATTGGATATTGAGAAGTTTGCCAAGGCGGCGCACGACCACGGCGTTCCCCTGATTGTGGATAATACCTTTGCCACACCCTGGGGTTGCCGTCCCTTTGAGTGGGGCGCGGATATCGTCGTCCACTCCACTACCAAGTACCTGGACGGCCACGCCACAGCGGTGGGCGGCGCCATTGTGGATTCCGGAAAATTTGACTGGGATCGGTACGCAGACAAATTCCCCGGGTTGACCACTCCCGACGAGAGCTATCACGGCATCACCTATACCAAGAAGTTTGGTCTGGGCGGCGCGTACATTACCAAGGCTGTGGCGCAGCTGATGCGCGACTTTGGTTCCTCGCCTGCGCCCATGAACGCGTGGCTGCTGGGTATGGGAATTGAGACATTGCCCCTGCGTATGGAAAAGCATTGCGCGAATGCTCTGGCAGTAGCCAAGTATTTGCAGGCGCACCCCAAGGTCGCTTGGGTGCGGTATGCCGGCCTGGAAGGGGACAAGTACTACGAGCTGGCGCAGAAGTACCTGCCCAAGGGCTGCTGCGGTGTGGTATCCTTCGGCATTCAGGGAGGAAGAGCAGCCGCAGAGAAATTCATGAAGGAGCTGAAGCTGTGCTCTATCGCCACTCATGTGGCAGATGCCAAGACCTGTGTTCTGCACCCCGCTTCGGCGACCCATCGCCAGATGAGCGATGAAGAGCTCGTTGCCGCCGGCGTAGGACCGGATCTGATTCGTCTGTCGTTGGGCATTGAGGACACGCAGGATCTGATAGACGATGTGGCGCAGGCTCTGGAGGTTGTGTGATGAAATATGATTTTGATTCGGTCATTGACCGATGGAAAACAGACTGCGAAAAATACGATACCATTACACAGCGCGGTTATCCCTCGGATATGATTCCCATGTGGGTAGCGGATATGGATTTTTCCGTACCGGACTGTGTGAAAAAGGCGATGCGCGAAGCGGTTGACCGGGGAATCTTCGGATATAGTCTGCCGGGCGACGAATTCTACAGCGCCGTGGAGGACTGGTTTTCCCGGCGATACGGCTGGAAAGTGGACAGAAACTGGATCATTCAGACCCCCGGCGTTGTGACCGCCCTGTCCGCTACGGTGCGTACCGTTACCGATCCCGGCGACGCGGTACTGATTCAAAGTCCCGTGTATCACCAGTTTTTCAATGTGATTAACCGCAACGGCCGCAAGCTGGTGGAAAACGAACTGCACTACGAAGACGGCAAGTACACAATGGATTTTGCAGATATGGAAGCCAAAATCCGGGAGCATCACATTAAGCTGTTTATCCTCTGCAGTCCGCACAATCCTGTGTGCCGTGTCTGGACCCCGGAAGAGCTCAGACAGGTAGGACAGATTTGCCAAAAGTACCATGTGACGGTGCTGGCAGACGAGATTTACTGTGACTTCTTCTCTCCCGGATATCACCACACGCCTTTCGCTCTTGCCTGTCCGGAAATGACAGAGAATCTGATTGTCTGCACCTCTCCCAGTAAGGGCTTTAATATTGCAGGACTGCAGATTTCCAATATTTTCATTCCCGGCGAAGCGCTGCGCGCCAAGTTCCGCCAGACCATTGATATTGTAGGCTATAACGAATGCAACTATATGGGTATGGTTGCCTGCCGCGCGGCCTACCGGGATGGGGAAGAATGGCTGGAAGCGTGCAAGGCGTACATTTGGGAAAACACCCAGTACATTCAGAATTTTATTGCGGAACGCCTGCCTCAAATCCATATGATAGAGCCTCAGGGTACATATCTGGCCTGGCTGGACTGCAGCGGCCTGGGTCTGACACCGGAAGCGCTGGAGGATTTGCTGCTGAACAAAGCAGATGTATGGCCGGATATGGGCACCAAATTCGGCGAAAAGACGGGTCAATTCATTCGCTTGGCGCTGGCCTGTCCCCGTACGGTGGTGCAGGAAGTTATGTGCCGCCTGGAGAAGGCAGTAAAAGGATAAACAAGAACACACTCCACATAGCGTGATACTCCAAGCGGAGTATCACGCAACTCTATTCGCCTACGGCGAGTGATATTGCTACGCAGTGATATTCGGCTTTTCGCCGAGTGTTATTCGCTTCGCGAGTTTCGGGCGAATAGAATATCACTAAGTCCAAAGGACTTAATATCACTTTCGCGAAGCGAAAATATCACGCTGACGATAGTCAGCATATCACTTAACAGACAAAAAGAAAGAGAAGACTCGTTGCAAGAAACGAATCTTCTCTTTTCTGTTGTTAGTGGGTTTGGGCTACCGCCTAATTATATTTGTACGCACAAATGCGATGCTGGTTCTTAACAAGAATTGAAAGACTCTTTAAATTCTCCGATAAGAACAACGCCCGATTCTGCCGTGTTTTTTTATGGAACAACATACTCTGATTTTACATACCGTCGCAATGATCCACATCCATTGCCCGTTCCTCTTCCTCTATTTGCCGGAGCAGCTTTTGATCTTGCTTACCGGAAAGATCCAGTTGCGCATACATATCCGGTCTGCGGTCTCTGGTACGCAGAATGGATTGCTTGCGCCGCCAAAGAGCAACCTTTGCGTGGTCACCGGAGAGCAAAATTTCCGGCACCGCCCTGTCGTGCCACACTGCCGGGCGACTGTACTGAGGATATTCCAGCAGTCCGTTGTAATGGCTTTCGTCTTCAAAGCACTCCGGGTCTGCAAGGACGCCGGGTACCATACGGCACACGGCATCCGTTACCGCCATCGCGGCAATCTCGCCACCTGTCAGGACAAAGTCGCCCAGAGAAATTTCTTCATCAACACACTCATCAATAAATCGTTGGTCGATTCCTTCATAATGTCCGCATACCAAAATCAGATTATCCATTTTGCTCAGCCGAATGGCATCCGCCTGACGGAAGGTATGTCCGCAGGGGGACAGAAACACCGTATGCACCGGACCGCCGGCCTGGTCGCACACAGCCTCCCAACAGCGATACAGTGGATCTGCCTGCATGATAGCGCCACGTCCTCCACCGTATGGATAGTCATCTACCTGGCACTGTTTGCTGGTGGTATAATCCCGAATCTGATGGGCCTCAATCCGGATAAATCCCCGCTCCTGCGCCCGTCCGAGAATGCTTTCCGAGAGAACATCCCCCACTGACTCCGGGAACAATGTCAGAATGTCAATTCTCATCCGTTCTCATCCCCTCTATCAGCCTGACAAGCATCCGGTTTTCTTCCAAATCCGTGGATAAAATGAATTGACTGACTGCAGGAATCATATATTCATACCTGCCTTTTACCACATAGACCTTGTTTCCCGGATAATCCAGAACATCTGTAATCTGTCCGATTTTTTCTTCTGCCGCATATACGTCCACGCCGATCAGTTCCGCGGCAAAAATCAGTCCCTCGGGCGCATCCTCCCGATAAACTTCCACGATTTTCCCGTGAAGCGCCTGACCAGCTTCCATCGTATCCACCCCCTGTAGTTTCAGCAGGTTGCAGGTTTTCTGTACGCGGCAGCTCTCCACTTTATATTCTGCGCCCATAATTCGGACGCGCTTAAAGTCCAACAAAAATTCCGGGCCATCTGCCCAGGGCAGGACTTTTACCTCACCGCGAACGCCGTGGGTAGTAACAATCTCTCCCGCCTCTAAGAATTGGAGTCTCATAACATTCCTCCTTAAAATGGGAAAATGCGTGGCGCCAAGCGTCACGCATAACCCGTTAATCCACGATCTCAACCGTGATCTTTTCGCCGGTGCGCTGGGCAACGGTTTTCACAATGGTGCGGATTTCTTTTGCAATCCGCCCCTGGCGGCCGATGACTTTACCCATATCCCCGGGAGCTACATGCAGCTCCAGAATTTTACCATCTTCATCCGGGATCTCGGTAACGGTTACTGCGTCAGGATCGTCCACCAAGTTTTTTGCCATATAAAGCAAAAGTTCTTTCATTGCAATACTCCTTTGGGGACTTACAGAACGCCGGCATTCTTCAGCAGGCCGCGAACGGTGTCGGTGGGCTGAGCGCCGTTCTTGATCCAGTTCTGAGCCTTTTCTGCATCAATTGTGATGGTGGCAGGCTCGGTCAGGGGATTGTAGGTACCGATCTCCTCAAT
>JAZUOF010000014.1:0-8360 GCA_045604565.1 Faecousia sp.
ACTGCCGGGAATTTTCTCCTGCAGGTGCCTGGAGGAAATACCCAGTGTGTCTGTTTCTCTGGCAGCGCAGATTTCTGCCAGCACAAGATGATCCACTTTTTCCAGCTCCCGGACAAAATCGTCAAAGAAGGAAACTGTGCGGGTATAGGTATAGGGTTGAAATGCCAATACAAATCGCTTATAGCCCATAGAACGCACCACATCAATGGTAACCTTCAGTTCATCGGGATGGTGGGCAAAATCATCGTATAAGTCCGCGCCGTTGTATTTGCCCTTGAATTGCATACGGCGGTGCGCTCCATGGAACGATACCAGTCCGTGAGTAACACATTCACCGGGCAGGCCCAAAGCCCATGCAGTAGCCGCCGCAGCAATAGCATTGTGGGCATTATGTTTGCCCAAAATCTGCAAATCAATATGGCAATAAAACTTTCCGTCACAGATCACATCCAAGTGCTGCCAATCCGGGCAGACGTTAGCGCCGTGCACACGATTGCCTTCTCCAAATCCAAAGGTAATATACTCCATGCCCTCCACAGCCTGCAGAGAATGGGGATCATCACCGTTGACCAGTACTTTATCCGTTGCCAGCTCGGCAAATTTCCGGAAGGAGCGTTGAATATGCGCCAAATCCTTGAAATAATCCAGGTGGTCTTCCTCGATATTCAAAATGACAGACAGGCTGGGGAAAAAGCTCAGGAAGGAATCCGTATATTCACAAGCCTCCAGGACGATGGTATCCCCTTTTCCTACGCGATGGCAGGAATGAATCAGGGGCAGATATCCGCCAATCATAACCGTGGGGTCTTTCTGCGCTTCCACCAGAACGTGGGTAACCATAGAAGTAACCGTTGTCTTGCCATGCGTACCGGCAATGCATACGGCATTCTTGTACCCCTGCATAATCACGCCCCAGGCCTGTGCGCGTTCAAAAACGGGAATTCCCAGCTTCCTGGCGCTGATAATTTCCGGGTTATCATCATGTACCGCAGCCGTACGAATTACACAATCCGCTCCGACTACATTATCCCCGTGATGACCCACAATAATGCGAATTCCCTGCTCGGCCAACTCACGTGTGGATGCAGATTCATCCCGATCGGAGCCTGTAACGTGCATTCCCATTCCCAAAAAAACAGGGCCAAGGGATCGCATAGACACGCCGCCAATACCAATCAGGTGCACGGTATTGCCGGGTACCAGGAGGCGTTTCAATTCTTCAATGCTATGTTCCATTCGGTTCTACTCCTCCGAACTGTTTTTGCGTTAACCAATGTATTATATATGATTTGTATAGCTTTTACAACAGTTTCCTTACTGTCATTTTATCCAAAAATAGAAACTATTTCTTCTTTTTCAGACAATAGCTGCCGCTGCCAGACATATGTCCTGTCGAGGCGGACAGCAAATGAAACGAGTTACTGGCGACGGGCCAATGTGTAGTCGTCCCCCTGCCGATAGTATGGGCATCGGCTCTGGCGGGACGCAAAACAGCGATAGACTTCGTCCTCATCCAAATCCATCATACAATAGTATTCCTCGAACTCTTCGTCGTAGTCATAATACCAGCAAGTGCTGCATTGCTCGTCCACGTTGCTTCCTCCTCATAATGTTTGCAAATAGCCAACAATATCAAAGGGCTTAATCTTCTCATCCTTACGTAAATAAAGAGGATGATGCGGATGACCTTTTTGACTGACACGTCCTGCGCAGTACCAGCGGGCACCGTACTGCTGTCCCACTTGCAGCATATCCTTCAGACAACGAGGCAGGTACTCCCGTTTTTCGATAATGGTTCCCCACGCCGCCCAAACTGCCGGGCAATCAGAAATGGACAGCACATAACGAAAGGCTTCCATATTCTCCCGGTGCAATCTTTCATTGCAGGTTTTTTCCATTGTATCCGGGTCGGTAGCGCGTTGGGCATATACATTGAACATCAAAAAGCTGTCAAAACCGTTGTTATGGGCAATCCGTTCCACAGATTTTAACGTATTGTCCAAATCGTCCGGACGCGCAGTGGACGGATTGATGCCAATACAAATCAAAGGTTTTTTTCCACGTGTACCCAGTATGTACCGATACTCCGAATAGAAATTCGGCGCATACAGCCATTTCCGGATATCATAATCGGCATTGGGTGTATCCGCCGCTTGTAAAGCCTCAGAAAAGCTCACCAGAGACACACTTTTGGTGTCTTCTATCGGGATATGCATTACTGTTCCTCCATATTCGGAAACCAGCAGCTGTTTTCCGGGTCATAAAACGGACATTCCTCCCGGCTTCGTCCGGTCTGTTCCAGCCAGCGGGAAAACGCTTTATCCAAAAAAGCATACGCCCCAGACATTCCGGACTGTAATTGGAAAGTCCGGCCATCCGTAAGATATATTTCAATGATCAACGTACCGTAGGTCGTATAAAGCTGCTGTCCCCGAATTTCGCCGTAGCGGTAGGTATGGCTGCGCTTGCCGAATGTGGTAAGCAGAAAGCTGTCTTCATCGTAAAATACGCCAAACGACATATAATAGACAATCAGCGCTGCGCCAATCAGCATAATGACAGCGCCAACCACAATCATAAATACACCCTGTTCCGCAATGCCGGCGACAACCGCGCCAATGCCCAATGCGGCAACAACGATTCCAATGGCGCCATAGCGCTTATTCAGACGGACAGCCAGGCCGGATGCGTGCTGCGCCTGACTGCGAAACAGCTTTGTAAAGCCCTTATCAATCAGAAAACACACTCCGAATGCTGCAGCCGCCACCACTAATACTGCAAGGTATTCCATATATCTATCTCCTTATGCCCACAAAACAAGTTGCACCGGCACATCGTGCGCTTGCGCGCGTATCGCGTCCACAAGCTGAAAATCATAACAAAGACCCACCGTAGGATGCTCAGGCTCTGCGCTCAGGAACCGGTCGTAATATCCTCCGCCGTATCCCAGACGGTTTCCTTCCCTGTCAAAGGCCAGTCCGGGAACAATCACCAGCGCAGTCGGATCATTGGCTACCGGCGCATCCGAAATCGGCTCGGGAATATCATACTTTCCGATTTTTACGGCATTCAGGTCTGTGATGGTAATAAATCTCATTTCCCTGCCGCAGATCTTAGGCACCGCCACTTGTTTCCCTTCCGCCAGCGCCCGTTTTAAAATCGCCTCGGTCCTGACCTCCTGATTGCAGGAAAGATACCCATAAACCGTTTTCGCATTAATAAACTGCGGCGTAGCCGTAAGCAGTTGTGTCAATCGCGCGCTGGCATACTGAATTTGAGACAGTGTCATCGCCCTCTTTTGCCGGCGCATTGCCCGGCGCAGGTCATCTCTTTCCATCGGTTTCTTCCGTCGAAACTTTCCGGAAAAGCCTAAACCAAAGAAGGATCGCCGCTTGACCCGGAATACCCAGCAAAAACAGCATCCAGAAATTGATGGAGGCAAAGACCAAAACCGACACGTAGATACTCAAAAGTGTTCCCCACATTATGGCGCTGATCAATCCGCAGTTGCTGCGAAAATCCTTCCAGGCAGAACGTAAAATCAGCAGAACGACGGCAGACACCGGGCAGGCATAGAAAAAGGCAACCCAGGTTTTCGGAACATCAAAGGTGGCGCAAATGACAAATGCCAAGAGCGCGATAAACCACACCAAAATCACGCAAAGCTGTTCGATAATCCGCTTGTCCGCCTTGCGTTTCAGGGTCTTTTCCACAGCGCGGCCCATCACCTGCTCCACTTTGCCAATGTTTTCCGGGAGTGCGTTATTATCCCGGAGCAGATCATCGGTGGTAATGCCAAACAGCTCAGACAGTTGCACCAGCGTCAGTAGGTCCGGCAGGGATTCTCCCCGTTCCCACTTGGATACCGCCTTGTCAGAATAATTGAGTTTTTCCGCAAGTGCTGCCTGGGTATAGCCATTCCGCTTTCGATATGCAGCAATATTCGCGCCGAGTCGGCTTTTCAGTTTCTCGTCGTTCATACTCCGCCTCCAAAAAATATTTGCAACTATTCTACCAAAATTTTTAAGGTTTTTCAACTGAAAAATATTCGCTGATAAAAGAAAGTGCCGCTGTTCACACAGCGGCACAGAAATTACTCTCCCAAAAAAAGATTCTCGGAGCAATATTTGATTATCGCGCGTCTTGTAACAATTCCGATAAACGTATCCTTGTCATCTACTACGGGTACAAAATTCTGTGAGCTTGCCCGTTCCACCAGGTTTTGCATACCTGTATTCACCCGGACAGGTATGTTATCTTTCCGTCTGGAGATTTCCATAATCCGCCTGGCTTCTGCCTGACGCATATCCATATAACATATATTCTTAAGTGCCCAGAGCAAATCGCCTTCGGTTAGTGTACCGCGGTATTCTCCCCGCTTATTCAGGATGGGTAACGCTGCGTATCCGGCAGATTCCATCTTCTCAAGGGCCTGGCGAATGGAATAGTCATCATAAACGAAGTCACACATTGCCTTCGGAGTCAAAAAGAAAAGTATGTTGTTCATATAGTGCTCCTTTACTTGCCGCAAAGTTTGGTTCTCTGCGCCAGTACCATTATATCACAGTTTTTACAGAACAGCACAGAAACTTTTTGTAAAAAAGGTGTAGCGGCGCCAAATTTATAGGGCAAGTTTTGTATATTGTGCACAATCTCCCTCTGGGAGAATTTCAGATGAGGCTATCTCTCCGGCGGAGAAGTTCTTTTTCTACTACCTATAGACACAGAGGTGTTTCGGTAGGGTGTCATTTGCATTGTTGAATAGTATGATATCCTTATCCAGACGAAGGCGGTATGATATATGGCACGAACAAAACTATCTGAACGACAACTCCCCAACTACTGCAAGGGAGAGGAAATTATGAATATGGTCACCCATATTGTGGGAGGAGCAATGGCCATTGTTATCACTTTACTGTGCTTGTGCAAATCAGTGGGCAGTCCTATTTCCACAGCAAGCTGCGCCATCTACGGAGGAAGTATGACTGCGCTGTACGCGGTTTCCAGTGTGTATCACGGTCTGCGCGCTGGCACAGGTAAAAAGGTTATGCAGGTCATTGACCACTGTACCATCTATTTCCTCATTGCCGGCACATATACCCCCATTATGCTTTTGGGTTTTATAGACCGGGACCCGGTTATCGGATGGGGTTTGCTGGCCCTGGAATGGGGATTGTCCATCCTCGCCTGTGTCCTAACGGCCATTGACTTGCGCCGGTATAAGGTGTTTTCCATGTTCTGTTATATCTTAACCGGGTGGGCAATCATCTTCTTTATCCCTCAGGCAATTGCCGCATTTCAGCCTGATGGCTTTCTCCTGCTTCTGTCGGGTGGCATCTCGTACAGCATAGGCGCCATTTGCTTTGGTTTTGGCCGCAAAGTTCGCTGGATGCACGCTATCTTTCACATCTTTGTGGTGTTGGGAAGCTTTCTTCAATTTTTAAGCATTTATCTTTATATTTTGTAATAAAAACCCGGATGCAAACGGTAGATTGCATCCGGGTTTTACTTATTCATCCTTGGCAGTGAAGTTATCAAATAAGGATACTTTTTCCTCGTTACGGATAGGTTTTCCGTCCATACAGTCGGCAAATTGGGCGCCGGACATCACTTCGTGCTCCATCAGGAAATCCACAACAGTTTTCAGTTTCTCCTCATCCCGCTTCAATATGGTTTCGCACCGAGCATACGCACGATCCATAAGCTGCTTCACTTCGTCATCGATGGTACCTGCTACCTTTTCCGAATAGCTCTTGGTGCGCTCAAAGTCTCTGCCAATAAACACTTCGTCTTCACTGGTATAGGAAACCGTTCCCAAGCTTTCGCACATTCCGTATCGGGCCACCATATCCCGCGCCAGCTTGGATGCGCGGTCAATATCATTGGATGCGCCGGTAGAAATATCGCCCAGGAACAGCGCCTCTGCCACGCGTCCACCCAACAGTCCTACAATGCGTTCAAACATTTCATTTCGGGTCAGGTGGGTGCTCTCCTCCATGGGTTGTGTCCAGGTAATGCCCAGGGCGCGGCCTCTGGGAATAATGGAAATCTGATGCACAGGATCGTGCGTTGGCAGGCTGTACATAGCCACTGCATGACCCGCTTCATGGACGGCGGTCATATACAAATCCCGCTTCAATTTAACGCGGTTACGCTTTTCAGGGCCGGCAAGCACCTTCATCATTGCCGCATCCAGGTCATCCATATTCAAGGCCGGGCGATTGTCCCGCGCCGCCAAAATTGCCGCCTCATTAAGCAGGTTGCTCAAGTCGGCTCCGGTGAAGCCGGAAGTTGCCATAGCCACAGCATGCAGGTCCACAGATTCTGCCAGGCATTTGCCCTTTGCGTGAACCTCCAGAATTTGCTGACGTTCTGTGCTGTCGGGAACACCTACGTATATCTGGCGGTCAAAACGGCCGGGTCTGAGCAACGCCGGGTCCAAAATATCCGGTCGGTTTGAGGCTGCCAAAACAATGACACCTTCAGTCTTGGTAAATCCATCCATTTCCACCAGAAGCTGATTTAAGGTCTGCTCACGTTCATCATTTCCTCCTCCGTAATGAGAATCACGGCTCTTACCGATGGCATCCACCTCATCGATAAAAATAATGCACGGCGCCTGGGCCTGAGCCTGCTTAAACAAATCACGCACACGGGAAGCGCCGACACCCACAAACATCTCCACAAAATCCGAACCGGACAAGGAGAAAAACGGCACCTTAGCCTCACCGGCCACAGCCTTTGCAAGCAACGTCTTACCGGTACCCGGCGGTCCCACCAAAAGCGCGCCCTTCGGAAGCTTTGCACCGATTCTGGTATACTTTCCCGGATTGTGCAGAAAATCTACCATCTCCGTCAAAGACTCCTTCGCCTCTTCCTGCCCGGCTACATCCTTAAATGTGACTCCTGTCTCTTTCTCTACATACACCTTTGCATTACTTTTGCCGACACCCATCATGCCACCGCCGCTCTTGCTGAAGATGCGGAACACAAAAAACATCACTCCGTAAATCAATGCAAACATCAGCACATAACTGAGAATGGAACTCAGGACCGAATTCGCCCTATCTACGGTTATCCTGCTGTAATTTACCCCTGCCGCCTCGCAGCGTTCCTGTATCTTATTTCCGTCTTCCAGGATACCGGTGTAATAGGTAACCGTGAACCCCGGAATTGCCTGCGCCTCCTTCTTCGGCAAAATCAAAAGTCTTCCGCTGTCGGAATCCACCTGGACTTCCGGTACATTACCGCCCTCCAGCATAGTAATGAACTCATTGTACGTTATTTTCTTATTCGTACGCTCATCGAATTGATTCATCATATAGAAAAACGTCATAACCAAAACCAATGCTATAATCAAGCAAAACAGCATTCCACTTCGATTATTCTGCGGGGTTTTCCCTTTCTTTCCGTTATTATTACCTATATCTCCCATGCTTTTTCCTTTCCTTCCTTCACTTCCCGACCGACTATATCACGGATGCGATGTTTCTCTTATCGCGAACATTCCCCATCCTATGCCTATTATATAAGTACTAACCCTTTAAATCAATAGCGGAAGCCTAAAAATTTTCAAAAAAATCTATTCTTTCGATAAACCATCCCTCTCACCACGCTTCTCACGCCAAAAGAAAAGCTGCCGAATCGTGCAGCCTTTGCATCTGATTCGGCAGTCTCATTGTTTCATCGTAACGGGCGCAGTTTCCCGGAAAACAAAAAATTCTCACGTACCGGTACCGGTTGTTTTGCATTTGCCCTGGCCTGCTGATATTCCCGGATGGTCCGGTCCAGTCTCCGATACCGTTCTTCTTCCCGTTCCTCCTGTTGACGAAACAGAAAACGAAGTTCCCGTGCCATTCGTTCCGATACACCCTCTTCTATTTTCCGGGACAGCTGTTCATTATTTTTTTGTAACACCTCTCCCAGCCACTTTGTCATTCCTTCCTGAAGCAAACGAACTCCGTCCGCCCGTTCTTCCTGCAACGAAGCAACTGCGGTATCCGTTTTTCCGATACACACCGCAAAGGTTTCTTCCGGCTCCTTTTCTTCCGGTGTCTCCGGTTCTTCTTCCTTCCCGCAAAACACCGCCTCCTGCTCCGCCTCTAATCCGTTAATTCTTTTATGTAATTCCGATAACCGTTCGTCCGAAAGAGCCGCCACCGCTGTCATGCGTTCTCCCATTGCCTTAATCTGACGAAGACCGAATCCTGCCTCCTTCAAACGCTTTACATTGCGGAACATCCGTATCTGCGTCTCCTCGTAATACCGGTGTCCCGCCGCATTCCGCGGCACCTCCAGTCCCAGTTGATTTTCCCAATAGCGTAATGTATATACTTCCGTCTCCAATTCTTCCGCCGCTT
>JAZUOF010000015.1:0-24832 GCA_045604565.1 Faecousia sp.
GATTGGTATACCGGTTATGAGTGGAGTGATCCTGCTGATACGGACCACTTATGCTCTCGCTATAACATCTCATGCTCTTCTTTTCATTGCATTGCTAACTATGGGGATTTCCTTCGCTTTGATGATTGGAATTGTCCTCCGACGGAGATTTTTGGGATGCTTTTACGGATCTCCGATTTTGGGGTTTTTAGGAGGATGGTTTTTGACATTTTTCTTAAGCTTTGGAGCTGTGGGACATCTTTTCTTCCTCCTATCCTAACTTTTGATGAGGTGATATGAATGAACGAAGAATGTTTGATTTGCAAAGCACCCTTGGAATATCTTGAAGCGGATGAATGGATGGAATGCGAACTGTGTCACAAAAAGCAAAGCAGTAAAACAAGATGCACGAGGGGACATTTTGTTTGCGATGAATGCCACACAAGCGGAATGGATGAGATCCTTTCCATCTGCCTGAGCGGCACTTCCAAGAATCCCATTGAGATTTTGGAACAGATGATGTCTATGCCGGCTTGCCATATGCACGGTCCTGAACATCATACTATGGTTGGTTCCGCACTTTTAACTGCTTATAAAAATGCAGGTGGAGAGATAGACTTGAAAACCGCACTTTATGAAATGCAAAAGAGAGGAAAGCAAGTTCCTGGCGGTGCTTGTGGATTTTGGGGTGCTTGTGGAGCGGGTATTAGCACGGGCATGTATATTTCTATCGCATTAAAATCAACACCACTTACAAAAGAGGCTTGGGGACTTTCCAATCAAATGACAGCAAGAGCCTTGGAAGCGATAGGAAAAAACGGTGGGCCTCGTTGTTGCAAAAGAGATTCTTACTTAGCCATCATTGAAGCAGTCAAATTCACAAGTGAAAAACTAGGGGTTAAGATGGAACTTAATCAAGTAACATGTTCTCGCTCTCATATGAACAATCAATGCACAGGGGAAGAATGTCCGTTTCATAAAAAGGAAAAGAAAAAGGTAGCATTTATTTGTGTTCATAATTCGTGTCGCAGTCAGATTGCAGAAGCGTTGGGGAAACATTTGGCGCCAGATGTATTTGAATCCTATTCTGCCGGAACAGAGACAAAACCCAAAATCAATCAAGATGCAGTTAGAATTATGAAAGAACTTTACGGGATTGATATGGAACAAACACAGTATTCAAAATTGATTGCTGATATTCCAAATCCCGATGTGGCAATTTCAATGGGTTGTAATGTGACTTGCCCTTTTATCGGCAGAGCATTTGATGATAATTGGGGGTTAGAAGACCCCACAGGAAAAACGGATGAGGAATTTAAGATAATCATCAAAAAGATTGAAGAAAAGATTTTAAAACTAAAAGATAAATACAAATGATTTCCCCCTTTTGCGGTCAGCACCACAGGCTGCTATTAAGGGCTAATTGCTAATAAAAATATTTGACGCTGGGTTTCCAGCGGCGATATTTTTGCAATTAGACCAATGAATTGCCCTTACGGGCATGAATTGGCTTCGCCATGATTTGCCTTACGGCATGAATTGCGCTGTCGCGCATTTTTATGGGGAAATTTATCAAAATGGTGCTAAGCACAGGGGAAAAGGTTGCATAACATCAAAAGAAATGGTATGCTGATAAAAAAGTGAGGTGCAGGTATGACGCTGAAAAAGTATCGAATTTTACATAGTACGCTGATTGAGCAGTATCAATGGATAGAGTTTGATTTGGAGGGGATATGCGCAGTGCTCTCTGATGACCCCTTTCACAAAGCCATTCAGGAGATCGAAAAGGATTCCATTGGAGGCGTTGTCCGGGAAATCAGAAGAATTGAAAGGCAACAGGAAATCACAGTTTTCTCAGAGGCGGAGTATGACGAACTGGATCATATCCGCGAACGAAGAAACTATTGGTGCCATGTGTGTTATACCGAAGCATACGACAAAAAGACAGGAACCCCTAAAAACGCAAGTATGCTTTTAACGGACCTGCAGAAGGCGGAAACGGTTCTGGAATGGTTGCGTCGGACAAAAGATGTGTATATGAACCAAAACCGGAATGGAATGAGTTGGTACCATAAAAAGAAAATATAGAGGTGTTATTATGAATGCGATGGGAACACAGGTAATTATGAAAACAAGAGTAACATTTGTTTTTCGTGGTTATGGTGATTTGACATTAACGGACGTCGCTTTGATATGGAACAAATCTGCCACATCCTATCTCGTGTTTGGCCTGATGAATGTTGCAACTGATGACCATATTATGATTCCCCTTGAAAATATTAGTGTTGTTGATAAATATACATACTTTCCTGGCGGTGGTTTGAAAATTATAAATAACGAGGGAAAGGAATTTAAGTTTTCCTTTAAACACAAAAAGGATTTTAATGTAATTTGGGATTATCTGCAGAACAACAAAAACAAGTGATATTATTTCCGTCTTTTGTGTACCGTAGACCGGGATCAAGGGCAAATGACTAACAAAAAATCGCCACCTGTCCGGGTGGCGATTTTTGTTGCGCGTAGGAATTTATATCCCGTTGAACACCGAAATCCATTTTTACAGGGCGATAATCTATACCGTCCCCTGGTCTTCCGTTTCCACCGACTAAGCGGAAACGTGTTATTTCCGGGCAGGTTTTACATTGCAGGCCGGTGCGACATCGCCGTCAATCGACCCGTTAGCTTGTTCAAAAATCTTGATGTTCTCTCTGATCAAAACAAGTACCTGGCTATTGACACTTCTGCCCTCATAATCTGCAATATATGCAAATTTGTTCAGCATTTCCTCTTCAATACGAATAGATACGCTTTTAACAGCCATATTATCACTCCAAAATAAATATATTTTGTGTTTATTTTAGATAGATTATGTGTTACAATGTGGTAAGTGGATATACAGTATATCTATTAATTGGGAGTGATATCTATGACATGTTGCTTTTTGGGGCATCGGGAAATTTACGAAACCAAAGAATTGAGAACACAATTATCTCAAGTAATTGAAGACTTGATTACCTATGAAATGGCAGATACATTTTTATTTGGGAGTAAGAGCGGTTTTAATACGCTATGCTATGGGCTCGTAACAGAATTAAAAGAGAAACACCCGCATATAAAGCGGATCTACGTAAGAGCAGAATTTCCGATAATAAGCGATAATTACCGGAAATATCTCTTAGAGAAGTACGAAGACACCTATTATCCGGACAGTATAATGAATGCGGGCAGATCGGTATATATAAAGCGAAATGCGGAAATGATTGACCGGAGCCGGGTTTGTCTTTTCTATTATGATGATACGTATGTGCCCAAAGGAAGAAAAAGTGGCACAAAAATTGCGTTTTATTATGCAATAAGACAGAAAAAAGTGATTTATCATTTCCCCTTTTCGCAGTCAGAAACACAGGCTGCTATCAAAAAATCTAAGTAATTAGGTTTATAAAGCAAAACTTTTCACCCTGCTGAATAATCGGCAGGGTGATTTTTTACGTGTTGTGTTTATGACTGCTGTGTGATATAATGAGTAAAACAATCATTGACGGGGTGCAAGAATTGAATACTCACAATAAGAAAATAATTGCACCGATTATCATAACGGTTATTATGATACTATATTATATTGCATACTTTGGTTTCTTAATTTCTTTGCTGGATGGGATTTGGAAATACGTCTTGGGCATTATTCCACTTATTTTTTCAGGGATTATGGTTTATATATGTATAGAAAGAATAAATGAAATAAAGAAAGGTGAAGAAGATGATATTAGTAAATACTGATTACATCAGTGGCAAAGAGTTAGAAACGCTCTCTCTTGTAAAGGGAAGTACAATCCAATCAAAACACATTGGCAAAGACATCGCGCAAAGTTTTAAAACATTCGTTGGCGGAGAACTCAAGGCTTATAACGAAATGATGAATGACGCTCGCGCACTTGCAACAAAAAGAATGGTTGCAGAAGCTGAAGAGTTGGGCGCAGATGCGGTCATAAATATTCGTTATGCTTCTGCTGCTGTTATGCAAGGCGCCGCAGAAGTTATTGTGTACGGCACAGCGGTGAAATACATTAATAAATAATTCTCCCCCATTTTGCGGTCAGCAACCCAGGCTGCCATCAAGGGCTAATTCCCCAATAACGAATCCGCTCCTCGTCTTGAGGAGCGGATTTTTGCATGGAACGGGTTTTCCGTCCTGTGGCAAACGATCTGTGTGCCTTCAATTACTCTGCAACTCTGGTCAAAACCAAAGGCGAGCCATTCTCGTCAATCAAAGTTAATGTATCTCCCTCAATGGTAAATTTAAACTCTTCCATCTCATCATCCCAGGTCATTGCAACGCGGAGTGCATCTCCCTCCACATAATAGACCATGGATACATTTCCATCTTCTGAATCAGGATCAATGGTATCCAAATATGCTTTCGCGTATTCTTCCATAGTCATGCCGTACCGGTCCATGATGTCTTTTTCTGCCGCCGGGTTGTCCATACCCTTAAACATATATTCTATGTACAGGTTCAGGATGACGCCCTTTACAAACAGCGGCTTAACGCTCTCCCAGTCGGCAAAGCCAGTATGCTGGATTACCGTACCATCGTTGCAATAGGTGAAAACCACATCAAAGACCACCTCACCCTCGACGTTGGCGCCGGTAGCATCTGCGGCAGGGAGCGTAATCTGTCCACTCCAATCACCGAACAGCGGCGAACAGGCAGCGGTAGTAAAGCGGGCATCGGTGATGATCCGCTCGCCCTCGGTAGCAGCGCAACTCGTGCAGGTCTTGGGCGCTTCTGTAGTAGCTTCCTGCCAGCGGTGACCCAAAGCTTCGCCTTCTTTTTCACCACATACTGTACAGGTTTTTGGCTCCAGACAATTGACCTCCGTCCACTGGTGCCTACAGCTGCATGCGGCAAAAGCTGCCGGCAGCAGAACGCACAGCGCAAGAGCAATGATTCGTTTCATAGCAATTCCTCCTGTTTAGTATTGTAATCTCATTATATCAAGATAAAAAAATAATACAACCGTTTTTAAATCGTCCGAAGACACGAAGACAGGAGGCAGTTTTCTTGTTGGCATTAATATAAATCCCCGCGGGAAAGAATATGCGCTGTGGCGCGAGAGGGATTTATCTTGAATTTGCCGGCGGTATTTTTTACAAATCGTTAACCTTTTTGTATGCCAACGGTCTATAATAAAAATGCTAATTTATGGATTTCGGAGGTGCGAAATGAAAAGGTTATTGCTATGTTTAGTGGCGGTTGTTCTCGTGATTTCGGGATGCAGCTCTGCGGAACAACCGGGTGAAAGCACACAAATCCGGTTATCCGACAACATCATTACCGTGGACGGAAAAGAAATCACAAAGGATAACACGCAGCCGGTTTATGCTGCCAACGACATTGTTTTTTATCTTGCAGGACAGGGCTTCACTTACGGCGAGGGGGAAAAGAAGGATGAACACGAGCAGCGCGAGGCAGACGCGCATACGGTGGTTCATATTACAAAACCCGGCAGATATATTTTAAGCGGAGAACTGTCACTGGGACAAATTGCGGTTGACCTGGGAGAAGATGCCGAATCAGACCCGGATGCCGTAGTCACATTGGTTCTCAACGGTGTGGACATTACATGTGAAGTTGCGCCTGCCGTTATTTTCTATCATGTATACGAATGTGGCAGCAGCGACGAAGACACGGCGTCGCAGGATGTGGACACATCTAAAGCGGGCGCAAATGTTATCATTGCGGACGGTACGGAAAATAACATCTATGGCTCTTATGTTGCCAAGATCTACAAATCTTTTGAATTAAGTGAAGATGGCACAAAGGTTGCCGACAGCAAGAAACTGCACAAGTACGATGGCGCGTTCTACTCCAGGAAGTCGATGAACATTAACGGCGGCGCTGCGGGAACCGGAATCTTAAATATCTTTGCAGAAAACGAAGGCCTGGACAGCGAGCGGCATCTTACCATCAACGGCGGAAGAATCAACATCACGTCCGGCAACGACGGAATCAACACAAACGAGGAGAATATTTCGGTTACCACGGTAAATGGCGGAATGCTCAACGTGCTTTGCAACGGCGGCACAGGCGAAGGCGACGGCATTGACTCCAATGGCTGGCTTGTGATCAATGGCGGCACAGTGATGGCGCAGGCCTGTTCCACAAGTGGGGATGCCGGCATCGACTCAGACAAGGGTATTTATATTAACGGCGGTACCGTGATTGCCTCGGGAAGTATGCTTGACCATATTGCGGGCGGCGACCAAACCTATGCGGTATTCCACTTCGCCAACCGTCAAAATGGGGGAAGCACATATACCCTGAAAAATTCTGCGGGAATGACGGTTGGTGAGTATTCCCTTACCAATGCGTTTTCGTATCTGGTGGTAGCAGGCGACGAGCTTGCCCCCGGCGAGTATACTTTCTGGCAAGGGCAGACCCAACTGACAGCAGGTCAAATCCATACTGTGCAAGGGGGAATGCACCAGGGGGGAAGACCGGGAATGTCCCAGGGAGCACCCAATGAGCCGGGTACACCGCCGGAAGTTCCGGAAGGTGCGGCAAGACCCGAAAAACCAAACGGAGATTTCCCCAATGGCGAAAGACCGGAAATGCCCAATGGAGAAGCGCCCGCTATGCCCCAGGGGGAAAGACCGGAAATGCCCGATGGCGAAATGCCCATTATGCCTGACGAGGTGACCTCCAGCACATTCATCATCGTGAATGGAGGAAACCAATTTGCCAATGTGGGCCCGATAGTATCGTAAAGGGATTCTTCCTTTTTGTTTTTTGCGGACTGCTCCACAGCCGCAACGAAAGAGGAATCCTCCATCACACAAAAGCCGCTGACCTACGGGCCGGCGGCTTGCTTTTATAACGGAATATGCTATAATACATATAGGAACAACACAGAAAAGGAGCCTGACTATGAGCAGTTTTGAAAACTTACGTATTGTGGATAATTTCTATCAGACATCCCTGTTTTTCCCCATGCCCACGGTGGTCATCAGTACGCTGTGTGAGGACGGCAGCACCACATTGGGGCCGTACTCCCTGGTGCAGCCGTATTATGTGGCGGGCAAGGACTACTATGCTATGCTGCTGAGCTGCCGCAACAGCTCCAATACCGCGCAGAATATTTTGCGTAACGGCAAGTGCGCCATCAATTTTGTGGATGATAAGCCTAAGACGTTTGCCGAATGTGTAAAACTGTCCTGGCCCGGCGATAAGCCGGAAGATAAGATGCCAAAATGCAAGTTCAAACTGGAATCCGGTCAGGCAGAGGGAGCGCGCCCGATGGTACTGACCGATGCGATTCAGGTGATGGAATGTACGTGGGTTCGGGAGCTGGACGGCGCTGAAAATGACCAGGCCGGTATTACCACCGGTTACGAGCCGCCCTATCACGATTTTAACGGCATTACCAGCAAGTTTGGCGCGCATTTCATTCTGAAGATCGACAAGATTCTGATGAAGAAAAAGTATGCGGACGCAATTATCAACGGTGTTCGCGCCAAGGACTTCCCCAGCCTGCCTGTGGATTACGGCTACCGTGACTCCAAGAATTTCTGGTTTCACCGCAAAACGCGGATGCGGGCAGAGCTTCTGCCGATGCGCAAACAGAGTCTGGACTCCGTTCGCTATGCGGCAGACCGGGCGGACGACAAGGTTAAGTTCGCCGATGACGCGCTGGAAATGATCCTCAATGTTCCCCGTGTCTTCCTCCCCCTGGTGCTGAAGGGTTGTGTAGAATGGGCGAGGGAAAACGGCTGTGAATGGATCACCGCCAAAGAAATGCAAATCATTAACGATAAGCGCGCAAAGGAAAAAAGCAGAAAGTAATTCCCCTTTTTGTGCCTTGCAAGCGTATTTTGCAGACAAATGAGAAACAGGGCCCCAAAAACCAAACCGCAAAATTTCCAAAACAAAACCTGTCACCCTGCCAATCGGCAGGGTGATTGTTATTTGACAGACAACGTGATATAATGAATCAAAGTCCTATAAAAATTTTATGGAGAAATGCGATGACGGTAAAATTATTTCTTGAGGCAATCACAAAATTCTTCCTGGGTGTTATTCTGGTTGGACTGTTGATATTCTTACCTGCGGGCACTTTTTCTTATTTTCACGGCTGGCTGCTTATGGGGATTTTATTCGTGCCAATGTTCTTTGCGGGAATGGTTATGATGTTCAAAAATCCTGATCTGTTAAGAAGCAGACTGGATGCAAAGGAAGACAGCCGGGAACAAAGTCTTGTTGTAAAATTAAGCGGCCTTATGTTTTTGGCGGGTTTTGTGGTTGCGGGACTTGGTGTCCGCTTTCACTGGTATCTCTTACCCCCGGGCGCGGCCATCTGCGCCGCGGTCATATTTCTTGCCGCATATATTCTTTACGCAGAGGTGCTCCGGGAAAATACATACCTGAGCCGCACCATTGAGGTGCAGGAAAACCAAAAAGTAATTGATACGGGACTATACGGAATCGTCAGGCACCCGATGTACAGCGTTACTTTACTGCTGTTTTTATCTATACCGATTGTGTTAGGCTCGGTTTATGCGGCTGTGATTTTTCTTGCCTATCCGTTTATCATAGCAAAACGGATTCAGCACGAGGAAGCATTTCTGGAAAAAGAGCTGGAGGGTTACCGCGCTTATAAGCAGAAGGTCAGATATCGCCTGATTCCTTTTATTTGGTAGGAAGGCCTCTAACCGGCTGCCAACAAAAAAACACCGCAGATTGAGAATCTGCAGTGTTTTATATATGGCTTTGGGAAAGGAATCAGCTTATTTTTACCGATTCCAGATACCGATAGATTTCCAGCAGCTCCTTCCGGGAGGAGACCCCCAGCTTGCCGTAAAGATTCTTGTTGTGGAACTTCAGCGTGTTCTCTTTGATGTGCAATTCTTCCATAATCTGAATGGTGGACATACCTTGCGTGTAGCACCGGTACAAAGCGCTTTCCTTTGGTGTCAGCTCAGAAATACCGGAGGTAAAGCGGTCCAGCTGCGCCTGCTCAAACCGTCCGCAGGCAGACGGGACGGCCATCGGCTCCTCTGCCGCAGAAGGGGGCGTGACAGTAGGCCCTTGCCGCAGCAACCGGGCTTGGGTTTTTTCATTTTCTGCCATCAGCAGGCGCAATCCTAAGAGGAACCCCTCGCTGATGATGTAGGAAATCGAAAGAACCTCAAAGTCCAGGCGCACCAGCTGTTCGATGAGCCAGACGCCAATATTCATAAACACGGCAATAGCCAGAATAACGGTATAGGCGAGGGATTCGAGCTTATCGTTCAGCGTGGCGTACACGATGATGCCCACCATGGCGGAAAAATAGCCAAACAGATAAATCATATACAGTCCGTGCAACGGACCGTACACTTTATTCAGAACGGTCAGACCGTTCACTTTTTCCAGGGACACTTCCTTATAGTAGATGTCCAGATATCCCGGGCTGGCGGCAATGAACAGAACGATCATACTGATGCCAAACAACAATCCGGGAAGCCACTTCCAATAACGGATGTTTGTTGTGTTCAGTATAATCATACACATAGAAAGGGGCAGAAGAACAGACCCCAGATATGCCAGCCGGTTTGCAAGCAGGGCTTCCTCCAGCGTCTGGGAAATGCCCAGGGTAAAATATCCGATATTGACCACCAAAACAGAAGCAAACAGCAGCAGATACCAGATGCTCCTTTTTTTCTCGGCGCAGCAATAGCCGATCAGAAGCAGCAGGGAAATGGCCGCCGCCACAGCATAAATCGCGGAAACACTGGCAGCCTTGTCCCCAACAGAGGAGCAGCCGGAAAGAAGGAACAACAGGGGAAGAATGGAATATTTCAGATAACGGCTTCGCATAAAATCACTCCCTCATACTCCTGCCCCACACTTTTCCCCACACTTTTAAGACAAAAAAGGGATTTCCCACACTTTTGCCGGAAATGGGGGTGGCGACAGGGGTAGGAATACCGGATAAAATAGAGTTACAAGATAAACGAAAAAAGAGTGGGATTTGCCGGGAAGGACAGTTTTGGGAACACCGCATAATACCGAAGGTATTATGTTTTTCCACGGGCTAATGCATACAAAGACAATCCCGCATACATTCTAACATGGAAAACGCGCGCAGTCAAGAAACCGCGGAAAAGGGCGGTTTCTTAACCAAAATACGGAAAACAGGGGGGCTAACCGTGAAAAAGTATATCATCGCCATCTCAGCCGCCTCGATGCTCCTTTGCGCCGCGCTGAGCGCCTGCGGCCAGAGCAATGCCACACTGGTGAGCATCCTCTTTGAACGGGGACACGGCTCGCAATGGGGCAATCAGTTTTACATAGAAGTAAACGAGCAGCGGATTGTGACCTTGCGGGTTATCTCCCAAAGCACTATGGAGCTGCGCGAGCAGAAGGATATTCCCATTTCTCCGGAACAGTGGCAAGAGCTTGCGGCGGCAGTTCAGGATTTGGAGCTGAAGCAGACGCGGGAAAACTGGATTCACAAGCTGTTTGGAGGCTCTGCGCTGGACGGCGGAGAGTACCGGCACCTGACCCTGATTTGGCAGACCGAACAAGGAACGGCGCAAACACAGTACCAATGGCCGCAGAGCCAGCAGGCGGACCAACTGGAAAGATTGCTGGAACAACTGGCAAAAACAGGAGAACAAGGGTAAAGCGGGAGAAATATGTGTCTGGCGACGGTTTCTGTCTTAGATCACAGGCTGCGCCGGAAACAAGAACCCGTATATTTTAGAGCCAGCGCCGGTAGATTCACGGCGTAAACAGTCAGATCATAAGGAGGTACGATATGTCCATATTTGATAAGCTGAAAAAGGCGGTGAACGATATCCCTGCCGCCGCGCCCCGGGGCGCGGTGTCCAAAACCTTTACGTTTGCGGCGCTTCCCGAGAGCCTTGAACAAATGCAGGCGCTGCCGGAAGCATCTCTGTCCGACCCCTTCCAGACTGCGGCGCTGACAGTATGCGCGCTGTGCGCCTACGGAGCAGACAGAGCTGTGGGAACGGAAATGCTGAACTGGCTGAAAGGGCCCAATCCCTTGTCAGCGCACGAAATTTCTTTCTTAAACGACCGTTTTCGGGATGGCATCCATGTGCCCTTTTCCTACTTCCGGGGCGCAGTACCGGAAAACGACTACACCCCCTCGCAACCCTTCACCGTTACCGTGGAGGCCGGTCCCTACGCCGATGCCAATGCCGGTTATAAAAAGCTGCATATCCGCAGCGGCGGCGCGGACAATCCCCGGGAAGTTGTCCTGCGGCAAAAGGGAAATGGACAATGGTTGCTGTGGGAACAGTTCTTACTGGTGAGCATCCGTCAACCCAAGTCGGCAGACCCATGGGCGTGAGAAAGACAGGGGGAGGATTTGCGCCTTCTGTCCGGCTGCTGCAAAAGGAGCTGATTGGCAAATGAGACACACGCGCAGATACGGAAGCTTCTTTCTGTGTCTGATTGTAAATCTGGTGCTGAATCTGGAGTGGAGTATTCCGGCGTTCCTGCTGCTGGCGCTCCATATTTGGCTGGATATTTCCATTTGGTGGTTTATCGGTGGCCTTGCCTTCTGGGTTCTCAGAATCCTGTTCGGGATGTGGATTATGCGATGGGCGGTAAAATGCAGCTCGGTCAAGGACCCACCGAAACGTAATAAAAATCCCTATTCAAAAACGAATGAAAGAAAGGAATAACGTTATGAAAAAATGGATTGCTTTACTGCTTACCCTGGTTATGACTCTGAGTTTTGCTGCTTGCGGCGCAGGCAACAATAACCCCAATGACCCTGCAGGGAAGGATGTAGTCGGTGAAACTTACGATGCCGGAAATCTTACCGTTTTTGTTCCTGAAAACTGGAAACAGTTCGCGGTTATGGATATATGGAGCGAGGATGCCGATGCTGTGGACCCAGATAAGTTGAATCTTGTGAAAAACGGCCAGAGCGAATGGGATCTGCTCACCAAGCCCAGCATTCAGGTCTTGCACTATGCGCCGGGATCCATGCTCACGCCCTCTAAGGATTTCTACGAAGGCGCAGTGGATATCGCGCCCATTACTGCCGGCGACCTGACCTGGGAAGGCTTCAGCGCTGAGGATTTCCTGGGCAACCCGATGACCATTCTTTGGACCACCAATGCAGACGGCCATCAGTTCCAGCTGAATATCTACAGCGAAACCAGCGAAGACAAGTTTGAACTGACCGATGCAGATGTGCTGGCCATTTTGAAAAGTGTGACAAATTCCTGAAAAAGGAAAAATGATAGGATAAAGGAGTAAATCATTATGGGACTTATTAAAGCAGGCATTGGCGCCCTGGGCGGCGTATTGGCAGACCAGTGGAAGGAGTTTTTCTACTGTGAAGCTTTGGATATGGACACTCTTGTGGTTAAGGGACAAAAGAGAGTCTCCGGCCGCAGCTCCAATACCAAGGGCAGCGACAATATTATTTCCAATGGCTCCGGCATTGCCGTTGCCGATGGTCAATGTATGATCATCGTGGAACAGGGCAAGGTCGTGGAAGTCTGCGCAGAGCCCGGTGAGTATACATACGACACCTCCACAGAGCCGTCTATCTTTGCCGGCAAGCTGGGCCAGAGTATTCTGGATACCTTCAAGGCCATTGGCAAGCGGTTTGCCTACGGCGGCGATACCGGCAAAGACCAAAGAGTGTATTATTTCAACACCAAGGAGATTATGGGCAATAAGTTCGGCACACCCAGCCCCATTATCTTTGAAGTGATCAATAAGCGCATCGGTATGAGCCGTACGGTAAATGTCCGTTGCAACGGTGTGTATTCCTATGTCATTTCCAACCCCCTGCTGTTCTACACCAAGGTCTGCGGCAATGTGGAGCAGGCATATACACGGGACCAAATCGACGAGCAGATGAAAGCGGAGTTCGTATCTGCGCTGCAGCCTGCCTTTGGCGCGCTGGCCGAGCTGGAGCTGCGTCCTGCCCAGATTCCTGCCAAGGCAAATGAGCTGAAGCAGGCTATGAACGATGCCCTGAAGCTGGAGTGGGTAGAGTCCAGAGGTATCACCGTTGAGAAGATTGCCCTGAACCCCATCACCCTGAATCCCGAGGATATGCAGAAGATTCAGCAGATGGAAGATGCTGCGACGATGGGCAGCAATCCCTTTATGATGGCTGGCAGAATGACCGATTCCACCGCCACGGCAATGGAAACTGCAGCTGGCAACTCTGCCGGTGCTATGAACGGCTTTATCGGTATGGGTATGGCAGGCAATGCAATGGGCGGCGGATTCAATGCGGCGCAGCAATTCTACAATATGGGCGCCCAGCAGCAAGCTGCCGCGCCGGCCGTAACCGGCTGGAAGTGCGCCTGCGGCGCAACCGCAACCGGTAAGTTCTGCCCCGAATGCGGCAGTAAAAAGCCGGAGTCCGATACCTGGAAATGCGCCTGCGGCGCGGTGAACAAGGGCAAATTCTGCCCGGAGTGCGGCGCAAAGAGACCTGCAGATGCCGCACCGCGCAAGTGCGATAAATGCGGCTGGGAGCCTGAAAATGGCGCTGAGCCTCCCAAATTCTGTCCCGAATGCGGCGATCCCTTTTAATTCCAATGGCAACTTGGAAAAGAGGTGACCGATTTGGAAGCATTACAGCAATATAAATGTCCCTGTTGCGACGGCGCCATCGAATTTGATTCCGATATTCAGAAAATGAAATGTCCCTATTGCGATGCGGAATTTGAGATGGAGTCCCTTCAGGCCTATGATGACGCACTGAAGGAGCAGCCTGCGGAATCTATGGAATGGGAGCAGACCGACGGCACGGAGCTGTCGGAAGAGGGTCTGCGCAGCTACGTGTGCAAGACCTGCGGCGGCGAAATTATCGGCGATGCCACCACTGCCGCTACGCAGTGTCCCTTCTGCGGAAATCCCGTGATTATGCTGGAGCAGTTTGCCGGTTGCCTGAAGCCGGATCTGGTAATTCCCTTTCAGCTGGATAAACAAGCGGCTATTGCTGCGCTGAAAAAACATTACGCAGGCAAACGGCTTCTTCCCAAAGTGTTTTCTCAGGAAAACCACATCAAGGAAATTCAGGGCCTGTATGTACCTGTATGGCTGTTTGATGCCGAAGCTGAAGCGGATGTGCGATTTAAAGCCACCCGTGTGCGGACTTGGAGCGACAGCAGATATGACTATACCCACACCAGTTACTATGCCCTGACCCGCAGCGGACAGTTAAGCTTTGCCCAGATTCCCGTGGACGGTTCTTCCAAAATGGAGGATGCCATGATGGAATCCATTGAGCCTTTCGATGCCTCTCGGGCAGTAGATTTTCAAACGGCGTACCTGGCCGGCTATCTGGCGGATAAGTACGATGTTACCGCCCAAGACAGCATCGACCGCGCCAATCAGCGGGTGAAAAAAAGCACAGAGGAAGCCTTTGGCAATACCGCCGTTGGGTATACTACGGTGATTCCCGAGTATTCCAGCGTTCGGCTGCAAAACGGAAAAACCCGGTATGCGCTCTATCCGGTTTGGATTTTAAATACCAAGTGGAACGGCAATACCTACACCTTCGCTATGAACGGACAAACGGGTAAGATGGTAGGCGACCTGCCTGTAGACAAGGCGCTGTACCGCAAATGGTTCACAGGCATTCTGGCCGCAGTCACTGCCGCCGCGTTTGCCTTGAGCTACCTGTTGTGGCTGTTGTAAGGAGGTCGGATATGAAACGAAAACTGTTTTTGTTGGCGGCGGCCGTATTCCTGCTGACTGCCATAATCCTGCCTGTCAGCGCCACGGAATCCCGTTTGGTAGACGATGCTGCCCTGCTTTCTTCGTCAGAAGCTCGTCAACTGGAATCTATGCTGGATGAAATCAGCGACCGTTACGGCGTGGACCTTGTTGTGGTCACGGTAGATTCCACAAACGGCTACTCGCCAATGGACTTTGCGGATGACTATTACGATTATCACGATTATGCTCCGGACGGCATTTTGCTTCTGGTCAGCATGGAAGACAACGATTGGTGGATTTCCACCACCGGTTACGGCATTACTGCCTTTACAGATGCGGGAATTACCTACTTATCCCGCCAGTTTGTACCCTATTTATCCGAAGGGGAGTTTTTCACAGCGTTTACGGTTTTTGCGGAGCAGTGCGATGAATTCCTGACGCAGGCTATGACCGGCGACCCTTACGATTCCCACAATCTTCCGAAAGAGCCGTTTTCTGTCTTGAAGAGCCTGCTGATTTCTCTGGTGATCGGTCTGGTATCCGCACTGATTGTTACCGGCTCTATGAAGGGCAAGCTGAAATCCGTCCGTCAGCAGGTAAAGGCGGACGATTATGTCACACCCGGCAGCTTGCAGCTGACACGATCCAGAGATTTGCTTCTGTATACCCATTTGGACCGCCGGGCAAAACCGCAATCCAGCGGCGGGTCCTCCACCCATGTTTCCTCCTCCGGCACCAGCCACGGCGGCGGCGGCGGAAAGTTCTAAGTCGGGATGTAACAGATTCCGATTTGGGATTTGCAGCCTATGTATTTTGGCTGTAAAAACGGTGATTGGGGAATGGGTGTGAATTCCATCAGCGCATAGTGAATAAGATTTGTTCCCCAAGGAGGGAATCCCTATGAAAAAAATATTTTCTTTTCTTCTTTCGCTGCTGTTGCTGCTAAGCGTTCCGATGGCTGCCGGCGCAAACTACGAGGACTTTTCCATAGGACAGACCTTCGACGACAGCATTTTAGCGGGCGGCATTTACGATATGTACGCCTGGGTAGGAGATGACGCGGATAATTACACTTACCAATGGCAGGTAGACCTGGGGTTTGGTAAGGGACACTGGAGCGATTTGGAGGACAATGCCGATCCTTACGGCTATTCCGGCACCAATACCTATCACATGCAGTTTATCTCGGCCTTCGGCAACGGCAACATCATCGGCACCGGTTGGGAGGATATTCCCTTTCAATGCGTGGTGACTAACAAAAAGACCGGTGTCTCCAAAACCACCGCCAGTATCTATATAAAGATATTCTCCTCGGATGATTTGCCGGAGTACCTGAAAGAGCAAGGCTTCGGCTTGTATGAGCCGACAATTCAGGGCGCCACCGGTCTTCGTACCACAGATTATATTATTTATACCGCCTCTGCCGATGCCGGCAAGCAGCTTAAGCTGTTCACCGGCTGCTGGCGCCCCAACGGAGAACATCTTCTGCGTCGATCCAATTTTACCGAAAATGTGGAAGTGTGGATTACAGAAGGTGGCAAGACCGTCAAGACGGACAACAGCGCCACCTATACGCCCTATACCATCGGAAAAAATGCGGTAACTGTGCAATTTAAACTGCGCTACGCGCTTGGTATCCACGATCTGGGCTACTACGAGACCAAAACGGTCCACATTACCACTGAGGAGCCTGCGGCTGTGGATTTTGGCACTGCCAAATACCAGCTCAGCCTTTTGAAAGAACGGTATAACGAGTCTCAAAAACTAACCACAATTCCCAAGGGAGCAGAATTCAAGGTCACAGAAAAAACTGCCGGTTGGTGCCAGGTGGTTTTTAACGGCTATGTAGGCTATGTAGCCACCTCTGCCATTACGCTGGCGGGGAAGAATCCCACCATCGAGCACGTGAATGTGACCATTACCGAGCCTTTGGCGGGCAACCTCCCGGCAACCTCCTGCACGGTCACGCCGGATACCTGTTCTGTCACCTACGTGGATTGGTATAACAAAACCGACAGCCACTTTATGGAGCCGGGTGAGCGATTCCAGAAGGGGCATACCTATCAGCTGGTGGTATGGGCATCTGCGGAGGAGAACTGCTCTTTCAAGCTGGATGACAACGACAATATGCTGGCTACCGCCACAATCAACGGGAATCTGCCCGCCTTTACCAGCCGCGCCTATGAGCAGATTATCGGAAAAGTCATCGAAATCCGATACGATTTCGTCAATGTGAAAGAAGCGGAAGAAATCCACGTGTGCAAACCTACGTTGGTTGCCCGGGTGGAGCCCACCTGTACATCAAGCGGCTTTGAAGCCTATTACTACTGCCAGTGCGGAATGCAATATTCCGACCCGCAGGGTAAGAATGTCGTCGACACCGGCACTTGGGGCAAGATTCCGCCGTTAGGACACTTGGAAACCCCATATCAGTCCGACTCGAATATGCACTATAAACTGTGCGGCAGACCCAACTGCTCCCAGGAGTTAAGCGGCTCCCGGGGTTATCATACCGGCGGCAGCGCCACCTGTCAGCAGTATGCTGTGTGTACGGTATGCGGTGAGGAATACGGTGAAAAAACTGACCATAAGTGGACGAAAAATTACGTATACCAGGAAAAGAACGGTCACGCTCACGTCTGTGAGTACCCGTCCTGCACCGTCCACGATGCATTGACACCCCATATTCCCGGCCCGGAGGCTACCGAAACACAACCGCAAAAGTGTACGGTCTGCGAATATATTTTAGTTCCCGCCGGGAATCACACCCACAATCTGACAAAGGTGGATGCGGTATCTGCCGCCTGCCTGACTCCGGGAAGCCAGGCATATTACACCTGCTCCGGCTGCTCAGACTGGTTCTGGGACGAAGCCGGAAACAAGCAGATTTCTGACAAAAATGATGTGGTGCTTGAACCGTTAGGTCACTTTGCCGAGCAGTGGCAGTCTGATGAAGAAAGCCACTGGCAAGCGTGTACCGTCTGCCTGACAAAGTTTGCCGGGGAAAAGCATCTGGACAATGATCATGACCAAAAATGTGATGTCTGCAACAGGGAAACAGACGCAAGCAGTATCACGACCGAACCCCAACCTACAGAAAAAGACGAGGAAACACCCGGTCGCCAGGACGAACCCAAAGCGCCTGCTGAAACGGTGGACTGGTATCTGTGGGTGCTGATCTTCTTCGTTATTTTTGCGGCATCTCTGACAACAACGGTTATCATTCTGAAAAAGAAAAACCGCACCCAATAACTGGAGGAGGGCAATATGAAAAAGAGAATCCTTTGTCTGCTCAGCGCGGTTGTTCTGCTGCTGAGCCTGATGACAATCTCTGTGTGGGCAGCCACGACCGTTACTGCGGTGGAAATTTCCGTGTCCTACCCGGTGCACCTGGGCCAGCCGGATGATTTTGTGCAGGTCTATGGTACTGGCTGCAAACCGGACACATCTGTCAACACGGACGGCTACCGGAACGGTGTACGCTGGAGAAAAATATCCGGCGGTAAGGTTATGGGCGCAACGGATACCTTTGTGGGCGGCGAACTGTACGAACTGTCCGTATATCTGGTAGCAGACAGCGGCTATTCCTTCTCGGTAACCCAGACGGAGGTAACCGTCAATATGGAGGAAGCCTCCTTTACGATCATCGACGACAGCCACATCCGGGCAAACATCCAGATGTGCGCTGACAACTTGTACATTAACCGGGTCTCCGTTACCGGGCTGGACGCGCCGCAGGTGGGGAGTTCTCTGGATTACTCCGTAACTGTGGAGGAAGATACCTGCAGCTTGACGGATGTCGGCCATAACAACTGCAAAAACGGCGTAACATGGTATGATGGTACCGATGGCAAATATGTGCCTGTGGGCACAAAGGCTGTAAAAGAACATGAATACTGGGTGGAAATTCACCTGAAAGCAAAACCGGGCTATGAGTTCCCGGATAATGTTGCCTGCAGTGTGAATGGCCAGACACTGGAAGCAAGCGGTATCGGCGAAGAAATTGCGCTGGTAGTGATGTTTGAGGCTTGCACAGACCATCGCTGGAGTCCCAAGTATCATTCCGTCGGCGATGCCGGCCACGCCTATATCTGCGCTGACTGCAAGGCGTACAGCGAAATAAAACCCCATACTCCCGGCCCTGCAGCTACGACCACCACCCCGCAGACCTGCAAGGAATGCGGCCACGTGATACAACCGAAGATTACGCACACGCACAGCCTCACCCTTGTGGCGGAAGTGGCGCCTACCTGTATGGATGCCGGCGTCAAGGCCTATTACACCTGTAGCGGCTGCAGTGAGCGCTTTTGGGATGAAGCTGCCAAGCAGGCCGTGGCTTCCGACGAGGATTTGACGGTTTCGCCTCTGGGGCACAAGATTTCCGACAGCTGGGAGTTTGACGAGAAAACCCACTGGCGGGTGTGTGAAGCTTGCGGCGAGAAGATGACCGAAACCGATATGGAACACGAGATGAAAGACGAAAAGTGTACCACCTGCCAATACGAAAAAAAGAAGACAGAGGAAACCGAACCCGAAGGAACAACCCCCGAAGCTCCGCAAAAGGACCCTAAGCCGGATATTGGACCGGAAGAGCCGCAGTGGTGGATGTTCCTGCTCATTGGCGCCGGCGCTGTTGTGCTGGGGATCGGCGCAGGCGTGGTGGTAACGGTACTTACCAAAAAGAAAAAATAAAGTAAAGGAGATTGTGGGATGAAAAAATTGTTTTCCTTACTTATGTGCCTGCTGTTGCTTTGCGGTCTTATGGTGCCTGTCAGCGCCGGAAATGGACCGGAAATCACTATGCAGCCTCAAAACTACCAATACCCGGAGTATTCTGTGGCAATGTATACGGTGAAGGCTACCGGCTCTAACCTGCAATGCACATGGTACTTGGAGTATGAGGGTAAGACCTACAATCTTTCCGACAATACCAACGGCATGGAGCCCTGGGAAGGCTATGCCGGAGAGAATTACGGCGGCATTCAGAATGACAGCAATACCTTCACCTGGTTCTTTGGCGGCATTGAGGAGGAGCTCAGCGGCGCGCAGATTTGGTGTGTCATTGAAGACGGCCATTACGACGTGACCAGCGACCGGGCAATCATCACCGTACAAGGCAGCGCAATGCCTCCGGAAATCCTGCAAATGCCTGCCCAAATCACCGCATACCGGGGTGATAGTGTGGAAATCCGCTGCCTGGCAAAATCCACAGACGGTTCTCAGCTGGAGTATATCTGGTATGAAACGACCAACGGTAAACTGCAGGATATCCGGGCAATAGATCCGGAGGAAACCGGGGATTATCTGATTGCCAGCACAGAAAAAGCAGGCGTTCGTTACTATGTTTGCGGCCTGGCCACCTCCGCGGGAGGCAACGCCTATTCCAGCGTCGTGTCGGTGACGGTGCTGGATACAGATCCGGAATATGGCCCGGAGATGGAAATTCTCACAAAGTCCCTGCCGGATGCTGTGGTGGGGCAGCCCTACAAATGTCAGCTGGAGTGCAATGACCCCTACGGCTTGATCACACTCTACTACAATCCCGGTCATCCCAATGAGATGGAGGAATCCGGCCTGCATCTGACAAAGGAAAACCAAATTCTTGGTATACCTGCGAAGGCCGGCCAGTATACATTTACCGTGTGCGCCTCCGGCGACTACGGTGAAGATTATAGGGAGTATACCCTGACTGTCCGTGAAGCACCGGAGCCCACAGAGCCCACAACCCCCACAGAGCCGGAAGAAGTTGCGCCGACTGTGAAGGCAACCCAAAGCGTTTCTCAGGAAACAGAGCCTGCAAAGGATGACGGGCAGGACAGCAAGAACGAAACCACCCAGGAGGAATCCGGAAAAAACAATGGCGAGGGAATGGACAAAGGCGCCGGCGAATTCCCCTGGTGGGCGTGGGTACTGATTTGTCTGGCCTGTTTCGGCATTGGTGTGGGCATAACAGTTTTAGTAATTTCCAAAAGTAAAAAAATAAGATAAACGGAGGTAGCGGTATGGGTTTAGGAGATTTCTTCAAAAAAACATTTGGAAAACAAGTGTGCGCTTTCTGCGGCGCGGAAGTGGGTATGCTGAAGCGTACCAAGATCAAGAACCAGGAATTCATCTGCAATGATTGCAGGCGCGGCTGCTCCCGCTATATTCAGGTGTACCGTTTTACCAAGGATGAGCTGCTGGGCCATATTGAGTACATGAAGCGGCAGGATAAGCTTTACAATGAGGTCCTGGGCGACCCCACCGATGTGGTTCCCAGCGCTGGCAACAAACAGGCTATTGAGTTTTTTGACGATGCGGGTATGTTCCGTATTCGAGACCGGGATAATGATAATCGGTATCTGAAGGAACTGCTGCGTTACGATCAGGTGGCATCCTATGAGGCATATCTTGACGAAAGCGAGCCCGATGAACCGGGTAAGCCTATGGTATTTGGAGAATGCGGCGTGAAGATTACGCTGGTGGGCGGAACGGATGATCTGGATAAGAAGCCGAAGGGTCTGCGGCCGCACCCCTATATTACCGATGAGATTACCGTTTGTATTAACGACCGGGAGAAGGACATCGGTATGCTGTATGTCAACCAAATCATTAGCCATTTCAACTATATTTTTGGTGTCAACGACAACACCAAGGGCCTGTTCAGCTTTGGCCCGACCAAGCAGCAAAGACGTGAGAATGAGGCATTTAAGGCAATGACCGGTATGCTGGGTGCCGCCATTAAGGCCGCGAAAACCGGAGAAGTCTCGGAGGAGGCCGCGGCGCAGGTGGCAGATGCCATGAACAAGGTGGATGACGCGGCTACCGGCGGCCTTTCCAGATATTCCCGCCTGGCCGACGAAGCAGAAACCAAAATCTAAGGAGAACGTATATGAAAAAAGGACTTGTATTCCTGCTGACAGCTGTTATGCTTTTCAGCCTGGCAGCCTGCAGCGGCGGAAATCCCGGGGGCAACCCGGCAAAGAATCTTCCCAGTTTTGAATTTACCCAGTACGGCAAGGCCCGTATTACCATTGTGGGCGCAGAGTTTGCCAAAGACGAGTACGATGATGACTTCCTGCGGGTTTATTACGATTACACCAATACCGGCGATACTGCCATTGGCGCTTATCCCTCTTCAGCCCTGGAATACGGCACCATTATCCAGGACGGCGAGGAATGTAATGTGCTGACCTTCTCGGAATGGGATGAGTGCGCCATCCCGGAGGACCTTGGTTACGATAGCGGCGTGCTGCCCGGCTGTACCGCCCGGCATACCATGCTGATAGAATGTGACCCCGATGGCGGCGTGGTGGAAATACCCTGCTACATTATGATCGGCAGCTGGGTCTACGAGGAATCGAGCATTGATTATTTTACCTTCCAGATTGACCCCAAGAATATGATGGGCGCGCCGGATCCGTTGGTGACACCTGCCATTACCAAGCCTACTTATGCGGCAGGTCTGCCCACCTCCGGCACTACCGATTATCCTACGGCATGCTCCCTTTCCATCAATGGCTGGGAACTGACTGCCGACGATGAGGGCAAAACCGTGCTGCGGGTAAAGCTGACTGTGAGCAACCTCAGCGAGGAAGACATTTTGCCGCCGGTCTCCATTATGCAGGTGGAGGCATATCAGGACGGTATTGCTCTGCCCTGGGTTGACGCATGGGATCTGGAAGAGTTTACCGAAGAGGATGAAGCCTTCCGTACGGATGTGTACCCCGGGGAAACGGTGTCCTACAATGCGTTGTTCCAGCTGCGGAACGAATCCCCTGTGGAAGTGGTAGCAGAGCAGCAAAATGATGAGCTGCGTCTGGGCATCGTCTGTGATGTGGCTGCCATACTGAAGCAGCAGAAGGATGCGCAGCAGGCCGCTATTGATGCCGCCAACAAGGCCCATGCGGAAACCTTGGCTAAGATGATAGGCGTGTGGGACCGTACTGACAGCTGGCCCGATCACCTGACCTTCTATGGGGACAATACCGGTATTCATGATATGACCGGCGATGAATTCCCCTTTACCTATACTTTGGAAGAAGGCTTGCTGTGCCTGCGTTATGATGACGGAGATTATGCAGAGTACTATCTGGAGGTAGAGGAGAACGACCTGACGTTGACCGACGATTTTGACAACGTCCAGACCTTTGTTCGCGCAGGCTCGTAACCGGCGCAGAGGATGATTTGTCCCGACGGACAGATTCTGCGCAAAATATATCCGGAAAGCAAAATAAATCCACCCGAAAAATCCGTTTTCGGGTGGGTTTCAGAGCATCAAAGAACCCCCAAACCGTCAAAATGCTTATTGCAAAAGTAAGAGAACTGTATTTTCTTTGCAGATGAGAAAATCGTAAAAATCCGGTTGTTTTGTCAAGAGGTGTGAAAAGACCTTGCTGCGCAAGGTATTTTGACTTACTGCACAACTCGAATCCTACCGTACCACCCGAAAAATCCGTTTTCGGGTGGGTTTGTTTTGCTTTCCGGCAGGTTTGGCAGATATGCCGCCAATCCGGGCCGTATTTTACCAATGCGGTCAGGCGGGAGCGCCGGACGCAGGGCGCGATATCAGCCTACCAGAATTTTGGAAAAAACAGGACTGGCTTTAGAAAATCCTGTTGAAATTACTGGGAAAAATGATATAATGAAATCGGCATTTTTTGACAAATATTCTGGAGGAAAAAAGATGTTGGAAAAACTGTTTCAGCTTAAGAAAAACGGCACAACGGTAAGGACCGAAATCGTTGCGGGAATTACCACGTTCATGACTATGGCGTACATCCTGGCAGTAAACCCCAGTATTCTGGGCGACGCCGGCATGGATTCCACGGCAGTGCTGCTGGCAACAGCGATTGCCTCTTTTGTGGGCACTGCCTGTATGGCATTTTTCGCCAATATGCCTTTCGTGTTATCGGCTGGCATGGGCCTGAATGCCTACTTTGCCTATACCGTGGTAATCGGTATGGGATATCCCTGGCAGGTGGCGCTGCTTGCGGTGTTTGTAGAAGGCCTGATTTTTGTAGTTTTATCCCTTACCAATGTTCGGGAAGCCATTTTTAACACCATTCCCCTGACCCTGAAGCAGGGTGTTTCGGTGGGCATTGGCCTGTTTATTGCGTTTATCGGCCTGCAAAATGCAGGACTGTCCGTTGACGCAGCGACCCTGGTAACCATTACAAGCTTTACCGAGAACTTTACAACCCAGGGCATCTGCGCGCTGCTTGCCATTATCGGTGTGCTGCTTACCGCATCCCTGCACGTTTTAAAAGTAAAGGGCGCTATTCTGATTGGCATTGTATCCACCTGGCTGTTGGGCATTGTTTGCCAGCTTGTGGGATTTTATGTTCCTGCGCCCGATGCAGGATTCTATTCCCTCATTCCCAGCAGCATTATTTCTGCCGATTTTTCCAAGATAGGCGAAACGTTCGGACAGTGTTTTGCCGTGGATTTCAGCGTGATCCGTCCTCTGGACTTTATTATAGTCATCTTCGCGTTCTTGTTTGTGGATATTTTTGACACTCTGGGAACACTGATTGGCGTTGCCACAAAGGCCAATATGCTGGACAAGGATGGCAAATTCCCCAGAATCAAGCCGGTGCTTCTGGCAGATGCGGTGGGAACCACCGCGGGCGCTGTTTTGGGAACTTCCACCGTTACCACCTTCGTGGAATCGGCATCGGGTGTTTCCGCAGGCGGCCGCACCGGACTGACAGCAATAGTTGCCGGCGCGCTGTTCCTTTTGTCCACGCTTTTTGCGCCGCTCTTTACAACGATTCCCTCTTTTGCAACCGCACCTGCGCTGATTATGGTCGGCTTCCTGATGGTCAGCTCGGTAACCCAGATTCGCTTTGACGAGGACAACCTGACAGAAGCGATTCCTGCTTATATTGCCATCATTGCCATGCCTCTGTTTTACAGCATTTCTGAGGGCATCAGCCTGGGAATCATCTCTTATGTGGTGCTGAATCTGTGCACCGGCAAGGCAAAGAAGGTCCATCCGTTGATGTATGTCCTGGCAGTACTGTTCATTTTAAAATACATCTTCCTGTGAGAACCGTTCTACTGACGGCTCCGCGCAACCGGTGATAAGAAAATGAAGTAAAACTCGGGCCCGGGGCGGCCCGGGGGGGGGTTTTTCTAAACGGGGAAGGGCCGGGCTGGGTGGGG
>JAZUOF010000016.1:0-21289 GCA_045604565.1 Faecousia sp.
TGCTATCGCATCAAGTGAAATTAAATCCACCCACTCGCCGTCGAGGCGGATTTCACCCAACGAAGTTGGATTTCATCGTCGAAGACGATTTCACCCACCCGCAAGGGTGGATTTAGTTGAAAAAAGCACCGACAAAGTCGATGCTTTTTTCTGGTACGGGCGACAGGACTTGAACCTGCACGGAAATCCATTGGAACCTAAATCCAACGTGTCTGCCAATTCCACCACGCCCGCATATTCTTTTGTACCTCTGATTTTTACACGGAGAGGTATCCGAGGTGGGGCGTTTCGCCTGCTCCACATTTTATAAAAACAGGTGAACCTGTTTTTATAGTTAAAAAAAGATATATAGCAGGGCAAGCACAACATATCCCGCGGCTATGATATAATACCAGATGGCAATTTTCTTAACTTTCTGGATCATACCCAAGTTTAGCCAAAAAACAGAGAAAAGGGGAAAAAGCACACCCTTCGAAATAGGCAATAAATCAAACAGATCAAGCGCAGACAAAAATAAATACGAAAAACCGGAAATCAAGCCAATTACATATATGACTCGCTGTACCATTGTCATTTCGTTCCACTTCATTTTGGTGCCTCCCGAAAAACCTTCACTGAGGTGACAGCAGCCAAATCCAACGTGTCTGCCAATTCCTCCTGTTGCGGTGCCCGATAAAATCTTCGGGCTTACGCATTTCCTCGATTTTATCGACCGCGGCCACTCGCTCCCCTCGCTTTATCTGCCACAGGCAGCGCTCGGGTCGCTCCCCACGCCCGCGTATTTGATTGTGTTTTGATTTGGGTTTGTAGGGGCGAGCATTGCTCGCCCGCGGGCGGCGGATCGCCGCCCCTACATTTTCTTAATTACTGCGGGTGAAAACCTCCGCTGGGTCGACAGCGCCTAAATCCAACGTGTCTTCCTGTTGCGGTGCCCGATAAAATCTTCGGGCTTACGCATTTCCTCGATTTTATCGACCGCGGCCACTCGCTCCCCTCGCTCTATCTGCCACAGGCAGCGCTCGGGTCGCTCCCCACGCCCGCATAGTTCCGTTAACGGGGAGATGTGAACAGCGGTCGGTGCCTTACGGCTTACCGGCCAACTGTCCACATCCCATTGCGCTTATTTCTCGAAATACATAATCTCGTCGTCAATGCCGATAATCAGAGTTTTACCTTCAAAGGTCAAGGGGACCTTATCTTCAGGCTCATCCGTGGGCCAAATCTGGCCGTCGCCCCAGGAAATTTTCTCTTCTTCACCGAAGATGCTGAGGACACCGGTTCCGTCGTTGTTCAACTGAACGTACATTTTCAGATCTTCTGCGCTGAAGCCGAGGGCTTCCATATCTTTTACGGACATAGACATACCGTCGGATTCCACCTTGGTCAGGTAATAGGTACCGGCTTGGGAGCCGCCCAGGATAGAGGAAATATCACAGGCTGCAAAACAAGCGAGCATACCCACCACCAACAGCAGGCACAGGGAAATTTTCACAAACTGTTTCATATAAATCGTCTCCTTCTTTTTTATCAGACCGGCACAGGCAGGCCTGCCCGGACATTATACCACATCTAAGCTTTTTTGGAAAGATATTTCTGTCGATTTATTTTTTGGTAAGCACTACGGCAGTACGGCTGGGCAAATACAGCCGTACACCCCAACGGTCTGCCAACTTTTCAGCCGCATAGCTTTGATGGTAGATACGGCCCTGACCGCCGAAGCAATAATCGTCTGTGGACAGGACAACCTGATATTCCCCATCTTCCTCCACCGGCACAAAGACGCCGTCCTGAGACCAGGTGGGGTGGAAGTTAAAGGCAAAGATGGCTCTGCCTTTTTGGTAAACCAGTATTTTATCCTCATTGGACAGCCGGAGCTGCTTATCCCGGGAAGAGAGCACCTTGTACTTTTTGGCGGCCGATACCATTGCCTGTTCAAAGGCGTTCAGGTACGGATATTTCAGATCGGGATTGTCTGCCAGACTCCACTGCCGGCGGCAGTAATGATAGCTCCAGCCGTTACCCTCACGGGGGAAATCGATCCATTCCGGATGACCAAATTCATTGCCCATAAAGGTCAGATAGCCTTCTCCGCCTAAGGTCATGGTGAGCAGGCGGAGCATTTTGTGCAGGGCCATACCCCGGTCGATGACCATATTCTGACTGTCTTTTTGCATTCCCCAGTACATTTCCTGGTCGCACAGGCGGAACATAATGGTCTTATCGCCTACCAGCGCCTGGTCGTGGGATTCGCAATAGCCGATGACCCGCTCCCGGGGTCTGCGGCTGGACAATTCGTAGTAAATGCTGTTCAAATCCCAGTATTCATCGGGCACTTCCTTCAGAAGCTTTATCCACATATCCGGCACGCCCATGGCAAGCCGGTAGTCGAAGCCAACGCCTCCAGCGGAAATGGGCAGCGCCAGACCGGGCAGGGCGGAGGTGTCCTCGGCGATGGTAATGGCCTTGGGATTGACCTGCCGTACCATTTCGTTGGCAAGCTGGAGATAGGTCACGGCCTGAATATCGGTATTCATAGAGAAATACTGGTCATAGCCGGTAAAGGACGTGCCCAGTCCGTGATCCAGGTACAGCATAGACGTGACGCCGTCAAAGCGGAAGCCGTCAAAATGGTATTCGGTCATCCAGTATTTCAGGTTGGACAGCAAAAAGTGAATGACTTCATTTTTGTTGTAATCGAAGCATTTGGTGTTCCAGGCGGGATGTTCGCCCTTTGCTCCCTCGTGGAAAAACTGACAGGCTGTACCGTCAAATTCATTGATACCCTCCCGGGTATTTTTGCAGGCGTGGGAATGGACCACATCCAGCAGTACGGCAATGCCCATGCTGTGGGCGGTATCCACCAGCTTTTTCAAATCCTCAGGCATACCGAACCGGGAAGATGCGGCAAAGAAATTTGTTACCTGATAACCGAAGGAAGCGTAGTAGGGATGCTCCATAACGGCCATAATCTGGATAGCGGTATAGCCAAGTTTTTGGATTCTGGGCAGGGTATACAGACGGAACTCGTCATAAGAGCCCACCTTGCCGTCCTCCTGGGCCATACCGATATGACATTCATAAATAAACAGCTCTTTTTGGGGAGCAAATCCGGTGTCTGTCCACACAAATTCCTCAGCCGGGTCGTAAATAACCGCGTTCCATTGAATGCTGTTGGGATCCTGCACAACCCGATTGGCGTACAAGGGAATTCGCTCCAGCTCTGCGCCCCCGGAGACAATTACAGCCATCACTTTTTGACCGTCTTTTAAGCTGTCCGCGCCGGGCAGAAACAGCTCAAAAACACCGTTTTCCTTCTTGGTAAGGGGGTGAGCATACCGATTCCAGTCACAGAAATCGCCGGTCAGGAATACCTGCTGGGCTGCAGGGGCCCATTCCCGGTAGTACCAGCCATCGGGCGTTTTGTGAAAGCCGAAGAAAAGGTGACCGTTGGCAAAGTCGGATAGGGTCTGTCCATCCTGCAGAAGCTCTTTCTTCTTGTTCCGAAAGTTTCTCATTCGCAGGTCAAAGTCCGATTCATACCGTTTCAGCAAAGGGTCATACTGAAAAATTCTGTGCTTCAAGGTATCCCATCCTTTCTGTTGAGATACTATTACTTTACCTGGGAACCGGCAGTCCGTCAAGTCGCAATAATTCACAAAAAACCCGTTTTATAGGAATTTTTGGGAATTGGATTGTTCTCTTGAAAACTTAGGATAAGGGCATTATAATATAGGTAATCATTTCCAAGAAGGCAACTATGCGACAGGAGAAAACGGTTATGGAGAAAAACAATCCCAAAGGCTGGCTCTATTTGCTGCCTGCAATCTTGTTTTTGGGCGTTTTTATGGTGTATCCCCTGGTTGACGTATTCGTCTATTCCTTTGAAGAGGGGTATAACTCCGCGTCCCAGACGTTCTTTGGCACAGGCATCTATAACTACCAGTATATTCTGCGGGACCCGTATTTTTTGCAGGCGGTGCAAAACACCTTTATTCTGGTGATTATTACGGTGCCCGTATCCACCGGACTTGCCCTTCTGATCAGCGTTGCGCTCAATTCCATTCAAAAGCTCCGCCAGCTTTACCAGACCGTATATTTTTTACCCTATGTGACCAATACGCTGGCAGTGGGCCTGGTGTTTATGATTCTTTTTGAAAAAACGCCCTATACCGACGGCCTGATCAATATGCTGATTCACCTGTTTGGCGGTGAGTCTGTGGACTTTATCCAGGGCCCGTATTGGGCCAAGATGCTGGTGCTGTGCGTATACACCGTTTGGGTGGTTCTGCCCTTTAAAGTGCTGATTCTCACCAGCGCGCTGGCATCGGTCAACCCCATGCATTACAATGCCGCCCGAATTGACGGCGCATCCAAAACCCGTATGTTCACCCGCATTACTCTGCCGCTGATTTCTCCCACCCTGTTTTATCTGATTATTACCGGCTTCATCGGCGCGTTTAAGGCCTATTCCGATGCGGTCGCCCTGTTCGGCACAGACCTGAATGCCGCGGGAATGAACACCATTGTGGGCTATGTATACGATATGCTCTACGGAGATTCCGGTGGATATCCGTCCTTTGCGTCGGCGGCGGCCATCGTCCTGTTTTCCATTGTGCTGACCATTACCTGCATCAATCTGCTGGTAAGCCGGAAGCACGTTCACTATGAGTAAGGGGGTGCAGCCGTGGATTACGAAACCGTAGAAAAAAGAGCGAAAATCCGCCGTATCGGGAGCCGGGTGTTCACCTACAGCTTTTTGACCCTGTGGGCAATCATCGTGCTGTTTCCCTTCTACTGGATGCTGCTGTCCTCCGTAAAAAGCTACAGCGCGTACAGCTCGGAATATATCCCCCAGTTTTTCACCCTGTCGCCCACCCTGGAGAACTACGCGTACGCCTTTACTGCCGTTCCTCTGGCAGACTACTTCCTGAACACGCTGATTTTTACGCTGGGAACAACCGCGATTATGCTGATTGTGACGGTGCTGGCGGCGTTTGCCTTTGCAAGGCTTAACTTCCGGGGTAAGGATTTGGCGTTCACCCTGTTTTTGTCGCTGATGATGATTCCCAACGAACTGGTTGTCATTACCAATTTTGTGACCATTACTAACCTGGATTTGCGAAACACATTTATGGGTCTGATTTTGCCCTCCGTTACCTCTGTGTTTTATATTTACCTGCTCCGGGAGAACTTTGCCCAGATTCCCGATGAGCTGTACTGGGCCGCCAAGGCAGACGGCACGTCCGACCTGAAATACCTGTGGAAGGTTATGATTCCCATCTGCCGTCCCACTATCGTTACGGTGACGATTCTGAAAATCATTGAGTGCTGGAATTCCTATGTGTGGCCGCGTCTGATTACCGATGACCAAAATTATTTTTTGGTGTCCAACGGTATTCAGGAAATCCGGGAAAACGGCTTTGGCCGCGAGAACATTCCTGCAATGATGGCGGCGGTGGTTGTGATTTCCGTTCCGCTGATTGCGCTGTTCCTGGTTTTCCGGAAAAAGATTATGGCGGGCGTGGCAAGAGGAGGCACAAAAGGATGAAAAAAGGGATTTGTGCGCTTTTGCTGGCGGCGCTGATAGGCATGATCCTTTCCGGCTGTCACGGAACAACGGGGCGGGAAGCCTTTGTGATTCCGGAGACCTTTGACTCTGACCGGACCTATGAGATTACTTTTTGGGCGAAAAATGATACCAACCTGACCCAGGTGGACATTTATAAGACTGCCATCTCGGACTTCCAGGCGTTGTATCCCAATATTACCGTAAATCTGCGTCTGTACACCGATTACGGCAAAATTTACAACGATGTGATTACCAATATTTCCACCAATACGACCCCCAATGTGTGCATTACCTACCCGGACCATATTGCCACCTATATGACAGGCATCAACTGCGTGGTTCCCCTGGACGAACTGTTTGCGGACGAAAAGTACGGCCTGGGAGGCAGTGAAGTGAAGTTTGATTCCCCCACCCGGGACCAGATTGTGCCTGCCTTTTTGGAGGAGTGCCGTCTGGCAGACCGGTACTATGCCATTCCCTATATGCGCTCTACGGAGGCCTGCTATGTGAATAAGACTTACGTGGAAAAACTGGGGTACACTCTGCCGGAAGTGCTGACCTGGGATTTTATATGGGAAGTGTCCGAAGCGGCGATGGCCACCGATGCAGAGGGGAATTTTTTGGTTAACGGTCAAAAAGTTATGCTTCCCTTCATGTATAAGTCCACAGACAATATGATGATTCAGATGCTCAGGCAGCTGGGGGCGGACTATTCCACGGAAGATGGCGAAATTCTGCTATTCAACGATACCACCAAGCAACTGCTTTATACCGTGGCCGAACATTCCGCCACCAAAGCCTTCAACACCTTCAAGGCGACCGGCTACCCGGCAAACTACCTGAATGCCGGCCAGTGCATTTTTGCCGTGGACTCCACTGCCGGCGCTACCTGGATGGGTTCGGATGCCCCTTTGATGGATATTGCTGAGGACAAGCTGGTGCAGTTTGAAACGGTAATCTACCCCGTTCCCCAGTTTGACCCGGAAAATATGCAGATGATTTCCCAGGGACCGTCCATTTGCGTGTTCAATAAAGACGATCCGCAGGAGGTGCTCGCCTCCTGGCTGTTTGCCCAGTTTATGCTGACCAATCCCGTGCAGATTGCCTATTCTCAGACGGAAGGCTATGTGCCGGTAACCACCAAGGCCCAGGAAAGTCAGGAATACCAGCAGTACCTGTCCAGAATCGGGGAAGACAACGAGCTGTATTACCCGATTAAAATTCAGGCGGCGCAGCTTCTGATGGACCACGTGGACAGCACCTTTGTTACGCCGGTGTTTAACGGCTCTGCTTCTCTGCGAAACGCCGCCGGTCAGCTGATTGAGGAAACCAAAAAATCCGCCCGTCGGGGAGATCCTGTGGATGAGACCTATATGCAGAATTTGTTTGCGGAAATGACATCCCTGTACCGGCTGGACCAGACCGGCAAGATCGCCTCCGGAAAAATGGAACTGGGAACGCTGCCGGAAACGGCTGTGTATTTGCTTTCTGCCCTGATCCTTGCCTGGGTTTGCATAGGAATTTATGCGCTGAAGGAGCAAATTCGCAGGAAAAAACAAAAAGACGGGCAAGGAAAAGGTTGATTTCCAAAAATTATGCTGTATAATAGCCTTGTACGTTTTTTAATAGACGGCCGGACAGGTCGCCTGTATAAAAGAAAAGGAGATATGACAAAATGAAAAAGCTGATTGCACTGCTGTTGGTCCTTTGTACGGTTTTCGTGTTTGCGGCCTGCAATACCGCTCCCGCAGGAGATTTTGATCCCTCCGCCAAGAGCGAAGGCGTTATGACCCACGCGGAGTATCTGGCTGCTGAGCTGGATGACAAGGTTGTGGTTGAGTGCTTCGTTCAGGGGCATCAGAGCTGGTGGGACAACACCATCACCGTTTACGCCCAGGATCCCGACGGTGGTTACTTCCTGTACGGAATGACCTGCTCCGAGGAAGACGCAGCCAAGCTGGTCCCCGGCACCAAGATTAAGGTCACCGGCGACAGAGCGGAATACAGTGGCGAAATCGAGATTATGAATGCCACCTTTGAGATCTGCGAAGGCACCTGGATTGCCGAAGCTAAGGACGTAACCAGCCTGCTGGGTACTGATGAGCTGATTAAGCACCAGAACGAGAAGGTCCTGTTCAAGGGCGTGACCGTGGAATCCGTCAGCTACAAGAACGGTGAGCCCGGCGACGACATTTATGTGACCGTGGGCTACAACGGCGCAAGCTACGACTTCTGCGTGGAAGTTTACCTGACCGGCCCGGAAACCGATGTGTATAAGGCAGTGGGCGAGCTGAAGGCTGGCGACGTCATCGACGTGGAAGGCTTCCTGTACTGGTACGAGGGTGTCAACACCCATATTACCGCTGTCAACTGATGTTACATAAGCAACAGGGTCAGGGGAATCACCCTGACCCTGTTTTTTCAACATTCTAAAAAGGAGGAAATGACTATGGGAACAGGTATGACGAACGAAATTGGAAGCGCCAGAATGGGCTGCTTAGGTTTTATGGGGGTTGTGGCCACGATTGCGGCCGCGGTGATTACCGTATTGGCAGTCATTTTCTGATTTTTCGGAAAAGAACAAAGGAATGAAATAGAAGGAAAACGGGCGTGTTGCAGTGGTTTTGCACACGCCCGTATATTATTTCTGAGAAATGCCGGTATGCTGAGGCGGAAAGATAGCTTCCCGGATGTTTACGGCAGCCTGCTCGCCCTGCGTCCGGTAATCGTCCACGGTAATGGGCGCGCCGGCGGTGATGCATCGGCTGTCATCGTGAATCCGCAAAGGGATGAATTTCACGGATTTCCCGGTTTTCTTCCGATAAAGCTCTCCCAACAGCAGGAAACCCTGGTAGATAGGGCCCGGGGTATCGCCGGTATCGGTGTAGTTCACGTCGGCGAACACAATCAGGCTTTCCTGATTCATCAGATGCTTCAGTCCGTGCTTTAAGGTGGCGGTGGACTGGGAACTGCCCCGGTACACAGGAACGGACTGCAGAGAATTGACCAGCGGCGCGGTAACAGAGCCGGCCACCCAGGCCTTAAAATCAAATTTCTTCTCTTTTTTGCCGTACCGCTCCGAGAAGGTATAGTGGGTGAAATGCCGGATGGCGGTTTTGCGATGGAAAAATACGTGCAGAACAAGGGGGTGCACCGGTTTGGGCAGCCATTTGATGGTGGTGTACGGGCCGTGCATATCCAGGTGACGGCATACATATACTACAGGCTCATCGGGCATTTTGAAGTCGCACCGATACCGGGGGGAAAAGACGCGCAGCAGCCACCGGCAAAAACGGGCAAACCCGCCGTAGAAGGAGGGAATGTCCTGCCGGTAGACCCACCGGCATTGCACCTGGTAACTGATCAGACTCAAACACAGGTCGCCAATCAGCTTTACGATGGTTACCTGACCGCCCCATACGTGGCCAAACAGAAATACAATGCCGTAAGAGCAAACCAGCTGTACGGTCCAAAGGGTATAGTAGCGCACAACCGCCTGCCGCGCCCGGCCGTGGAAAATATGGCGGCAGTTGATGAAAAAGTTGATGACAGAGGATACCACACGGGCGGAAACGGTGGCGAGCAAGGTTTGCAAGGGTGTGCTTTCGGGGAAGACCAAATTGGCAAGGAGCGCAAAAATCAGCACGTCCGTTACCACGGCCGCAGAGGAAGACAGAAAATAGGGCAACATATGCTTCAAAAGCGTTCCTGCCACACGCAGAGAGTCCCGCACTGCCCGGAAATGGGTTACGTGGTCAGCCGGGTTTTCCGGATAAACAGCCTGAACGGTGGTTTCCAGAATGGGAATCTGATTGCGCTTGGCGTAAATCAGCATGGCAGTTTCATATTCAAAACGGTTGCCGGCAACTTTCATCAGCCGCCGGGCGGTCTGTACGGTAAAGGCGCGCAGTCCGGTCTGACTGTCGGCGATATTCAGACCGTACATAATTTTCAGCCACCGCCGCATTTGGGTGTTGCCCGCCAGACTTTTCGGGGGAACGTTGGCAGAGGCAAAATCCCGGCTGCCTAAAATCAGACTGTTGGGATGCTCCTGCGCCTGGGCGCATACGCGCGCCACATCCTCCAGCTTATGCTGGCCGTCGCAGTCGGCGGTCACCAAAATGTCCGTATCTGCAAAGTGCTCCGCGCAATAGGAAAAGGCGTGTTTCAGGGCGTGACCCTTGCCGTGATTCTCCGGAACAGTCAAAACCAGCGCATTGGGCAGGCAGCCAATGGCGCGGAAAATCGTTTCATAGGGCGCACCACTGCCATCGTCGACAACGATCAACCGGTCGGCGATTTGCAAAAGCGCCTTGCTGTAAGAAACGAATGTTTCCTCAGGCTCGTATGCAGGAATGATGGCAATTCTCATAGGGTAACGTCACCTTATTTCCGGGGTAGTCAATGGATATTATAACGAAAAAATGACGCAAAATCAATGGAGAAATGGGGTGCGGGCAAGTTATCTTCCGCTGGAAACCGCAAAATTTACAAAAAAGATACAGAAAATTCAAACGGGTCTGCGGCCATTTTCGGCCACAGACCCGTATTCCGTTACGGTTCGGAATTGGTAAGCTCGGCTTGCGCCCTTCGGATTTTTCGGGTCATATGCACCGCAATGGGAATGGCCAGCACAATGGACAGCACGTCCGCCAGACCCTGCGCAGAAGCGATTCCGTACGCGCCGAAGAAGAAGGCCAGGGGGTAGACAAAGGGAATCAGGCAGCTTCCCTGACGGGCGGTGGACAGCGCCAATGCGCCGCCGCCGTTGCCCAGACCGGCGCAGAGCATATTTACCACAGCCACCCACGCGTGAACGGGCAGCACAAGACTTTGCAGAAAAATACTTAAACTGCCGATTTGCCGCATTTGCGGGTCATCCCCGGCAAATGCCAAAATAATGGAGTCGGAGAACATCACCAGAACCACCGACATAATCCCGGCGCCAATCACCGAAACCAGCGTGGCAAACCGGTAGCTCGCCATTACCCGGTCATACCGCCGCGCGCCCCAATTAAAGCCTGCCACCGGCTGGAAGCCGCTGCCGAAGCCTAAAATAATGGAGAAGGGGAACATCATAATTTTGGTGCTGACACCGATGCCCGCCAATACGGAATCGGAAATATTGCCTGCCAAATCGTTGAGCACAATGGCAGACAGCACTGCCAGACCGGAGCGGAACATAGAGGAAGAGCCCACGGTAACAATTTGCCAGATAATATCCTTGCGCAGACGGAAGTTGCGGATGGAAAGCCGCAAAAGGCTCCGCCGGGTAACATAAGGGAATATCAAAATCAGGAAGCTGACCCATTTGGAAATGGCAGTGGCAAGGGATGCGCCCAGCACTTTCATTTCCGGAATAAAGAAGGGCAGGTCGATGCCGTAAGTCTGCTTCACGCCTTCCGTACCTAAAATCAGCAGCGGGTCAAGAAAACAGTTCAAAACGCCGCCAAAGCCCATGCCAATCATGGACAATGTGGCGCTGCCCTCGCTGCGCAGGCATTGGTTCATCACAAAGTTTGCGGCCATAAAGGGCGCAGCCATCAGCACAAAGGAGGCGTAGTCAATGGCGTAGCTTTCGCAGGTTGGGGTGGCGCCCAGCAGATGCACCATAGGCGTCATAAAAATGTTTCCCAGCAAAGTAAGAACCGCGCCGATGGTAAATGCCAGGAAAAAGGCTGTGGACAACACCTGACTGGCCTTCTTTTCATCCCCCTGACCAAGCAGGCGGGCAATATAGCTGTTAGAGCCCACGGCCAGCAAGGAGCCGCACATCATAATCAGCTGGTCCAAAGAGGCGTTGACGCTGATAGCGGCTGTGGCATTGGTGCCCAGAGAGCTGACAAAAAAGGTATCGGCCAGAGAGTATATGGAGTTAATCAAAAAGGCGATGATTGTGGGAATGGCCATCTTGAATATGACCTTGCCCACAGGCTCATTGACCATCATCAATTTTCGTTGTTCCTGGGAACGGGACGTATGCGGTTTCATGGACGTTTCCCTCTTTTCTGTAAGTACCACCGATTATAACACATCTGACAAAAAAAGACAGCCGTCTGTGCAAAAAATTCCCATAAACTTTTCCAAAAAAATTTTTTGTGCCAGAAAACTCTGCAATGGCAAGAGTTTTTGGGTTTTTCCCTTTTTAGAATTTTTTGGAAAGGGGTAAAACACCCTTGACAAGAAAGTTTTTCTGTGGCAAGATATTGTGGCACAGGGAAAACACAGGTACAACATATTGTGCCAAAGTTATGTAACCCCCAAAAAAGAGAGAAAGTTGGGATTTTCTATGATTCACAGTATAATTAAGCGCGATGGACGGGTCGTTTTGTACGATCAGAACAAAATTGCCGCAGCAATTTTGAAATCACTGGAGGCCTCCGGTGAGGGAACTGCCGCCGATGCCGCCCGTGTCGCCAACGATGTACAGCGAGATCTGGAAAATACTTTTACCAACGATTCTCCCAACATTGAAAGCATTCAGGATGCTGTGGAACGGCAGCTGATGAATCACGGCTTTACCGATGCCGCCAAATCCTATATTCTTTACCGCGCAAACCGCACCCGCGCCCGTGAGGCCAACACCTCTTTGATGAAGACCATCGACGAGATTACCAATATCGACGCCCGGATCAGCGATATGAAGCGCGACAATGCCAATATCGACGGCAATACCGCCATGGGCAGTATGCTCCAGATCGGCGCTGCCGGCGCCAAGGCCTACAACGAGATGTATCTACTCCGCCCCGAGCACGCCAAGGCGTACCGGGAGGGTGATATTCATATCCACGACTTCGATTTCTACTCTCTGACCACGACCTGCTGTCAGATTGATATTATCAAGCTGTTCCAGAACGGATTCTCCACCGGCCACGGCTACCTGCGCGAGCCTATGAGCATCCAGAGCTATGCAGCTTTGGCGGCCATTGCCATTCAGTCCAATCAGAACGACCAGCACGGCGGTCAGTCCATCCCCAACTTTGACTACGGTATGGCGGAAGGCGTTGCCAAGACTTATCACAAGGCCTTTATCCGCCGCCTGAAGGAAGCTTTGGAGGACATTCTGGAGACCGATTCCGACTTGAAGGAGCCTGTGGAAGCAGTCATCGCCGCCGCAGAGGAAATGACCGGCGAGCGCGCCCGATTGGAGAACAGTCCCGAGTTTGATGCCAATATTGCCGCAGAGCTGTGCTCCCGTTACCCTGTTTCCACCCGCCAGGCAGAGGCTTTGATTGCCAGAGCCAGACGCCGTGCGGAGAACAAGGCGGACCGGGATACCAAGCAGGCAATGGAAGGCTTTGTACATAATCTGAATACTATGCACTCCCGCGCCGGCGCGCAGACTCCCTTCTCCTCCATTAACTACGGTACAGATACCTCCCGCGAGGGCCGTATGGTCATCCGCAATATCCTGCTGGCGCTGGATGCCGGTCTGGGTCACGGAGAGACCTGTATCTTCCCCATCCACATTTTCAAGGTCAAGGAAGGCGTCAACTACAACGAGGGCGATCCCAACTACGATCTGTTCCGTTTGAGCTGCAAGGTCAGCGCAAAGCGCCTGTTCCCCAACTATACCTTCCTGGACTCTCCCTTTAACCTGCAGTACTATGTTCCCGGCCGTCCGGAGACGGAAGTGGCCACAATGGGCTGCCGCACCCGTGTTATGGGCAATGTCTATGACCCCACCCGCCAGATTGCCTATTCCCGGGGCAACTTGTCCTTCACTTCCATCAACCTGCCCCGTCTGGCCATTGAGAGCCACGGAGACGAAAAGCTGTTCTATGAAAAGCTGCAGGGTATGATGGAGCTGGTGACCCAGCAGATGCTGGACCGTTTTGAAATTCAGGCCAGCAAGCATACTTATAATTTCCCCTTCCTGATGGGCCAGGGCGTATGGCTGGATTCCGACAATCTGACCGTACAGGATGACCTGCGTGAGGTGCTGAAGCACGGCACGCTGTCCATCGGCTTTATCGGACTGGCAGAAACGCTGACCGCTCTGTACGGCCGGCATCACGGCCAGGCTGAGGAGATTCAGCAAAAGGGTCTGGAAATCATAGGCTTTATGCGTAAGTTCTGCGATAATAAGTCTCAGCTGATGAAGATGAATATTACCCTGTTGGCAACGCCCGCCGAAGGTCTGTCCGGCCGCTTTATCCGTATGGACCAGAAGCGCTACGGCAAAATCCCCGGCGTTACCGATCGGGAGTATTATACCAACTCCTTCCATATCCCGGTATGGTACGGCACCTCCGTGTACGACAAAATTCGTCTGGAAGCGCCTTACCACGCGCTGTGTAACGCCGGTCATATCAGCTATGTGGAGCTGGACGGCGACACCGCCCGGAATGTGGAAGCCTTCGAGTCCGTTGTCCGTTGTATGCACGATTTCGGCATCGGCTACGGCTCGATCAACCACCCCGTAGACCGTGACCCCGTTTGCGGTTATGTGGGTATCATCGGAGATGTTTGTCCCCGTTGCGGTCGCCGGGAAGGCGAGGAAATTGCCCCCGAACAGGTGGACAAGCTGAAAAAAATGTACCCCGGAATGCCTGCATTCCAGGGAATCGAATAAGGAGGTTCGTTATGACAGTTCAAACAAAGAGCGAAAAGCTTGGACAGGGCGTAGGCTTTGAGCGTATTCGCCGCATTACCGGCTACCTGGTTGGCACGATGGATAAATGGAACGATGCCAAGCGGGCCGAGGAGAGAGACCGGGTCAAGCACAGTCTGAATCAGAATGCTTGATTTATCCGGAATCCTTTCCGACAGCATTGTAGACGGTCCGGGCATTCGCACCACCGTATTTGCCCAAGGCTGCCCCCACAGGTGTGCGGGATGCCATAATCCGAAAACCTGGGAATTCGGCTGCGGAACGCCTGTGGATGTACAGGCTGGTCTGGATATTGTGAAGGCCAATCCTTTGTGCCGGGGCGTAACCTTTTCCGGCGGAGAACCCTTTGCCCAGGCGGCGGAATTTGCCGCGCTTGGGAAGCTTTTGAAGCAGGAAGGCTATGAGGTTGCCTCCTACACCGGATTCACCTTTGAGCAGCTTTTATCCGGCACACCGGAACAGCGCGAGCTTCTGCAAACTCTGGACATTTTGATCGACGGTCCGTATTTGCAGGAGGAACGGTCGCTGGAGCTGATGTTTCGGGGAAGCCGAAACCAGCGGATTCTGGATGTACCGGCAAGCCTGGCATCGGGAAAAGCCTGTATTACCCAATCCCAACGCTGGCTGGGAGAATAGGAAAAACGAAAAGGCGTGTTGCAAATCATTGCAACACGCCCTTTTTTATTTTAACCAATTCGCTACAGGTCAAGGGTAAATTCCAGAATTTCCCCGGTCTGCTCGTTTTTCACCACATACACGGAAGCAACCTTCACCAAAGAGCCGTAGGGGTCTTTGCCGGGACCGCTTTTGGAGTAGGCCCACAGGGTATCCATTCCGTAGGTCTGGTCTGCCGCCTTGCCGGCAGCAAGGGCGGCTTCATCCACGGTATATACCGAGAGGGTATAATCGGTGTCGGCATCGAACAGTCCCCGGTAGGCGCTGTCCACAATGCAGACCACTTGTTGGTCATCCCACGTATCTGTCCGCGAAAGGACCAGCTGAGTCATTTCCTGATTGGCGGCCACGCGCTGGGTGGAGGTATAATCTGCGGAACGGGAACGGTTGTTGTCCGGCCCGTACAGATAGGCCAGATACCCCAAAGCGCTGCCTGTGCCGATGACCAAAAGCAGCGCAAGGGCAAGGACTTGCTTGGGAAGAAACCGCATCTGCTCAGCGGAAGCAAAGGTTAGCTTGGCCCGCCGGGTCACGGGAATCAAAACCTTCAGAAACAAAGTAAGCACCACGGTCTCCACCGGGAACATACACAGGTTCTTAAAAACCCGCACCGTACCGAAAATGCCCAGAATCTGATTTTTTGCGCCTTCCGGATTTCCCATAAAGTCGTATTGCCACGCCAGAATCAAAGACTGGAGGATGATGTTCACAAAGAAGCAGATAAAAAACCGGGACAGCATTACCCGAAGGGCAGAGGGCTTTGCCCGATAAAGGCACAGAGCGTAAATCACTGTGCTGGCGATTTCCGTAAGGATAAACGGCAGGAAGTATTCACCGTTGGGGAACAGGATAAATCCCACGGTATCGGAAATAATGGCCGCAGGAATTGCCATCACCGGGCCGAAAATCATAGCGCCCAGCGCGGTTGCCAGCATAGCTGTCTGAATACTCAGCTGAGGGCCAAGAGGAATGGCCAAAGGCTTCAGAGCCACACGCAGAGCGATCATCAGCGCGGTAATGACCAACATTCGGGTATCCTTCAATTCGGCGGCGGCATCCCGCCAGTATGCCTTGGAAAAAGGGTGGGGGTACAAGGCTGTGGATTTTTGCATTTGGGACATAACCAATCTCCTTTCTTTTCCCGACGGACAATCCCCATAAAAAAGACCCCGGACGCATAAAAACGTCTGGGGAGCAGATATGGAAAGATAGTCCGCCGCAGGCGCAATGCCTGACGGAGTATCGTTGCCTCATAAAGGAGAAGATCCAATATGGCGCAGCGGGTGCGGAAACCTCATCGCGGGCGATGCCCTTCGTCTGCCACTCAACTCCCCATTTTGACAGCACTTAACGCAAGGCTTCCTACTCTGTTCGCCATTATTATACACCAAGGGAAAGGAAAAGCAAATTCTTTTTTCCCACAAAATTGCCGCCCAATGCTCGGATAAATTCGGCACAATGTATGAAAAAATCCGCGCCGCCTGCGTGCCATAGGGTCACGGCAGACAGGGCAGCGCGGGAAATAGCTTACGGCTCACAGTTTTCAAAAATGGGAATCCAACCCTCTTTTACCGCCTGGCTGTGCTCTTCCAGACTGGTCAGCGTCCAGCTTACCCCCTGCACGCCCCAAAGCTTCCGCGCCAGGAAATTGCTGAATTGCCTGCGGTGGGCAAATTTATAGGAAGTAAAATCCGGACGGGTCAGGAAATTTGCCATCTGGGTCGTGAGAATCCATTTCAGCAGCCAGGGCATAAAGCCTTTGACCAGAAGAAAATTCTCCGCAAGTTGACCCCGGATGATATGGGGGTAATGCTTTTTCAGGTGGTAAAGACACCGGGGATCAAAGGACTCTATGCAGTAAACACCGGGATGGGATTTCAGCATTTCACAGGCGGCATCCACAAGCTGTGCGTGGTTATTCACCGCCTTCAGCTCCACAATCATCGGGATTTTATCCCCAACCAGCTCCAGCACCTGCCGGAAGGTGGGAATAGGCTCCTGCGTTCCCTCCAGGCAGTAATCCTGCAACTGCTCCAAAGTTAAGTCCTCAATCTTCACGTCCGCGCCGACGGTACGCAAAAGAGAGGAATCGTGGATGACGGCAAGGTTGCCGTCCGCCATCAGATGAACGTCCAACTCAATGCCGTAGCCTTTGTCCACCGCCGCCTGAAAGGCGGACAGGGAATTTTCCGGGCGTTGGGCAGTATGCAGGCCCCGGTGGGCATAGCTCCATCCCCGCAGAGCATCCCAGCCGGGATGACCGGAACGTCCTGCGGTGCTCAGCGCATACAGCAGAAAAAGAATCAGAAGGATAACCAGAAGTACAATCATAAATCAGTCTTCCACATCAAGGGCTTCTAACCCCTTCTTTGCGGCAACCTTGACATCACCGTGTTTTACAAAGAACATGGTTACGAAGGACAGGGCAACAAAGATGGTGGCGTAGGGGAACAAGGTGGTCATAGCCACGTGCTCCAGGAACAGACCGGACAGATAGGGGGTCAGGGATTGGGCAATCATGGAAGCAGTGTAATAGTAGCCGGTATATTTGCCAATGTCGCCGCCGGTGCAAAGCTCCACGACCATGGGGAAGGAATTGACGTTGATGGTGGCCCAGGCGATGCCCGCCAGCACAAACATCAGATTCATCAGCAGATCCGGACTGTCGGGCCGCATAAAGGCGGCTGCGCCGAAGGACACCGCCAGAAGCGCCACACCGATCAGAATGGTCTTTCTGCGGCCGATTTTCGAGGCGGCCATACCTGCAGGCAGATAAGCAATCACTGCAGCCACCTGCGCCAGGAGCATGGTTGTATTATAGTCTTTATCCAGCACGTTGGCGGCATAGACGGAGTACTTGGAAGTGACGGCGTTGTAGCCAAAGTACCAAAGGGCGATAGAAAGCAGAATCAGAATCAAAGAGCGTTTTTCTCCCTTGCTCAGGGAACGGTCTGCTCCTACGGGAGTCTCTTCCTCAATGCCCAGGCGAATACTGTCCTGGCGCATCTGCTGCGCCCACAGATTTTCCTTAACGGTCAGCCGGAACACAAACAAACAGACCAGCATAAGGCCGAAAAGCACGCCGAAATAGCCGAAGTAAGTCATCAGGGAGTTTTCCACGGCGGAGGTCTTGAACAAAATGCCCATCAGCAAAATGACAATACCGCCTGCCGTACCCATCAGGTTAATCACGGCGTTGGCTTTGGAGCGCAAAGGCTTCACAACGACGTCGGGCATCAGGGCAACCGCGGGAGAGCGGAATACCGCCATAGCAATCAAAAGAAGAAGCAGGATACCCACGAACAGAATCAGCACACCGGGGTTGGCGGCGGTAATATCGGCAACATAAGACTGCCGGGCCGGAACCACATAATCGGTGTATTCGGGGTTGGTCATATCCTTGCCGGGATTTTCCGGGTCGGGAATCTTGCAGGTAATTTGAGAGAATTCCTCTTGGGTGAATTGCTCACCCAGTACATATTCCGTGCCGTCGGGAGTCTTCAGGGAAGTCTCCGATTTGGCATCGTAGATGGTCACCAGTCCTGCCGGGTTGTCCACACTGGAAACGGCAGTGATATTCTGAAGCTGAAGGTAATCGGCAAAGGTCAGAGCCAACAGAAGAATTGCGGCCAGAATCGTGCCAAAGGTGATAAAAGGCGTCCGTTTGCCGCTTTTGGCGTTCCGCTTGTCGGACAACGCGCCGAACAGAGGAAGCAAAAATACTGCCAAAATATTATCCAGCGCCATAATCAGTCCGGACCAATCCTGGCTCATACCAAACTTATTGGTCAGAATCAGGGGGATCACGGCGTCGTATGCCTGCCAGAAGGCGCAAATCAGAAAAAAGGCAAAACCTACCAAAACGGTGCGCTTATAGTTGAGTTTTCCCATAAAAACCACTCCTTTATGTCGGTAAAGTCATTATAACGGCAAGCGGAAGAAAAATCCATAAAGCCACAGGGCAGCGCCCTCTGGCCGGGAATTACGCATAAGCATCCAAAACTTCCTGAATGCGGGATTTGACGAGCTGTGCAACCTCGCCGGACTTCAGGTGGCCGTATTCCTCGTAGGGAATCGGGGGCAGATAATGAATCTGCACCGTCAGGGGGGCGCTGCCCTTTTGGTCCAGTACCTTAAAGCAGTCCACAAACGCCACCGGAACAATGGGACATTTGGATTTCAGTGCGCACCGGAAACTGCCGCCGTGAAAAGGGCCCATCCGATTGGCGGTTTTACTGCGGGTTCCCTCGGGGAAAATCAAATAACGCCGCCCGTTTTTCACTTCCTGGGTCACCGACTGAATAACCGTCAGGGACTGCCGCACATCCTCCCGGTCCATAGCGAAGGATTTGGTACAGGCAATCACCTGCTTCACCAGGGGAACATTGCTCAGCTCCTTTTTGAACACGGCGGCCATAGGTACGGGGCAGGTAACGGCCACGGCCATAATATCAAACATCCCCTGATGGTTGCCATACATCAAAAAACCGCCCTGGGCCGGTATGTTTTCCACACCGTAGGACTCCAGCGTCACGTTGCCGGCATTGACCGCATATCCAAACAGCGACTGCAAAAATGCGTACTTTTCCTCCTCCGGATATTGCTCGGTGTGTTTGGCATAAAAATTAAGCTTATGAAGCAAACGGGGAAGTCTGCCGGTATTCTTCAGAATCATCAACGCCAGTCGGTTCAACCTGTGTTCCTCCTATAATATCAGTTACAGTCCTGCCTTTTTGGGACAGGACTGTAAAAAATTCAGAATTCATCGTCGGGAAGTTCAATGGTTCCGTTGCTGGGGGAATAGGCGCGGGGGAGCGTTAAATAGCTGATATCAGAAATCGGCGCTTCATAGCTAAGCTTGCTATCCATAATTCACTCTCCTGTTTCTTACCCCGCAGGGTCATACATTACACTTATTATGAATTATACGGAAAAAATACTGGGAAATCAAGGGGTTACCCATAAATATTATAAAAATCTGCATCTAAACTTCCAAGAACGGAAAATTCCTCCCATAACCGGCAAAAATCACCCCAGCCGCCGACCTGATGGTCGGCGGCTGTTTTCTTTGACTCACTCAGTTGCACTTTCGAGCAAAGTAAGAGTTTTGTTGTCGCAATCAATTTCGTATCGCAGACCCAACGGGAAAACGCCAATAGGATATGCGTGTCCCACATTAACATTGTACAGGATGGGGAGGTCTGGCAAATTAGCTTCAAATCCAACAACCTGCTTGTACACATCCTTATACTTCTCCAGTTTTTCTTCCACAGCAGGCTTGCCAACAATAATTCCGTTGATGGCGTGCAGTATACCTTGGGTATGCAAATTCCGCAAAAACCAGGATAGAACCATTTCATGCATATCAACTTCGCTTGTTTCGATCAGCAAAATCTTGCCTTTCCACTGGTCAAGTGTAGGCCATAAAGAAGTTCCGAGCAACTCTGGGAACACATCGACACATCCACCTAGCAACTCGCCCGTTGCTTTTCCACTACCTTGTATAACCTCATAGCCTGTGTTGGGGTAACGAGGGGTAGCCTGGCTCATGTTTTCTTCTTTCCACCAGATTTTGTCCTTTTCGTAGCTGCAAAAATCGCTGCAAGGAATCGGCAGAATGTCTTGGGGCGCAAACAATGTCTTTTCCATAGCCTGTTTCGTATATTCGTTGATGGCAACATATTCTGCGATGTTATTCATCACCGACAGACCGTAATAGGAAACAAGACCCGCCTTGTACATCATAAAATGGTTTGTTGTGGAATCCGAAAATCCAGTAAATATTTTAGGGTTATTCCGCAAAACATCGAAGTCTATGTAGGGCAGAAGTCTGATTGTGTCATCACCGCCAATGGCATTAAAGACCGCTTTGATTTCGGAATCCCTAAATGCATCCATCAAATCCTGTGCCCTTGCTTCTGGATGACGATACAGATAGTCACTCCCTTTCAGTGCGTTAGGCATAGCCAAAACTTCTAAGCCGTATTCTTCCAAGCGTTTCTTGGCAAGTTCGTACTTGTGAATGAACATCTTCTCGCCAATCATTCCTCGAGACAAGGAAACGATTGCTACCTTATCTCCTCGGTTCAATCTTTTTGGCTTAATCATTATCTTCCCTCCAATGGCGATGCATATTACATAAAAGCTGATATGTTCAAATTATACCTTGATAGGGAAAGAAATGCAAGTTGTTCCGTTCAAAAATCCCGCTACCCGCCCTTATCTGCAAATGCAGCTACAATGGAAGTAGCGGGATTTTTTATGTCCATTTTGTCGGTGTTTGCCCCGCTGCTCAAAAGCCGATTTTTCGTCATCTACTTTAGAGGCGTAACACTTGCCGAAGAAAAGCCTCCCTCTGACGAGGGAGGTGGCACGGCGAAGCCGTGACGGAGGGAGAGATTCTCTCCCCCAGTCAGCCTGATCAGCTGACA
>JAZUOF010000017.1:0-17318 GCA_045604565.1 Faecousia sp.
TGCGCAGAAAAATTCTGCGTTGGTGATGCCGTTGCGGATTGCATTTTCTTTGGCATCCTGCACCGCCTGCTCTACCACCTCTACACCAATCACCTTGCCGGCCGCGCCGGCCATTGCCAGAGTAATGGTACCTACACCGCAGTACAAATCCAGCACCAGGTCATTCTTGGTAATCGCCGCCTGGGTAATGGCCGCTTCATACAATTTCTGCGCCTGGCTGTGATTGACCTGATAAAAGGACTTAGGGGCCAGCCGGAATGTCAGGCCCCACAGAGTATCTTCTATATATCCCTGCCCATAGAGGCATACCGTTTCCTCTCCCAGTACGGTATTACCCGGTTTGAGATTCACCGACAGCACCAGCGTGGTAAAGCCGGGAATCTTCTTCAGCTGTTCCACCAGCTCCTGGGCGTGGGGCAATTTTTTACCGCGCACGCACAGACACACCATCACTTGCCCGGAGACTGCTCCCCGGCGGACAAAAATATGCCGCACCAGACCCGTACCGGCCGTTTCGTCGTAGGCGGATATGTGATACTGGTTCATAAAACGGATGACCGTGTCCTTCACCTGATCTGCTTCCGGAAACAAAATCAGACACCTGTCGTTCTCCACGATTTGGTGAGTGCCTGCCCGGTAGAAGCCGGCATAGGCCCTGTTCTTTTTAACAGATACGGGATAAATTGCCTTGTTCCGGTAATGCTTGCACTCCGGCGCAGCAAGAATGGGCACGTTTTCCAATTGCTCACCGCCGATACGGTTCAGCGCCTGACGCACCCGTTCGGCCTTCAGGCGGGTCTCCTCCGCATAATCCATGTGCCAGAAGTCACAGCCGCCGCACAGCTTGGCAACGGGACATTCCCGATTTACCCGGTGGGCAGACTTTTCCAAAATCTCTGTAATTTTTCCTGCCGCCCAGGTTTTTTGCGCCTTTTCAATCCGTACCAGATACTTTTCCGCGAAAATGGCGTTGGGAATGAACACGGCGCACCCTTCAATATGGGCCACGCCCTGTCCGTCGGCGGTATAATCCGTAATCACGGCTTCATAGATTTGGTTCTTCTGTAACATTCGTTATTCTCCCAAAATGGTCTCCATTTGGATTTTTTGCGGCTTTAAACCCAATTTTTCATAAAACTTCAAAGCTTTCTCGTTATCTGCCCATACATTCAGCGTAACATTATGGCACTTTCGCATTTGGGCGTACCGGCAAATCTGCCGGTAAAGCATCGTACCCACGCCCTCGCCCCGATGGTTTTCGTCCACGCACAAATCGTCAATGAACAGATTGGTATGGTCGGTGGTTACCGGATGCCGGTCAAATTTGCTCACCTTGCAAAAGCCGTATCCCAGCAACGTGTCCCCCTGTACCGCTACAAAAATAGGCGTATCCGGATTTTTCAGCATATCCAGAAGCTGAGACGGACCGTATTTACGCGCGTTGGGCTGGAACAGGTCCGGGCGCAAACGGTGGTGCACCTTTCCTATCTGACACAAAAGATTCAGAATCCCGGTCACATCCCTGGGTTCTGCAAAACGAATTTCCATAGAAATCCCTCCTGTGTTATCTTTTTTTCATCATATCATAAAATCAAAACCCGGTAAAGAGTTGTTTGGGTTTACTTTTCCCGGATTTGTTGGTACAATAAGAAAAATTTGATTCAGGAGCAAAGGTATGCTGGATAAACTGCGGGCAGTGGAATCCCGATTTGAAGAACTGTGCGCCCGGTCGGAACAGCCGGACTTTTACGCCGATCCCAAAAAAGCGGCGCAGATTCTGCGGGAACGAAATGAATTGGAGCCAATTATAGAGGCTTACCGGGCCTACCGGAAGGCGCAGCAGGATATGCTGGACGCGGAAGAATTGATGGGCGATCCGGAGATGAAGGAGCTTTGTCAGGAAACCTATCAAACCGCCAAGGAAACCAAGGAGGAGCTGTTCAAACAGTTGCAGATTCTTCTTTTGCCCAAAGACCCCAACGACGATAAGAGTGTCATTATGGAAATCCGGGGCGGTGTAGGCGGCGAGGAAGGCGCCCTGTTTGCCCACAGTCTGTTTCGGATGTACTCTATGTACGCCGCCCGGATGGGTTGGAGCATAGAGCTGATGAACTACAACGATACGGAGCTGGGCGGCATCAAGGAGGCGGATTTCGTCATCAACGGACGGGGCGCATATTCCCGGCTGAAATATGAATCCGGCGTCCACCGGGTACAGCGCGTTCCGGAAACCGAGTCCGGCGGACGGGTACACACTTCCACCGCTACGGTGGCCGTGCTTCCCGAAATGGAAGAGGTGGATGTACAAATCAACCCTTCCGACATTGAAATGCAGGTCTATCGGGCAAGCGGCGCGGGCGGTCAGCACGTGAATAAAACCAGCTCTGCCGTACGTTTGATTCACAAGCCCTCGGGAATTGTGGTCGCCTGTCAGGAAGAACGCAGTCAGGTGCAGAACCGGGAAAAATGTATGCGTCTGCTGGCCTCCAAGCTGTACGAGATTGAGCAGGAACGCCTGGAAAACCAGGTCACCGGTATGCGCCGCAGTCAGGTGGGCACCGGTATGCGTAACGAACGAATCCGCACCTACAATTTCCCCCAGGGCCGGGTGACGGACCACCGCATTGGACTGACTCTTTACAAAATTGACGGGATTATGGACGGAGACCTGACCGAACTGATGGACGCTCTTGCCACTGCCGACCAGGCAGAAAAGCTGAAAAATTCCCAGTAAGTCGGGTGATACCCCAGGAAAGGAATCTTATGATTTTTGAAACACACTCCCCGGAAGAAACAGAACAAGTCGGTCAGGCGCTGGCAAAAGTGCTGACCGCAGGAACGGTGATTGCCTTCCTGGGAGATTTGGGCGCTGGCAAAACCGCCTTCACCCGGGGACTTGCCCGGGGTTTGGGCGCGCAGGAGCAGGTAACCAGTCCTACCTATACCATTGTCAACGAGTATATTTCCGGCCGTCTGCCCCTGTTTCACTTCGATATGTACCGCCTGTCCTGCGCAGACGAGCTGTTTGACATCGGCTGGGAGGATTATCTGGACAGGGGCGGCGTTTGCGCTGTGGAGTGGAGTGAAAATGTAGCGCAGGCAATGGAAAACGCCATTTGCGTGCGGATTGATAAAACCGGAGACGAATCCCGTCGCATCACCATTCAGGGAGGGAACGCACTTGCTGATTTTAGCCTTTGAAACTTCTGCCAAGGCCGGTTCTGTGGCTTTGCTGCAGGACGGACTTCTTTTGGGAGAAAGCTATCAAAATACCGGTCTGACCCACAGTCAGACCATTATGGCAATGGCCGAAAGTCTGATTGCCCACTGCGGTTACACACCCCAGGATATCGAGGCGGTAGCCGTAGCGGCAGGTCCGGGCAGCTTCACCGGTGTGCGTATCGGTGTGGCGGCGGCCAAAGGGTTTTCCTGGGGTAAGGAAATTCCCTGCTGCGGTGTTTCCACGTTGGAGGCTATGGCGGTGCATTTGGGGATATATGACGGCTATGTGGTTCCTGTGATGGACGCCCGGCGCAACCAGGTCTACACCGCCACTTTTTTGGCGCGGGAAGGGCAACTGACCCGGGTCTGCGAGGACCGCGCCATCTGTCTGGAGGAGCTGGGCGAGGAGCTGCGGCAAGTCACGCAACCGGTATTCTTAGTGGGCGACGGCAGCGTGCTGTGCCATAAAACATTGAGCCAGACTGTGCCTAAGCTGGTTATGCCGCCGGAGCACCGGATGCATCAACGGGCGGCCGGCGTTGGTTTGGTTGCCTGCCAAATGCTTGCCCGTGGGGAGCTTTGCGACGGCGCCGGTCTGACTCCCAACTATTTGCGTCTGTCTCAGGCAGAACGGGAACGGCTGGAAAGAGAAAGTAAATAAAAACAGCAGGCAATGCCTGCTGTTTTTTATTTACTGATTTTGTTCCAGCCAGATAAGCAGAACCGCAATATCTGCCGGGCTTACGCCGGAAATACGTCCGGCCTGGCCGATAGATACGGGACGAATCTGTGACAGCTTCTGCCGGGCCTCTGTACGAAGACCGGTAATATCCCCGTAATTCAGATCCGCAGGCAGGAGCCTGGATTCCTCTTTCTTAAAAACTTCCACTTGCTTTTCCTGCCGGGCAAGATAGCCGGCGTATTTGATTTGAATTTCCACGGCCTCGGTAACCGCCTCCGGAAGCTCCGGACGTTCCGGGTCAAAGGGCGCGATATCCCCGTAGGACACATTGGGTCTGCGAAGCAGGTCTGCCAGTCTTGCGGAATTGGTCACTGGGGCAGAATCCCGGCTTTCCAGCATACCGTTCAATTCCGGACCTGCGCTCACTCCGCAGCTTTCCAGCCTCTGCATTTCCTTACGCACGGCTTCATACTTTTCCTGTACCTGCTGCAGACGTTCCGGGGGAACAAGACCCACCCGAGCGCCAATGGCGGTCAGCCGCTGGTCCGCATTGTCCTGCCGGTGCAGCAGCCGGTACTCGGAACGGCTGGTCATAATTCGGTAGGGTTCTTCCGTGCCCTTGGTTACCAGATCATCAATGAGCGTGCCAATATAGCTGGTATCCCTGGTGAGAATCATCGGTTCCCGGCCCAACAGCTTCAATGCCGCATTGATGCCGGCTACCAACCCCTGTACCGCTGCTTCTTCATAACCGGATGAGCCATTGAATTGGCCCGCTCCGTACAGTCCCGACACCCGCTTATGCTCCAAGGTGGGCAACAACTCCGTGGGGTCAACGCACTCATACTCAATGGCATAGGCCGGGCGCATCATCTGGGCGTTTTCCAATCCGGGAATGGTATGCATCATCGCCAGCTGCACATCCTCCGGCAAGGAGGAGGAGAATCCCTGAATATACATTTCCTCCGTGTCCAGACCGCAAGGCTCGATGAATAGCTGGTGCCGCGGCTTATCCGCAAACCGCTCCACCTTGGTTTCGATGCTGGGGCAGTACCGGGGGCCTACGCCGGAAATTGTGCCGTCAAACATAGGACTGCGGTGAAAGTTTTCCCGAATGATTTTGTGGGTCTGTTCGTTGGTATAGGTCAGATAGCATACCGCCCGGTTGTTCAGCGGGTGCTCTGTACGGAAGGAAAACGGTTCGGGAACGGAATCGCCGGGTTGGAGTTCCATCTTGGAAAAGTCAATACTGCGGCGATTGACTCTTGGAGGCGTACCGGTTTTGAACCGGCGCAGGGTCAGGCCAAGCTCCCGCAGATTGTCCGCCAAACCCACAGACGGATGCATACCGTCCGGCCCGGAAGCCAGGACGGATTCTCCGGTGATGACTGTGCTGTCCAGATAAGTTCCGGTGGCAAGAATCACCGCTTTGGCACTATACAAAGCGCCCAAATGGGTTTGCACACCGGTGACACAGCCTTCGTCGGTGAGCACCTTTACAATCATCGCCTGTTTCAGCTCCAGATTCTCCTGCTGCTCCAGGGTGTGCTTCATAACTTCCTGATAGCGGCGGCGGTCCGCCTGCGCCCGAAGGGAGTGCACCGCCGGGCCTTTTCCCCGATTGAGCATCCGGTACTGGATACAGGCCATATCTGCCGCAACGCCCATCTGTCCGCCCAAAGCATCCAGTTCCCGGACCAGGTGGCCTTTGCCTGTGCCGCCTATGGCCGGATTGCAGGGCATATTGCCCACGGCATCCAAATTGATGGTAAAAAGCAGGGTATGCAGACCCAACCGCGCCGCAGCCAGCGCAGCCTCAATCCCTGCGTGTCCGGCGCCGATGACAGCAATATCACAACTGCCTGCCTGATAGGTGGTCATACCCCTTCCTCCTGAGGTTTCTTCTTCTCCTCCGGCGGCAGCGCAAACGGCTTGCACACCACTTCACACCGGTTGATAGGCGTACCCATTGCGTGAAACTTTTCCTCATAGCCGGTCATAATCCCTACGATGCCGTTTTCGTGCAGATTGCGGGTCAGATTCTTCACTTCCAGACCGCAAGCAGCGAATTCTTCCACGCTGAATTGGAAAAGCGGCGCGTTATCGGTTTTGAAGTGGAACTCCCCGCCGGCGCGGACGACGCGGCAGTATTTATCCAAAAAGCCTCTGTGGGTCAGACGGCGTTTGGCGTTTTTCTTTCTGGGCCAGGGGTCGGGGAAATTGATAAACAGCCGGTCAATTTCTCCCGGCGCAAAAATTTCCTCTATGGCGGCCACGTCCATATCAATGAAAAATACATTGTTCAGGCCCATAGCCTTCGCCTTTTCCATCGCCACCACCATCGCCTCCCGGCACCGTTCCACGGCGATCAGCAACACATCCGGGTTGGCCTGGGCGGTCTGGGCGGTAAACTTTCCTTTACCGCAGCCCACTTCTACCCATAATGCGGCGCATCCGGGCAGCTTTTCACGCCACAAACCCCGCATCTGCGCAGGTTCTGCAATCCGGTATGCTCCGCATTTTTCCATACGAGGCTCTAAATTACGCATTCTTCTCATTCTCATAGGACTTTACTCCTGTTGAACAAATTTCTTTTGGTATTATAGCAGATATGCAAAAAACAGTCAATCCGCAGGAAAATGGGCGTGTTGCAAAATGACTGCAACACACCCATTGGTTTATTTGCGGCGCAGGGCCCGTTCTTCTTTGGTTTTGCAAAACCGTTCCAGTACCGGAACCAGGATCAGGCAGATCAGCGCGGCGGTAAATCCGCCGTTGTACAGGCACATTCCGCCGTGCATTGCCGGTACGGACGTGACCAGCAGGTAATGCATCACAGCGGCGAGAAATCCGTATCGCCAGCCGAATTTATCCGCAACAGGACTTAAACCGTTGGCAAAGCACAAGCCTGTAGCAACCGCCTGGGCATTGACAGGATACTGGAAATTTCCTCCCAGCAGGGGGGAAATCCAGCCAAACAGGAAGGCTGCGGCGGCATATCCCAGCACAATGGGCCATACGTTTGCCGGATGCGAGCCGGAATTGCAGGTGGCAAGCATACAGAAAATCAATCCAAAGGTAACGGCGTTAAAATTGGCGCCGATAAGGTTATAGCAGCCCAAAATGAAAAGACCGTAGACGCCCACATTCATCAGGAATACCCGATTGCCGTAGGTGGCAGAAAAGTTTGTAATCCACTCCGGGTCGCTGAGCAGTTTCCAGTATTCCTTCGGCCTGCAACCCATGCACAGCGCTCCCAGGATACAAAGCAGAAACACACAAATGCAGAACACATTCACCGCCACCGGGTTTCCTACTCCCATACTGGACGGGTCTGCATCGGACAGCGCCTGCGGCAGAGATATTCCCATGGTTTTATACAGCACACCCTGGAGAAAAAATGCCATCATTCCCACCGGCAACGCGGCGGAATACAGGTCAAACCCCTTATGCACTTTAGGTGAGAAGGCAAGTCCGGCAGGCAGGAAAAAGCCAATGGCAAAACCCACCAGCAGGGCAAGACCCAATCCCAGCCAGTTAAAGCCTATCACCTCCGCGCTGGGATAACGCACCAGCAGCTCTGTAATCAGAGGCGCAATGCCGGTGGAAAAGAGCATTGCGTTCACAAGTCCTGTGATTTTCTCTTTCTTGACCAGGGCGTAAAGCACAACACCCAGCATAGTGGGCCATATATTTACCACGTTGATTCCCCAGGCGCTGAAGCCTGCCGTCAGCAAAAAGGCAAGGCAGGAAACATTGTTGGCAACCGCGCCCGGCAAAAGGTACAGTCCTGTGCAAATCAGCGCCACAAGGCCAATGTTCAAAAAGGTCGCCCCATAGCCGCCCAAGGCAAAGTAGTTGGCGGATATCTTACTGGGTTGGCTGATAATCTGCCACAGACCGGAAAACATCTTCTCCCGGTCGGGCATACAGACCGCACCTACCAAAAAGCAAAGGGTAATCAGGGCAAAAAACAGCTTCAGGAAACTGCTTTCCGATAAATTTTTCAGCTTTTTCATCTGTCTATCCCCCTATGCTTCGGTCCGTTCCGCCGCCTCCACCACGTGTTTCATTAAGACGGACGCGGTGACTACGCCCACTCCGCCGGGTACCGGCGTGATGGCATCCACAATGGGCGCAACCTGCGCAAAGTCCGCATCGCCGGAAATACTTCCCAGGCCGCCCCGGGCGTTGGGTTTGTTCTCGTCATAGTTGACGGAAACGTCAATCACCACCTGGCCGGGACGGACAAAGTCAGCGGTTAAGAAATTCAGCACGCCGGCGCTGGTAACAATCATATCCGCATTGCGGCAGATTTTTGCCGTATCCACCGTACCCGTGTGGCAGACGGTAACCGTAGCATCCCGGCGCAGCAAAAGCATACTCAAAGGCCTGCCCACCACCATACTGCGTCCCACAACCGCCACATTCTTTCCCCGGCAGGGTATGCCGTAATGGCGCAGAATTTCCATACAGGCGGCCGGTGTGCAGGGGGCAAAGCCCACATCCGTACCGGTAAACACCCCGGACGCGGACAAATCGGTCATCCCGTCAACGTCTTTTTGGGGATTCAGGCGGTTGCAGATTTCCGGGGCGCAGGCTTTCAGGTGCGCCGGCAACGGACGAAACAGCAACGCGCCGTGGATTTGTCCGTCCCGGTTGACCCGGTCAATGACATCCAGAACTTCCTCTTTTTTCGCAGTTGCCGGAAGCTCGTACTTCCGGATTGCCACGCCCACCGTTTCTGCCCGGCTGACGATACTCTTTTCATAACTGAGGTCGCTGGGGTCCGCGCCCACGCGAATCAACGCCAGGGTGGGAACGACTGCCCGGTTCCGCAGTTGTTCTGTCCGGGCCTGCAGGTCATCGTGGATTTCATCGGCAACCGGTTTTCCCAACAGCAATTTTGCCATAGCTACTCCTCCGAAATCAGATTTTCCTGCACTGCCCCAAAAATTTCATCTGCCAAAGGACAGCAGGTGCGAAGGATCTGGTGCGCTCGGCTGTTCAGCGCGCGGGCAGTTTCCCGATTTTTCAGGTTTTTTGTATTGATAAATAAATTCAGACTTGCCGCCTGAATTGCGGCTTTGCAGCACACCGCGCCGCAGCCTGCATCGGATACCGCAAGGCGGCTTCCCTTCTGCGCGAAAATCCGGATACATTCCAGCGCATCCCGGCACAGCTCCATAATCCGCAAAGGCGCGTCACAGGCGCGGATAGAAGCCTGCTCCAAAGCTTCCTCCCGGCCGGGGTCATCCCGGTTGATAGCATAGGCTTCCTTCAAAGGCAAAAAGCCTTCCTCGTCCGCCTGTACCTGGTCCAGCAGTTCTTTCTGCAAGGCGTTGCATTTTTCCATTAAGGACAGCATTTCCGCCTCTATATGGGCATACTTTTGCTTGCCCACCGTCAGACTGCCCACCATATTTCCCAAAGCCGTACCGATGGCTCCCATCAGAGCCGCGGCGCCGCCGCCTCCGGGCGTAGGCGCGCTGCCGGACAGCGCCGCCACAAAATCCCGGCAGGATTTTTCGGTCATATCCATATCTGCAACTCCTTTCCAAAAAAGGCAAAAAGCACAGGCAGCGCCTGCCTGTGCTTTCCTTGTATCCGTTAGAACAGGCCGGAAACCTTACCGGTCTCAGTATCCACATCAATGCGGCGATATGCCGGATCGGAGCTGGTGCCGGGCATCATGGAAATGGTGCCGGCCATGGGGCACAGGAACTTTGCGCCGCCGTACTCCAAAATGTCACGGATGGGCAGGCGCCAGCCCTTGGGAACGCCCTTCCAGGAGGGTTCATGGCTCAAGGACAGGTGGGTCTTGACCATCATTGTGCAGTAATCCGCGTACTTGGGGTCAGACTCGAAGCGCTGAGCCTTTTCCACTGCCAAAGGCGCCCAATCCACGCCGTCTGCGCCGTACACTTCCCTGGCGATCTGCTCCACCCGCTGACGCAGGGGCATCTCCAGGGGGTACAGGAACTTGATTTCGTTCTTTTCCTGGCAGGCATCCACAACCGCTTCCGCCAGCTCCACAGCACCTTCACCGCCGTAACGCCAGTGGTTGCTCAGAGCGCAGCGCACGCCCTGCTTGGCGCACAGCTCCCGCAAAAGCGCGATTTCATTTTCCGTATCCGTATAGAACTGGTTGATGCAAACCACAGGCACAATGCCGGATTTGCGGATGGTGCTGACGTGGTGGAACAGGTTCTCACAACCCTTTTCCAACAGCTCCAGGTTCTCCTCGGTATATGCCGCAGGCAGAGGACGTCCGGCAACTACCGCCGGGCCGCCGCCGTGCATTTTCAGTGCCCGGATGGTGGCCACCAACACCGATACGTTGGGGGTCAGTCCGGACAGGCGGGCCTTTACGTTCCAGAATTTCTCGAACCCGATATCCGCCGCAAAGCCGGACTCGGTCACGTGGTAATCAAACAGCTTCAGAGCCAGCCGGTCGCCGATGACCGAGGACTGGCCAATGGCAATATTGGCAAAAGGACCTGCGTGAATCAGCACAGGCTGATGCTCCACAGAATAGCACATCGTGGGATTGATGGTGTTGCGCATCCAGGCAGTCATTGCGCCGGCCACTTCCAAATCCTCCGTGGTAATGGGTTCGCCGCTTCTGGAGTAGGCCACAACAATTTTGCCGATGCGTTCCCGCAAATCCTTCAAATCCCGGGCAACCGCCAGAATGGCCATCAGCTCGGAGCCTACGGCAATACCGAATTTGGATTCCATCAGGTAGCCGTCCTTCGGACCGCCGATGCCGATAATAATATTCCGCAGACCCTGGGCGCAGAAGTCCATGACCCAACCCATTTCCACGCGCTTGGGGTCCACATCCAACCGCTTCAGACCCCGCTTGGCAAGCTGCTCATCGTTGTAGTTGCGCTCGTGCTGCATACGGGCATTCAGCGCCACCATTGCCAGATTGTGGGCATTGATAATGTCGTTAATATCGCCGGTCAGACCCAAAGAGAACTCCGTCATAGGAATCAGCAGGGCATTGCCGCCGCCGGCAGCCGTACCCTTCACATTCATGGTAGGGCCGCCGGAAGGCTGACGCAGGCAGCCGCCTACATTCTTGCCTAACTTGCCCAGACCCTCAATCAGTCCCAGAGAGGTGGTGGATTTGCCCTCGCCCAAAGGGGTGGGCGTGATGGCAGTGACTTCAATAAATTTGCCGTCAGGCTTATCCTGCAGGCGGTTCATAATCTTGATGAAATCCAGCTTGGGAGTTTTGCCGTAGGGGATAATTTCCTCGGGCAGCAAACCAAGCTTCTGGCGGAAAAACTCCACGGACGGAAGTGTCTTTTCCGCTTCTTCGGCAATCTGCCAATCCTTGTAAACCGTAGGATCCAGTGTCACGCGACCGGTTTCGTCAACATATCTTCCATTCTGAAATACAATTGCCATAACAGGGTTCCTCCTTGTTTCTCCGGGAAAATTTTGATAGATAAATTGTACCATTTTACCCGCAATTAGTCAAAAGAAAAACAGAATAAATCCCCTTTTCTCCCATTTTGCCGAAAAATGCGTTCCGTGACACAAAAAATTGCCACGGAACGCACAATTTATTCTGTTACCGTAATCACAGCCGCCTGCCGAATCAGGTCCATAACCTTGCCGGTGAGCACACTGCGTACCACCGCCGCCTCAAATTCCTTGTCATAATAGGGTTGAAGCTGCTGTCTTGTGATTTGGTTGCGCTGACAAATCAGGTCGCAGGCCTCCTCGATTTCCTTCGGCTCTGCCTGCAGTCCCTCGGCCTGAACAATGGCATCCACCGCCGCCTGCATCCTTATATTCTGTACTGCCGTGGGACGAAACTGCTCCCGCAGCGCATCCATCGTTGTGTTCATAAACTGGCAGTACATTTCCACCGTTAATCCCTGTTGGGCAAGCTGGGCCTGCATGGTCTGCATCTGTTGGTCCACGGCGCGTTCCGTTTCTTCCTCCGTCACGGTCATTTCCAGCGTCTGCGCCGCCTGCTGCAAAAGACGGTCCTGCAAGTCCATTTCTCCCCGTTCATCGGTATACGCCTGCAGGCTTTCCCGCATTCTTTGGCGCATTTGGTCAAAGGAGTCGCACCGGCCCACCTCCCGGGCAAAAGTATCGTCCAGCTCATAGGCGCTTTTTTCCCGAATCTGATGGATGGTGCAACGGAAAACCGCTTCCTTGCCCGCCAAATTGTCTGCGTGGTAGTTTTCCGGGAAGGTAACCTGCACTTCCACATTCTGTCCCACAGTCTTGTCCACCAGCTGCTCCTCAAAACCGGGAATGAACGCACCGCTTCCCAGCGTCAGGGTTTGATTTTCCGCTGTACCGCCGGCAAATTGCTCGCCCTCACAGAAACCGGCATAGTCCAGCACCACCCCATCGCCCAACCGGGTGGGGCGATCCTCCACCAGTCGGATTTTGGGATTCTGCTGCTGCAGGCGCTGGATTTGACGGTCCACTTCCTCATCGGTCACAATGTGCCGGGTCATTTGGGCCTGAAGCCCACGGTATACAAAGCTCATACGATTCTCCTTTTCTCAGATACGGTACAGGCGTTTGCCGTTTTCCGTAGTAATCCGTTGAATTTCTTCCGGGGATACGCCCCGAATTTCCCCTAAGGCCTCAGCCATCCGGTACAGGTAACCCGGGTCATTCCGCCGGCCCCGGAAAGGCTCCGGCGCCATATAGGGGCAATCCGTTTCCAAAACAATCCGGTCCAGGGGGATCGCCTGGGCGGTCTGAACCGCTTTGCGGGCATTTTTAAAGGTCAGAACGCCGGTAAAACCGATGTACCAACCCCTATCCACCAGATGCCTGGCCATCTGGGCAGAGCCGGAATAACAGTGGAACACGCCCGTCACATCCGGAAACGCCTCCACAATGGCCATACCGTCCTCGTGGGCATCCCGTTCGTGGACGATGACCGGCAGACCCGTCTGCCGCGCCAGCTCCATTTGCATACAAAACGCCCGCTTTTGTAAATCCCGGGGGATATCCTCGTAGTGGTAGTCGATGCCGATTTCTCCGATGGCCTTAACCTTTTCGTGGGCGCAGAGCTTGCGGTATTCTTCCAAAAGAACGTCATCCACCTCATCGGCTTGATCCGGATGGGTTCCCACGGCGGCATAGACAAAGGGATACTGTTCGGCAAGACGCACCGCATTGCGGGAGCTTTCCAGACTGCAGCCGGGATTCATCACAAGGCCTACGCCCTTGTTTGCCAGCCCGGACAGGATTTCCTCCCGGTCATTCTGGAAGGCCCGGTCATCCAGGTGCGCGTGGGTATCAAAGAGCATATTCTTCCCCCGTTTCCATTACCGCCACAAGGCAGTGATTGTGTATGCTTACCCGGTCATCCGGCAGGGTAAAAGCTGTATGATTGGGATATCCCTCCAAGCCTTTTCCGGTGAGCTTGGCCTGCGCCTCCTTCAGTACCCAGAACGTCAGCAGAGCAAGACGCTTGTCATCGGCCGCGTCAAACTGCGCCTTTTCTCCGGGCGAGAGGATTTTATCCGCCAGCGCCAGGTTGATTGGCCGGTCGGTTTCCTCCGCGTCTATCCCTATGGGACGTTCCGACAGGGCGCAGAACACGTGGCGCTTTGTGTGGGAAATGGAAAAATAAACGGGACTGTCCGCAAAATACGGCTTGCCCTGCTCGGTCACGGCAATCGCAGGCATATTTTCCCCGTAATGGGCGCGATACATCTGCTTTAGCAGTCGTCTGCCTGCAAGATGTCCGCCCTCTTTGCCGATCTCCGCGCTTTCCAGGTACATTCCCACGCCCCCTTTACAAATGGTATTATAGCCGTCCTCGGGCCGGCTGTCAATGAAGGGTCTAAAACCGGGGCTGTCCACATAGCTTATACTAAAAGGGAGTGATAAGCTATGAACGAACAGATTCTTCTTCCCCACAAGCTGACCCTGAACGAACGGAAGGGCCTGACCATGTCCGGTGTTACGGAAGTCATCAGTTTTGACGATACCGCCGTGATTTTGCAAACCTCACTGGGTCTGCTGAACGTACAGGGAAAGGACCTGCAGTTGAAAAATCTGTCCCTGGACGGCGGTCAGGTTGCGGTGGAAGGGTATATTTCTTCCCTGCACTACGAAGAACCCCGCCAGGATTCCGGCTGGCTGGGCAGGCTTTTCCGATGATTTCCCCGGTACTGGCCGCCAAACGGTTTGCTCTTGCCTTTCTGCTGGGGGCGGCGCTGGGCGTATACTACGGATTCCTGCGCCCACTCCGTCCCCGCCGGAGCGCGCTTTCCGATTTGCTGTTCCTGCCTGCCGCCGGGTGGGTCTGGCTTTTTTTCAGCTTCGGTCTTTGCGAGGGGGATTTGCGTTTCGGCTACATTCTGGGAATGCTTCTGGGCATCATCCTTTGGGAGATCTCTTTCGGCCGGTGGCTCAGACCGGTTTTTGAGGGATTTTGGCGGCTTCTTGGTAAAATATGGGCAAAGTTTCTGTTTCCTTGGAAATTATTTTTCAAAAAATGCCTGTTTTTTGTAAAAAAGCTATTTGCAACCGGGAAAAAATGGGGTATACTAAAGCGGAACAGGGATGGCTCCATCCCCAAACAAACCGGAGGTGACGCAAATGGCAAAGGGAAAAAGCTTTTTCGATCGGTTTCGCCTGGTGTACAGACGGAGTTCTCCTCTGCTCAAATGCGTGGTTCTGGCGACTATCGTATTGTGTACGGCAGCGCTGATCGCCATTCGGGTGGGAATTCTGCGGTACCAAGACGCCACAGACGATCTGCGCGCCCAGGCCGCAGAGCTGGAGCGGGAGAAGAAAAGCCTGGAAGTGAAAATCGGACAGTTGGGAACGGTGCAGAGTGTTAAAGACATTGCCCGGGAACAACTGGGGTACGTGGACCCCGATACCATTATTTTTGAATCGGTTACCAATGAAAATTAAAGCGGAGGAAGCAAGCAGAGCATGGAATTAACCGTAGGAGCTGTTTTAGACGGCAAGGTCAAATCAATTACCAATTTCGGCGCATTCATTTCCCTTCCCGAAAACAAAACCGGTATGGTACATATTTCGGAAGTCGCCAACACCTATGTCAGTGATATCCGTCAGCATCTGACGGAGGGTCAGGATGTGAAGGTGATGGTGATCGCCGTGGACGGCGCAAAAATCAATCTTTCCCTTAAGCGGCTGGATTCCGCCCCGAAAAGCAAGGCCCCCCGGGAAAATGTTCCGTCCCGTCCCGCGCCTGCCCCCGCTCCCAAAACTGCTGACCAGCTTTTTGAAGAACGGTTAAAACAGTTTATGTCCGAGTCCGACAGTAAGATTTCTTCCATCCGTCAGTACTCCGACCACCGTACCAAAAACCGCAGAAGATAATTTCGTGAGCTGCTGCATATTGCGGCAGCTCCGTCTTATGGAGGCTTGAGATGCAGACAGTCCTGATTACCGGCGGTTCCCGGGGAATCGGCGCCGCCACAGTAAAGGCTTTTGCCCAGCGGGGTGACCGGGTCATCTTTTTCTATGAAAAATCTCATCAGGCGGCGCAGGCTCTGTGCAATGCCACCGGCGCAACAGCCATTTGCTGCGATGTATCTGACGGACAGGCTGTGGCAGAGGCCTTTTCCCGGATTGGACCGGTGGATGTGCTGGTGTGCAACGCCGGCATCGCCCACACGGGACTGATACAGGATATGACCGAAAACCAGTGGGATAAGCTTTTTTCGGTCAATGTACGGGGTGTCTTTCATTGTGTAAAAGCGGCGCTTCCCGGTTTTCTCCAAAAGCAAAAGGGAAGCATTGTCACCGTCAGCTCCATGTGGGGGCAGGTGGGCGCCTCTTGCGAAGTGGCATATTCCGCCACCAAGGGCGCGGTGATTGCCATGACCAAGGCTCTGGCGCAGGAGCTGGGGCCCAGCGGCATCCGGGTCAACTGCGTTGCCCCCGGCGTTATCCTGACAGATATGTGCCGGCAGATAGACCCTGCCGTTTTAAACGAACTTTCCGCCCAAACTCCCGTCGGCCGGTGCGGCACACCGGAAGACGTAGCGGACGCAATTTTGTATCTTGCCGACGCGCAATTCGTCACAGGTCAGGTCCTTGGCGTCAGCGGCGGTTATGTAATGAACTAAAGAGGTGTCACTATGAAAATTTCTGTTGCTTGCGATCACGGCGCTTTGGCGCTGAAAAACGAACTGGTTTCCCATTTGCAGGGAAAAGGACATACCGTTACGGATTTCGGTACGTACACCCTGGACAGCTGTGACTATCCGGATTTCGCGGAAAAGGCGGCAAGAGCCGTTGCCAGCGGCGCGTGTGAGCGGGGTATCGTACTGTGCACCACCGGTATCGGCGTTTCCATCGTCGCCAACAAGGTAGACGGTATTCGCTGCGCTCTGCTTTCCGACGTGATGTCCGCCCGTATGACCCGGGAGCACAACGATACCAATATGATGGCGCTGGGCGCAGGCGTTGTGGGCCAGATGCTGGCGCTGGAAATTGTGGATACCTGGCTGGGCACGGAATTTTCCGGCGGACCCCGTCATCAGCGCAGAATTGACAAGGTTATGGCACTGGAAAAATAAAAACGAGAGATTTTTTCACAAGACAAGATAAAATTTCACGGCAAGGCTGGCGCCTGCCGTGGAATTTTGTTGCAGTATTTGGGGAAAAAGATCCGATTTGGAGCGTATAAATCCCTATGTGAGGCCGCCCTTCCGGGTGGTTTTTATTTTTATTTCTTCAGAAAACTGAGGATTTCTCCCACGCGCTCCAAAGGCATCTTCCGGCTGCGGCGGTTCATGGCATCCGCCGTCTGGCGCAGAAGCTCACTCCACTCGAAAGCGGTTCTGTGTCCGTCCATACCGGTAGTCAGATAAGGACAGGCGGCAAGCCTCTCTTTTCCGAACCGTTTGGCAAAGGCCTTATCCACGCCAAGGGCCAGCGCATAGGGCGCAAGGCCGTGATAATAGTCCGGGTCGGTTTGACAAATGCGGTGAAGCTGCTCCGGGGAGACGGTCTTCATATACCGCCTCAGGCCCAATATCTGCGCCATATCCTGCCTGCCCATTTCTGTGCGCCGGCCGCCAAAATAACTCATCAGTCCGGCCAGCATCTGGACAAGCACCACCGTAAGGCCGATGGTGAACTGCCCGGCAATCGCGCTCAGAATCAGCATAACGGCGGCGGCGATCCCCGCTACCCACATAGCCGTCTTTTGATAAGAAAACAGACTTTTTGCCCAGTCCTGAATCAGCCACGCCGCAACCGTGCCTGCCACAGCCACCAAAAATACCCAAAAGCTTTGCAGTACTGCGCCAATTGTCATGGCAACTCCCACGGAAATGCCGCCAAACAATCCTACCGGCGCCGCCAACGCCCGAAGCAGCTTGGGATTTCCGGACCTGGGGTGGACCGAGGATTGAAAACCGGGAGAAAGCTG
>JAZUOF010000018.1:0-21173 GCA_045604565.1 Faecousia sp.
CCTCATTTTCTTCATAAAAAAGCCCTCCAAAACGCAAAAATAGGAAGCACATCGTACTCTTTTGCTTAAGTAGGATGTGCTTCCTTGTTTCGTTTTTTACTTGTAGGGGCGGCTAATAGCCGCCCGGACATTTGGGGTTCAAAGGTAAAGGTTTTAACCTCTTACTTCAGAGACTCCTCAACAGCAACAGCAACGCTAACGGTCATACCGACCATGGGGTTGTTACCTGCGCCCAGGAAGCCCATCATTTCCACGTGGGCAGGGACAGAGGAAGAGCCGGCGAACTGCGCGTCGCCGTGCATACGGCCCATGGTATCGGTCAAGCCGTAAGAAGCGGGGCCTGCCGCCATATTGTCGGGGTGCAGAGGACGGCCGGTGCCGCCGCCGGAGGCCACGGAGAAGTACTTTTTGCCCTGCCCAATGCACTCTTTCTTATAGGTGCCGGCCACAGGATGCTGGAAGCGGGTGGGGTTAGTGGAGTTACCGGTAATGGACACGTCCACGCCCTCAAAGTGCATAATGGCAACGCCCTCACGGACATCGTCACAGCCGTAGCAGTTAACTGCGGCGCGCTCGCCGTCGGAGTATGCGATTCTGTTGACCACCTTCAGCTCACCGGTGTAGTAGTCAAACTGCGTCTGCACATAGGTAAAGCCATTGATACGGCTGATAATCTGAGCAGCGTCCTTGCCCAGGCCGTTCAGAATGACGCGCAGGGGCTCTTTACGAGCCTTGTTGGCAGAACGGGCAATGCCAATCGCGCCTTCTGCGGCAGCAAAGGATTCGTGACCTGCCAGGAAGGCAAAGCACTTGGTCTCGTCACGCAGCAGCATAGCGCCCAGGTTGCCCTGGCCCAGACCGACCTTGCGGTCCTCAGCAACGGAGCCGGGGATGCAGAATGCCTGCAGGCCGATGCCAATAGCCTCAGCGGCTTCAGCGGCGTTCTTAACGCCCTTCTTCAGCGCGATGGCTGCGCCAACGCAGTATGCCCAAGCCACGTCCTCAAAAGCGATGGGTTGGATGCCCTTGGTGATGGTGTAGGGGTCGAAGCCCTTTGCCACGCAAAGCTCCCGGCACTCTTCCACAGAGTTCAGACCGTACTGAGCCAGGACACCGTTGATCTTGTCGATTTTTCTTTCGTAACCTTCAAACAAAGCCATTTTCGTGTCCTCCTCTTATTCGTGGCGGGGGTCGATGTACTTAGCAGCGCCGGCGAAACGGCCATAGCTGCCCTTGGCCTTCTCCAGAGCGACGGAAGCATCGTCACCCTTCTTGATGAAGTCCATCATCTTGCCCAGATTGATAAATTCATAACCAATAATCAGATTGTTCTCGTCCAGAGCACAGCGTGTAACATAGCCTTCTGCCATCTCCAGATAGCGGGGGCCCTTTGCCTTAGTGGCAAACATGGTGCCCACCTGGCTGCGCAGACCCTTACCCAGGTCCTCCAGAGAAGCGCCCACTGCCAGACCGTCTTCAGAGAATGCAGACTGGCTGCGGCCGTATACGATCTGCAGGAACAGCTCCCGCATAGCGGTATTGATGGCGTCGCACACCAGGTCGGTGTTCAGCGCTTCCAGCAGAGTCTTACCGATCAGAATCTCGGATGCCATAGCGGCGGAGTGGGTCATACCGGAGCAACCCAGCGTTTCCACCAGAGCCTCCTCAATGATGCCCTCCTTGACGTTCAGGGTCAGCTTGCAGCAACCCTGCTGAGGGGCGCACCAGCCGATACCGTGGGTAAAACCGCTGACATCGCTGATCTGCTTAACCTGTACCCACTTGCCCTCTTCAGGAATGGGAGCAGGACCGTGGTAGGCACCTTTGCCCACAGGGCACATGTGCTGTACTTCAGTACTGTAAATCATGACTATTTTTCCTTTCTTTGAAAGGCGGCTTGCCGCCTTTGATAATACATATGTCGGAAATGCTTATTTCCACCTGATATTATACCGATGTCCTTAAGAAAAGTCAATGAAAACAGAAAAAATGCGCCCTGTCAAAATAGGAAAAATTTCCGTTCATTTTCCGGAAAATGCTGTGGGTTTTTCCATCCTGCGCATTGCTTTTTCTGCCTTTATTTGATAGAATCATGGAGATTACAATAAGCATATTACATAGGCGTATATTGAGGGAGTTGCTTATGCTCAGCAGATATCTTGGCGATAAAGCCTTTTTAAAGCGCGTACTTACTTTTGCCATCCCGGTGATTATTCAAAACGGCATCACCACCTTCGTATCGTTGCTGGATAACATTATGGTGGGACAGGTTGAAACGGTGCAGATGAGCGGTGTATCCGTTGTCAATCAATTAATTATGGTTTTTAACCTGTGCATTTTCGGCGCCACCTCCGGCGCCGGAATCTTTACTGCCCAGTTCCACGGCTCGGCAGACACCGAGGGCGTACGCTACACGGTGCGCTATAAGTTTTGGGCCTGTATCGCTCTGGCGCTGGCAGGCATCGGTATTCTCCTGCCCGGCGGAGGTTTCCTGATCAATCTTTACCTGCAGGGCGAGGGAGATCCGGCCGCTGCCGCGCAGACCCTGTTTTACGGACGTGAATATCTGAATGTGATGCTTTGGGGTTTTGTTCCCTTTGCTATGACCAATATGTATGCCAGTTCCCTGCGGGAATGCGGAGAGTCCAAAGTGCCCATGTTCAGCGGCGTAGTCGCCGTACTTGTGAATCTATGCTTGAATTTTGTGCTGATTTTCGGCCTGTTCGGTATGCCGAAGCTGGAGGCAAAAGGCGCCGCCATTGCCACCGTTGTCTCCCGGTATGTGGAGTTTGCCATCTTGTTTTTCTGGACGCATCTGAACTCCAAAAAGTATCCTTTTGTTAAGGGACTTTACCGCAGCCTTTACATTCCCGGCGAGCTGATAAAACGCATATTCGTCAAAGGCTCGCCGTTGCTGCTGAACGAGTTTTTATGGTCCACCGGCATGGCAACCCTGACCGGCTGTTATTCCTCCTGCGGACTGGATGTTGTGCCGGCGCTGAACATTTCTGAGACCGTCAACAATCTGGCCAGCGTGTTCTCTGTTGCCATTGCTACTACTGTGGGTATCATCATGGGGCAGATGATGGGCGCAAAACGACCTGCTCAGGAAATCCGGGACAGCAACAATAAGCTGTTGACCCTTGCCGGTCTGGGAGGCATCCTCTTTGGCCTGCTGCTGGCTGCCATTTCCGGCTCGTTCCCCCTGCTGTATAAAACCACCGACGAAGTACGGGCGCTGGCGACCCAACTGATTCTGGTTTTAGCAATTATGAAGCCGGCAATGTCTTATCTGATCTCCGTTTACTACACCCTGCGCTCCGGCGGAAAAACCATCATGACATTCCTGTACGACAGCGGCGCTATGTGGCTTGTGTCCATCCCGCTGGCAGTATGCCTGTGCGAGTTTACGCAGCTCCCCATTCTGCCCCTTTATCTACTCTGTCAATGTGTGGATATTCTCAAGGCTGTGGTCGGATTCTTTATCTTGCGCAAAGGTACGTGGATTCAGAATCTATCCGGACGATAATTAATCGGGCATATCGCAATAGCGATATGCCCGACCAGAGTATCCAGAAAGCCGCCAACCGTCAAAATGCAAAATGTTGATGATTGGCGGTTGTGCTTTTTTCAGAATGGTTCAACGTTCAAAACATCTGCACAGTAGGCGCGCCGAAAAAAGCTTGCTTTGCAAGGCATTTTGACTTACTTCGCAACTCAGGTCTTACCGTACCTATGTACGCCGACAGACCTGAGTTGCTTGTCTTGACAGCTTTCGTGATCTCTGGCGGTTTGTCAAAAACAGGTTTTTGACAAACCAATCGGGCATATCGCAATAGCGATATGCCCGATTGATTACATAATGGCGGTTTCGTTCAGCACCAATGCGCTGTACATAAACAGAACGTCCTGTCCGTCAAAGGTCAGGTATTTGTCCAGCTGAGTGCTGTTAATCCAGCGCACATCCACCAATGTCACCGTGGCGTAATCCTGCACCAGCAGCGGAATCATGGAGCTGGAGAAGGAATCCCGGAATACAATCAGCTCCCGGTCAGTGGTTGCGTTGGGGTTTTCAATCCGCAACAGACTTCTTGCGCCGGACAGGTACATATCGTACATATCGTGGCTGGCTTTGTCGCCAAAGACCTTGTCCATGTTATACACATCCGTATAGGAATCGGACTCGTAATCATAGACTTTGCAGGCATCCAGCAGGTCGCTGCGCATAATATACATATCCTCGCCGGACATAGGCAGTGCTGCCTGACCGTAATACACGCCAAAGAACTCCCGGTCAATTTTTTCCACGGTAAAGTCCTCTTCCTTCGGAGCTGTGACACCCAGGGCTTCTGCTAACTTTTGCGCTGCCGGAATGATGCGCTCCTGACGCCAGTGGGTATCGGTGTAGTAATAGTCCTGCACAGTCAGGGTATCGGTCAGATCCACGTAATTTGCCCAGCTCATACTTTCTTTCACAATGGAGAACATCTTTTCGTAGTCCATTGCCAGATATCCGTTATCCTCAGACAGGTAATACCCCTTGTCGGGAACAATGGCCACGGTGGCGCTGCAGCCGGCATCCTTCAGATAATTCTCATAGATGCGGTTAAAGGTGTTCATCGTACCGTTGATCCGCTTTTCGTTCAGCGGATACATCATCTTAGCCGCGTAACCGTCAACAATATAAATGTCGTTGTTATCGCCGCGCTGCATCGCGTAGAACTGGAACAGGGATTTGATCTGCCGGAACTGATCCCGCAGAGGGAACTGATCCAGCGTATATTTCTCAAAATCGGTCATGAACTTGCCGTCCAGCAGCGTATCCATCGAGATTCCGGGCCACTGCTTCAGTTCCCGGCGCTCCCACGCGGAGGTTTCCTTTGCAGGACCAAACCACGCAAAGCCGGTCAGACCCAGCCAAATCAGCACCAAAACGCCGGCGCCGATCGCTCTGATTTTCTTATTCATATCGGCACCTCCTTAGAAGCGGAAATACAGGAACGGACTGAAGGAGCCGTCCACCAGGTAGCCGGTGCATATCAGCAGCAGCAAAATCACAACCACAGGCTCCAAAACGGTGGCAACCGTTCCCAGCTTCTTGCTTTCCAGCAAACGGTTGGCAGTATTTTTCACCAGCGGTGTGCAGCCTACAAAACCCAAAACAAACAGCACCGCAAAGCTGCGCAGATAGTACAAGGTCTCGGCAGTAACAAAGGGCAGACCGCCGAAGCCGAAGATACCGGCAAAGTCCTTACCTGCCTGAATCAGGTCTCTGGTTGCCTGAGGCAGATTCGCGCCCAGAGCTGCAGAACCGGTGGCATTAAACAGCACAAAGCCCAGGCACACTACCGTCATCGTCATAGTCCGGCGCACCCAATTGGGCAGTTTCTTTAGCGCAGGGACCCATTTTTCAATCACAAGGCATACTGCGTACAGCAGTCCCCACAGGATAAAGTTCCAGGTAGCGCCATGCCACATACCGGTCAGGAACCACACCACCAGGGTGTTAAACAGCCAGCGCCACTTACCTACCCGATTGCCGCCAAGGGGGATATAGACATAGTCACGGAACCAGGTGCCGAGACTCATATGCCAGCGGCGCCAGAACTCGGCAACGGTGACCGAGGTATAGGGATAGTTAAAGTTTTCAACGAAGTTAAAGCCAAATACCTTGCCCAGACCGATGGCCATATCGCTGTAACCGGAGAAGTCGAAGTAGATGTTAAAGGAGAATGCAAGGGCATACATCCAATAAAATACCACGGACTGTTCGCCGGATTCCCGGAATATATTGGTCAGCAGAGCGAAGCCGTCTGCGATGATAATCTTCTTGGCAAGGCCGATCACAAACCGGCGCAGGCCCAAGGCAATCTTCTCCCAATTATGATGGCGGTCATTCAGCTCCCGGGCAACATCTACATAACGGACAATCGGTCCGGCAATCAGCTGGGGGAACATGGTGACATACGCGCCAAAGAAGATAGGATTCTTCTGAACAGGCACATTTCCCCGATACACATCGATGGTATAGCTCATGCTCTGGAAGGTATAGAAGCTGATGCCGATGGGCAGGCTGCCCAGCAGCTCCTTCAGCCAGGGAATCTGCTTGACAAAGGGCAGGTCCTTCAGCATAGGTACATCCAGATTGGCGAGGTCATTAAAGGTATCCACAAAGAAGTCCGCATACTTAAAGATTGCCAAGAAACCCAGGCTGATCACCACAGATACCATCAGCCACACCCGTTTCCAAAGGCGTGTCTTGGCAATGCCGGTCAGCCAGCCGCAGCCCCAGGAGACCAAAATGGTCACAATCATCAGGAACATACAGATGGGTTCGCCCCAGCCATAGAACAGCAAGCTCCACAGCAGCAGAATGGTGTTTTTGGCAAAAATGGACGCCTTATGCGCTTTTTCCCCGGATGCGCCTGCGGCAAGGAATATCCGTTCCACAATCCAGGAAATTAAAAAATAAGAGACCAGCGTTGCCGGCAGGAAATAGTACAAAAACGGAATACTGGAAAAGAGCATATTCGCTTCCTCCCATGAATTTTTTCAGGATATGCGCCGCATCTAAATCTGCCGGTACCCCGGTAAACTCAGAGCCGGTGCATATCCCCTGACTTTTATTATAGCATAGCAGGCACCTGGATACAAGGCCTTTAAAAAGGCAGCGGCACAGCCGCTGCCTTTTTACTCTGCATTGGATTAGCCAACAGCCTCTTCGTATGCGATAACAGCATCGGCGTAGGCAGCAGTCAGATAACCCTTGAAGGGGTTAATGGCATCGCCGTGGCCGTATGCGGTCACCACGTACTTGTCGCCCAGAGTGACAATAATCAGTCTCTCGGGGAAGCCGCACATCCACTGATTGCCCTGAATGGCATCGCGCATAGCGGAAGTAAAGGCAGCTACATCCGTGCCTTCAGCCAGAGCATAGGCGCCGCAGGTGAAGGTGTTTGCATTCATAGCATGCATCAGGGAAGCAGCCTCAGTCAGATTTGCAACCTGATCTGCGGGAACCAGCAAAGTAGCGGTCAGGCCCTCGTCGGTCAGGTTGTAAGCGCCGGGAGCATTGTCCACAGGAGCGTCAAAGCTGCCGCCGATGGCGAAGAACTTGTTGTCATCCTCGTAGGAGTTCCATACGGTCTCCAGAATAACCAGCGCGGATTCGGGCAGAGCCACTTCCGGCTCAGTGGGCTCGGTGGTGGGCTCGGTAGGAGCATTGGTGTTGTTGCAGCCGGCAAAGGCAAATACCATCACCAAAACCAGCAGCAAAGAAAGAATCTTCTTCATAGTTTTTGTTCCTCCATACATTTTCTTTTTACAAAAGTTATTAAGGTTATCAATAAGATTCCCAGGAGTGTGCCCAGGGTATCAATACCTACATCGGTAATTCCGGCACTGCGGCCGGGGACAAAAAGCTGGATGCTCTCATCGACGCAAGCTGCAAGAAAGCCGCCTAGCAAGGGCAGTACGTACCACATCCAGCTTTGCTTGCCAAGCATACGGCTCAGCCAGCTCAGGAGAATTCCCAGAGAGCAAAATTCCGCAAAATGGGCCACTTTGCGAAGCAGGCCGTGATTGGTTCCGCCGCTTTGCGTACCGGAACCGGGAAAGAAAAGGGAAACAAGCTTCCCTACCTGGTCGCTGATCCAGGTGGAAATCTCCGCGTTCAGCAAAGAATTGCCCCAAATCAAAAGCAGGTTCAAACTGAGCAGGGATATGCACAGGGCCATTGCCCGATCGGTACGTTTCATGGCAGGACTCCCAGATGTTCCAGCAAAATCTTCAACCCCAGGAAAATCAGAATTACACCGCCGGCAATCTGCGCCTTTTTTTCATACCGGCTGCCAAAGAGATTACCGATTTTTACGCCCAAAGCGGACAGTCCGAAGGTCGTCACTCCGATCAGCGCCACAGCCGCAAAAATATTCACGTTTCCGGCCATAGCCAGGGAAATGCCTACCGCAAGGGCATCAATGCTGGTGGCAACTGCCATTACGAACATGGTTTTGAAGGACAAATCTCCGTCCCGGCAGTCTTCACAGTCTTTTTTTGCAAAAGCTTCTTTGAGCATATTCGCGCCGATTAACGCCAGCAGAATGAAGGCCACCCAATGGTCAAAGGCCTCAATGGCATCGGCAAACAACGTGCCTAAAAAGAAACCCATCAGTGGCATCAGCGCCTGAAAGCCGCCAAACCACACACCGCACAAAGCGCCTGCCTTGACTGTAGCTTTCGGCATGGACAGTCCTTTGCATACCGATACTGCAAAAGCGTCCATACTTAAACCCAACGCCAACAAGAGCAGTTCCCCAATGCCCATAGTTTTGCTCCTTTGTTCTTCCTCACGTCCGGAGGGATTATAACAACCCAATCCAAGAAAATCAACAGGAAACAGAAAAGTTCACAGTTTGTTTTCAGGTTGTACTCCGTTTCGTTAAACTCCGACAGTCTCCCAGTATAGCTTTTCGTATGTGCCGTCCTTGCTGCCGCCCAAATCCGGGTGATAGGTCGGCACCATTTGGGCCACCAAATCGCAGATTTTTTCGTCATTTTCGTAGGCCGCATTCATAAGCTGACGAAGCTGCGCCAGGAAGTTTTCCATTTCCATCGGCACGGGTTTGCCAATATGGATCAGGGCATTGGGAGTTGTTTTCATTCCCTCTTCGGCCATCAGCTTTTCCTCGTAGAGCTTTTCGCCGGGACGCAGACCGCTGTATACGATGGGAATGTCCACATCCGGCTTATAGCCGGACAGCTTAATCAGGTTTCTGGCAAGCTCGTCAATTTTCACCGGCGCGCCCATATCCAGAACGAATATCTCACCGCCCTTGGCGTAGCTGCCCGCCTGCATAACCAGGCTGACTGCCTCGGGGATGGTCATAAAGTAACGGATAATATCCGGGTGGGTCACCGTAACCGGGCCGCCCTTGGCAATCTGCTTCTTAAACAGGGGAATGACCGAACCGTTACTGCCCAACACGTTGCCGAAGCGCACCGCCACAAACTCGGTCTGGTGGGGTGTGGCATCGGTCGGTTCCGAGATTGCGCCCAGCTCATCCGCCTGATGGGTAAAGAGCATCGGCAGCTTGTCAACACAGTTGGTGCGGATTGCCTTGTCAAAGCACTGAATAACCATTTCGCACAGGCGCATGCTGGCGCCCATTACGTTGGTGGGGTTGACCGCCTTGTCCGTGCTGATCAGCACAAATCTTTTGCATCCGTGCATCATCGCCGCATAGGCGGTCTTATACGTGCCGATCACATTATTCTTAATGGATTCGCAGGGACTGGTCTCCATCAGCGGCACATGCTTGTGGGCAGCCGCGTGATAGACGATGTCGGGGCGGTAAGTACTGAAAAGACTGGTCAGACGCCGGCTGTCCCGCACGGAGCCAATCAGTACCGCCATATTCAGATCGGGGTACTTCTCCCGCAATTCCTGCTGAATATCATAAGCATTGTTTTCATACACATCGAAGATAATCAGCTGCTTGGGATTATGCCCTGCCACCTGGCGGCACAGCTCACTGCCAATGGATCCGCCGCCGCCGGTAACCAAAACCGTTTTGCCGCTGATTTGCTGGTAGATTTCTTCCATATCTACCTGGATAGGCTTTCTTCCCAGCAGATCCTCCACAGCCACATCCTTCATATCCGCCAAGGAAACCTGGCCGGATACCATTTGGTGAATGCTGGGCAAATTCTTGATTTCACAACCGCTTTCCTTGCAGATATTTAGAATATCCCGCTTGGCATCCTCGGATGCGCTAGGTACGGCCACAAAGATAATCTCCACGCCGTATTTTTGGACATTGAGCAGAATGTCATCTCTGCCGCCCACTACGGGCACACCCTCAATATATCTGCCCCACTTGTTGGAGTTGTCGTCAATAATGCACTGGATGCGGATATTGGCCTGATTGAGCCGGTTCACATCCCGCAAAATCATTTGGCCTGCGTTGCCTGCGCCAATGAGCATAGCCCGTCTGGCCCGGGAGAGGCCTTTAATCTCCCGATTGTTCTTCCGCTGCAGCAGGACAAGGCGATAAGAAAACCGTACAGCCAATGTCAGCAGCAGCTGGATCCCCATTCCCATCAGATAGTAGGATATCGGCATCCGTTCAAAGAGCAGCAGCGTCAGTGCCACGTGCGTTGCGGCCGTGATCAGGGTCGCCGCAAGAATCCGCACCAGCTCCGTAAAACTGGCAAACCGCCAAATGCTGTTGTAAAGGTGCATAAACAGGAACGTTACAACGCAAATGACCGTGTGGATGGGGGCGTAGTATAAGAAAGTGGTAAAAAATTCCTGAGGGATTGCCGAAAATGCACAGTCAAAGCGAAACCACAGTCCTAAAAAATAAGAAACGTTAACCGAAATAATGTCATAGATCATCAGCAAAGCCGTAACTTTATGCCAATGCTCAATCCTGAATTTGGTTTTTCCTTTACCCATACTTCTTCCCTCGCTATACTGCGGCTTACAGCCGCACCTTATCTTCCTGCGTAACCTGTTCGCAGATGGTTTCAGACAGGTCGCAGATATGATCCAGCAAGCCGGTCATATTATGCCGAAGCATATAATTGACCGCCTGATCCAAATTGGGGGTTCTCGTTGTCAGATTATGGCAATCAGAGCCTATCAGGTCAATTCCGCTGCGCCGCAGAATCTTGTTCGCCGCCTGCCTGCCGGAAAAACAGGTAAAGGCCTCTGCGTTCACCTGCACCAGAACTCCCATCTCCAGAATGGTCTCAATCTGTTTCCAGGGAACTGCGGTCACATAGCGCTCCAGGTGCGCCAGTACCGGCGTAAGGCTGCTGACGTGGCAGATCCGGTTGACTTCCCGCACCGTCTCGCTTCCCCAGCCGCTCCAGGGCAGCTCCAGCAGTAAATACTCTGTTCCGCCCAGACACAGCTTTTCCAGGTCCGGGTCCGAACTGATTCCCGGTTTGCAGGCCACCTCAGCGCCCAGATAAATCTCCGGAGTCCGAATATCCGGATGATCGGCGCAATACGCCTGCAGGCGCTCTACTGCCTGTTGTCTGCGGGCAAGAAAGGTGCTGATCGGCTCGGTATGGTAGTAGTGCGGTGTGGCAAACATCACCTGCACGCCTTGCCCATAAGCTTGACGCAAAACTTCCAGCGATTCCTCCGGGGTTTTGCAGCCGTCATCCATTCCCGGCAGAAAATGCCCATGAATATCGTATAAATTCCCCACGGGAATTACCTCTTCTTATAATAATAGTGACTTCTGCCCTTTCCACCTGTGGAAACAAAGCCCAGCAGCTTCACGTCCGCAATTCGCATCTGCTTGAGGGTCTCGGACACTTCGCGGTGACGGGATTGCTTTTCCCGAACCATCAGAAGGTAGCCGTCAATGTGCTTGGAAAGAATCATGGCATCCGGCACGGTCTGCACCGGAGGCAGGTCCACAATGACAAAGTCATAGATTTTCCGCAGGGCGTTGAACAAATTCTCCAGCTGTTTGGCCTCCAGCAGACCGGTGGGGTCAGCAGGCAGACTGCCGGCCGGCAGGATACTGATACCGTGGCTATCCACCCGACGGACTGCCTCGTCAATCTTTGCCTGGCCTACCAAAAAATCGGTCATACCGGGAACCAGGGGCAGCCGGAACTTGGATGCTACCGTAGGCAGACGCAGGTCACAGTCCACCAAAATCACGCGCTTGCCAATCTGCGCCAGCGCAATGGACAGGTTTGCCGCGGTGGTACTCTTGCCGTCACCGGGCGTGGGGCTGGTAATGCCAATGATTTTACACGCACTGCCGGGAAGAGCGAACATTACGTTGGTACGCAGCGCTCTGTAAGCTTCCTGTACGCTAAACGGCGACTTTTCCGTCAAAAGGTGCACTTTGCGCTGTCTGTTATCCTGAGGTCTCTTAGCTGTACTCATTTCTGCTCACTCCTTGCCCTTGCTGCATATCCGTAGCCGTATCCGTAATGGTTGCCGTCATCTTTCTCTGCTGCAGCCATATCGGGAATACTACCCAAAACCGTAATCTGGTAACGGCGCTCCAGGTCCTCTGCGCTCTGCACCTCATCGTGCACCAGCTCCAGAACAATCAGCACAGCCGCCGCCAATACCAGGCCGACCAGCGCGCCTAAGATGCCGTTGCGAAAATTGTTGGGAGAATACTTTCCGTTGGGAAGCAGCGGGGGGTCAACAATCTTCATGGAGCTGCCTTCCACAACACGGTTAACGTGCTCCGGCGCCACTTCCGCAATGGCTTCGGCATACCGGACTGCCAGCGCCGGGTCGGTTGCTTCCACATATACGGAGATAATAGGCGCATTTTCGGAGACCTCTGCGGTCACCGTGGCTGTTGCCGTACCGTCGCGCATATCTTCTCCGCACATCTGCGCCGCCTCTGTCAGAACAGAACGGCTGATGATAACTTCCTGATACACGTATGCCAAACCCATGGACGCGCTCAGGTCATTCACCGTTGTGCTGCCCACCGTGGTGGAAGAGGTGATACGGTTATTCACATAGGTGGTAAATCCGCTGCGGTATGTGGGAGTGATCATTGTGGCAGAATACAGGTATGTAACAGCAAAGCACAATACCATTGCCAAACACAGAATCCACGCGCGTTTCCAGAGTGTCCGGGCAATGGACGAAACGTCAATGGTCACTTCGGACTGGTTGTTTGTCTGAGGCTTTTGCATAAAAAGCTTCTCCTTCCTGTTTCTATGGAGCTTGACCGGCAGATTTGCTTCGCAGTAATCCCTTCATCCGGCACCAGAGCATATAATACTAGAATACACTTTACCACAAAGCTATGGTTTTTGCAACAATATTTCCTGGGAATTTTCTGCAGAAACGTCCCATTCTTCAGAAAAACCGGCCGGGTTGTCAGAAATTTTTCCAGCGCCGGTCGATATTTGTCTGAAAAGCGGATAACTCCCCGTTCAATCCCATTAAAAAGGTGTTGCAAAATGAAAAACGCCGTGTTATAATACCCCGTGTGTCCGAATCCGGGCAGCATTTCATTGGGATGTCGCCAAGCGGTAAGGCACCAGACTTTGACTCTGGCATTCGTAGGTTCAAATCCTGCCATCCCAGCCACCCGATCCGCTAGCTCAGTTGGCAGAGCAATTGCCTTTTAAGCAATGGGTCCGGAGTTCGAATCTCCGGCGGGTCACCAAAAAAGGAAGATGCCTCCTGGCATCTTCCTTTTTTGCATCTGACGGAGATTCGAAGAATGAAATGCGTCGCGGGCGAGCGACGCCGGCGAGGGCTGGACCGAGCCGAACCTTAATTTTTGCCTTTGGCAAAAATGCAAGCGGAGCTCCGGCGGGTCACCAAAAAAAGCAGATGCCCTGTCAGGGTATCTGCTTTTTTGCGGACATTTTTCATTCAGTTTCTTTCAAACGCGCCCCAGGGAAAACCGCTCTGACTGCTTTGCTGTTGCCCATCTTCCAGCAAGGCAGACTGAATCTGCTCCCCTACCGTAACGGCCAAATCCAGTGTTTGACCCTGGCGGTAAACGGACAGCGCCAGCACATCTCCGGCCTGGCAGGACCGCACAAAGTCCACCAACTCATTGCTGGTCATCCGAGTGCCGTTCACCGCGGTAATGACATCACCCCGTCTCAAGCCGGCCAGTTGGGCAGGAGAATTCTCCGCAACCGCCTGTACGGCTGCACCGGCAGGAATTCCGTACTGCTGAACCTCCTCGGAAACATCTAAAACGGTGATTCCCACATAGGGCTTGGAAATATAACCTTTTTCAATAATGGACTCCACAATGGTACGAATACTGTTAAGCGGAATGGCAAATCCAATATTATCAATGGATGCCTCGCTTCTGGAAGAACTGGAGTACTTGGCATTGGTCACACCTATTACCTCGCCGTACAGATTGAACAGCGCGCCGCCGGAGTTGCCGGAGTTGATGGCGCAGTCGGTCTGCAACAGATTCATGGTAACACTGCTGGAAAGGGTGACTTCCCGGTCCTTGGCGCTGATCGTGCCGACAGTCAGGGAGAAGGTCAGTTCTCCCAGAGGGTTACCAATGGCAACCACGCTGTCGCCCACATTCAGATTGTCGGAGTTGCCCAGCACAACCGGCACAAGGCCCTCAGCGTCCACCTTCAGCACCGCAATGTCATTGCTTTCGTCGTAGCCGATCAGCTTCGCATCGTAGTTTTCTCCGTTGTACAGAGAAACCGTAATGCTGTTGGAGCTTTCAATGACGTGGAAATTGGTCAGAATATATCCGTCATCGGAAATGATGAAGCCTGAGCCGGATGCGGCTGAGGTGGACTGGTAACCCCAGAAATTTGTGGTAACGGAAGTGGTAATGCCCACGGTGGAATTCACGTTGGCCGCATAGACTTCTGCCGGGGTCATCAGCTTTCCGGTCTGTATTTCCACAATCTCAATGACGGAATTCTCTCTTTGCCCTTGCAGAATGTGAGAAATATTTTCTTCCGGGATTCCCAAGCTCTGCCCGTTGCGCTCCATCCAGTACTGCGCCAACAATACTGCGCCTGCGCCCAAAACGCCTCCCAGAAGGGAGAAACACAGCGCCAGAGCAACGACCCGCGCTGTCCCCCGTTTCTTTTCCGGCTTGGATTCTGTATTTTCCGCCGGCTGCTGAGAAACGCCGTCTGTTGCGTATGAATACTGGTCCGGCTGGCTTTCCCACTCAGCCTCTTCGTTTTCTGTTTCCGGCGAGAGCAGTTCGTCCTGCTCCTCCGCGGGATTGGTATAATCCTCCATAGATTGATCTCCTTCCTGTCCATTGCTGTATCCAAAGTATTTGTGTTTGCGCGGTTTATATCCAGAAATTTCTGCAAATGCTACGGTTCTTCCGTTTTTTACAGCGGCAAATGCCTTTGCGCCAAACCCATCATCGGATACTTTAGTTTAACGGAATTGTGCCAGACAATTTGTGACAAAACGGTAAACATTTCTTCAAAAGAATAGAAAATTTATACTTTGGTAACAGGTATTCCCCCAGTCCATCCCCGAAAACAGATAGCTTTTACGCAAAACTCTCCTTTGCAACCCATATCCGGCAAAAATTATTGCTTTGCCTCTTGTAAATTTCCTTTATTTGGCGTATACTTTTATAAATTGTCATTATGGAAAGAGGTATTTTCTATGGAACTGATTTCTGTTCGTGCGCTTTTTAAGGACACGGATGCCTATGTGGGCAAGCAGGTCGAGGTTGGCGGCTGGGTGCGTTCCATTCGCGCCAGCAAGCAGTTTGGCTTTATTGTTCTGAATGACGGCACTTATTTCTCTCCCGTGCAGGTAGTCTACCACGACACGATGGAGAATTTCCAGGAGATTTGCAAGACCAATGTCGGCGCTGCGCTGATCGTCCGCGGCACGCTGGTTGCCACGCCCGATGCCAAGCAGCCTTTTGAGATTCAGGCAGAGGAAGTGACGGTGGAAGGCGCATCTACCCCGGATTATCCCCTGCAAAAGAAACGTCACACTCTGGAGTTTTTGCGTACGATGACCCACCTGCGTCCCCGTACCAACACCTTCCAGGCGGTGTTCCGCGTGCGCAGTCTGATTGCGTTCGCCATCCACCAGTTCTTCCGGGAAAGAGAATTTGTCTATGTCCATACGCCCTTGATTACCGGCTCCGACTGCGAAGGCGCAGGCGAGATGTTCCAGGTTACCACCATGGACCTTGCCAACGTACCTATGACCGAGGACGGCAAAGTAGACTTCTCCCGGGACTTCTACGGCAAGCCCACCAACCTGACCGTTTCCGGCCAGCTCAACGGCGAAACCTTCGCCATGGCCTTTAAGAACATCTACACCTTCGGTCCCACCTTCCGCGCCGAGAACTCCAACTCCACCCGTCACGCGGCGGAATTCTGGATGATTGAGCCGGAGATTGCCTTTGCCGACCTGACCGATGATATGCGTCTGGCAGAGGATATGATCAAGTATATCATTGCTTATGTGCTGGAGAACGCGCCGGAAGAAATGGCCTTCTTCAATCAGTTTGTGGATAACGGTCTGCTGGAGCGGCTGAACCATGTGCTGCACTCCGACTTTGGCCACATCACCTATACCGATGCCATTGAGCTTTTGGAAAAGCACAACAGCGATTTTGAATACCCTGTCCACTGGGGCTCAGACTTGCAGACGGAGCACGAACGCTACCTGACGGAAGTTATTTTCAAAAAGCCTGTGTTCGTCACCGACTATCCCAAGGAAATCAAGGCTTTCTATATGAAGCTGAATCCCGACGGCAAGACGGTGGCCGCGATGGACTGTCTGGTCCCGGGCATTGGAGAAATCATTGGCGGCTCTCAGCGTGAGGATGACTACGAAATCCTGAAAAATCGCATTGAGGAGCTGGGTATGAAGCCGGAGGACTACGGTTTCTATATGGACCTGCGCAAGTACGGCTCCGCCCGTCACGCCGGTTTTGGTCTTGGTTTTGAGCGCTGCGTGATGTATCTGACCGGTATGGCAAACATCCGGGATGTGCTTCCCTTCCCCAGAACAGTGGGTAACTGCGAACTGTAATACCAATGGGTTATGAGATTTCCTCATAACCCATTTTTTATGATTTTCTTCGTTTTCTCCGTGAATTTACCACATATACTCTCTTTTTTTCGTGTCAAACTAACAAAAAAGGAGAGGATACGCCAATGGGAAAAATACTGAAATTTCTTACGGTCATCTTGATTTTGATAGGTTTGTGCGGCTGCAGACAGGATGCGCCCAACCCGCCGCCACAGCTGATTACCGGCGTGTATATTTTGTACCGTCAGAACGGAGATATTCTGGAACGTCAATATACCGACCCTCAAAAAATTGATGAGGTGCTTTTTTATTTGCTTAAGCTTCATCCTTACGGTATTGCCGACCGGAATCCGGAGCGGGTGGCGGGGCCTACCTATTATATCGAGCTTCAGCTCTCCGACGGACAGCGCCACGTATACCGCCAGCGCGCAGACCGCTACCTTTCCCGGGACTGTCAGGCATGGCGTCTGGTCAATCCCAAAAAAGCCGCAGCGCTGTATCCGCTGCTTGCCCAGCTTCCCGGAGACTGAGCGCAGGAAAAAAGGTTTGCAAGTTGACGGATTATTTGATATACTGTAGTGTGGTGTTATAGACTGTAAATGATTTATGAAAAGAGGTGTAACCATGCCCTCACGGGAAATGATTTCTGAATCCCTGTTCCGCAGAATGCAAAGTGATAACCTGACCGGCAATTATCCAAAGACCGGCTATGACGACCGAATGGTCACCCGGAGAAGGCCCATCCGCACCGACAATTCCACCATTTGGCGGCCCGCCTTCAGCCGTGATATTGATAAAATTCTCCACTCCCCTTATTATAACCGTTATTGCGACAAAACGCAGGTATTCTCCCTGTTCCGGAATGACGATATTACCCGGCGGAGCCTGCACGTGCAGCTGGTATCCCGCATTGCCCGCACCATCGGCAGGGCATTGCACCTGAATCTGGATTTGATTGAAGCCATTGCGCTGAGCCACGATATCGGACATCCTCCCTTTGCCCATACCGGCGAAAAATATCTGAACATTCTCTACCGGGAGCACACCGGAAGGTATTTCTGCCATAATATCCACTCCGTTCGGGTTTTGGACAGCATTTTCCCTCTGAATTTGAGCCTGCCTGTGCTGGACGGCGTTGCCGGGCATAACGGCGAAGTGGAGCTGGAAACCTACTGCCCCGAGCCTGTGGCCAGTTTTGAGCAGTTCGACAGTATGATCGAGAAGTGCTACTGCGATGCAGGATTTGCCAATAAAATCCAACCTTCCACTCTGGAAGGCGCAGTCATGCGCATTTCGGACATTATCGCGTATTTGGGTCGTGACCGGCAGGATGCGGCGCGCATCGGTATGCTGCCGGAGCAATCCTTCCCCAATACAGGCATCGGCACAACCAATACCGAGATTATCAACAACCTGGTAGTCAATATTATTGAAAACAGCTACGGCAAGCCTTATATCAAGATGGACAACGAACACTTCCAGGCGTTGAAAAAGGCAAAAAAAGACAATTATGCCCTGATTTACGAGAACGAAGGCGCCCGGGTGCAGCTGAATCAGACGGTTCGTCCTATGATGACCGAACTGTACGGTCAGCTTCTGGACGACCTGAAGCAGCAGAAGAAATCTTCTCCCATCTTTACCCACCATATAGATTATGTAAACCATTCCAGGTACAGCCGTTCCATTCCCTACGAATCCACCGAGCCCAATCAGTTGGTTGTGGATTACATTGCCAGTATGACAGACGACTACTTCATCGATCTGTACCGGTTTATGTATCCGGACAGCCATTATGAAATCAACTACAAAGGCTATTTTGATGAATACGGAAGAGGACTCCCCTATGTTTGAGACCATTGTACACCTGCTGCGGCAATATGACCGCATTATCATTCACCGCCACCACAAGCCTGACGGTGACGCTATGGGAAGTCAGATTGGCTTGCAGCAAATTTTGCTGGAGAACTTCCCCGAAAAACAAGTTTATATGGTCGGTGACGCTCCCGGATTTTATGGATTTATGGAGGGCGCTGTTATGGACGATGTGCCGGATGAAGCCTATGCCGGCGCATTGGCGGTAATCCTGGACAGCGGCTCACGCAGTATGGTCAGCGATGAGCGGTACACCCTCGCCGCCCACACGGTGCGAATCGATCATCATATTTTTTGCGAAAAATTCGCCGATGATGAGGTAATTGACACCAGCTTTGAAAGCTGCTGCGGAATGATCACGGAGCTTGCCCGCCAATCCGGTCTGCGGCTGAACCGGCTTGCCGCCAAATCCCTGTATACGGGTATGGTTACCGATTCCGGTCGGTTCCGTTATGACGGCACGACCGCCCGCACCTTCGCCCTGGCATCCTTCTTAATGGAGCAGAATTTTGATACCAACGAAATTTTCCGGGATTTGTATGCTGACAGCTTTGAAAACAAGCGGCTGAAGGCTCAGTTTATCCTGAAAGTAAAATTCACGCCCCGTAATGTAGGCTATATCTACACCACCAAGGAGGAATTTGACCGGTTGGGTCTGGATACCTTTACCGTATCCCGGGGAATGGTCAATACTATGGCGGATATCAAAGGCGTGGGGATTTGGGTGAATTTCACAGAAACGGAAAAGGGTGTTCTGTGCGAACTGCGGTCTGCGGACCGGAACATCAATCCCATTGCCGTTAAGTATGGCGGCGGCGGACACGCCAAGGCCAGCGGCGCAACCGTTCCCGACCGGCAAACCGCCATGGCAATGCTGCAGGATCTGGACGATATGCTTCGGTGACGGCGATTACAATTTAGGAGACAAAAAATGAATTTTGAAATCAAGCAGAAGATTCTGCAAAAGATAAAGGACTATGACCGGATTATGCTCTTTCGCCACGTCCGCAACGACGGCGACTGCGTAGGCGCAACAAAGGGTTTGAAGGCTATCCTTCAGCAGTCCTTTCCGGAAAAGGAAATCTACCTCATTGACCGGGATACCGCCGCTTATCTGGAATTTTTAGGCCCTGAGGACGAAGATGTGGCGGATGAAATCTATGCAGAGGCCCTGGGCATTGTGCTGGACACCGCATCCGAAGCAAGAATTTCCAACAAAAAATACCGGCTTTGCCAGGAAATCATTAAAATCGACCATCACATCCCCCTGGAAAGCTACGGCGCGCTCAACTGGGTGGAAGAGGATCGTTCCTCCTGCTGTGAGATGATCGTGGATTTCTACGAAACCTTTCCGGACGAGTTGAAAATTACTTCCGAAGCCGCTACTTATCTGTACACCGGCATGGTAACCGACTCCGGCCGATTCAAGTATGACGGTATCAGCGGTGAGACCATGCGCCGGGCCGGTACTTTGCTGGACGTGGGTGTGGATACCGCCACGTTGTACGCCCGTCTGTATTTGGAAGCCTATGAGTACCTGAAATTCAAGGCCCACATCTACAACCGGATGCAAATCACCGAGAACGGCGTGGCCTACATTTACATTGACCGGGCAATGCAGGAGGAATTTGGTCTGTCCCTGGAGCAGGCAAGCGCCTGCGTAGGCAATTTGGATTCCATTCGCGGCTGTATCTGCTGGATGGCATTCATTGAAAATTCCGATGCAGAAGGGTCTATCCGCGTCCGACTGCGCTCCCGTTTTGTGCATATCAATGCTTTGGCGGAGCAGTATCGCGGCGGCGGACACGCCTGCGCCAGCGGCGCAACCCTTTACAGTCAGGAAGAAGTGCAGGAGCTTCTCCAAAAGGCAGATGCGCTGGTGAAAGAATACAAGCAAACCCATGAGGGCTGGTTATGAGGATTCTGATTACAAACGATGACAGCGTGAGCGCCGGTCAGCTGATTCCGCTGATTCGGTGGTGGCAAAAGCAGGGCGAGGTTACCACAGTTGTCCCCAAGGTCGAGCAAAGCGGCAAAAGCCACGGCATCGAGATTCATAAGGCCTTTGAGGCCAAGCAGGTAGTCCTTGCTCCGGATATTACTGCCTGGACGGTGGATTCCACCCCTGCGGACTGTGTCCGGTTTGCCATTCTGGGACTAAAACAGGAATTCGACCTGGTCATTTCCGGCATTAACCGGGGCTTGAACATTGGCACGGACATTATTTATTCCGGTACGGTTTCCGCTGTTCTGGAGGCCCACGCCCTGGGCGTAAAAGGCATCGCCATTTCCACACCTCCGGAATATTACGACCAGGCTGTGGGGCAGCTGGACAGAGTGTGGGAATTTATGACCGCCAACCGTCTTCTGGACCGTCACGACCTGTATAACGTAAACATTCCGGCAAACCCCAGAACGGTTCGCATCACCCACCAGGGCGGGCCGTATTTCACCGACTCCTTCCATCCTATCGGCAACGATATGTATCTGCCCCGCGGTTACAGTATTTACGCCGACCGTCAGGACGATACGCTGGATACGGACGCGGTAATGCACGGGCATATTTCCATTATGCCCCTGACTATGGATAAGACCGATTATAACGCCTACAACGCATTGGCATATTTAAACGAATCATAACCACCGGCCGTGCCGGTGGTATGCACAGGCCCCCTTAGGGCCTTTTACTAGCCGAGCCTATAGGCTCATCGAGGTTTCTTTCGCTTGCGTGTTCTGCCTTACTACCGCAGATGCGGTTATTTACGCACCGAAG
>JAZUOF010000019.1:0-3812 GCA_045604565.1 Faecousia sp.
GGAACGCCCCGGGCGGAGTTTTTCTCAAACGGGTAAAGGACCGGACTGCGTGGGAAACGAAGCGCAGCAGGTCATTTGTGGTGTTCTTTTTTGCTTTTCCAATACTGAAGAAAATGGTCCCGCAGGTCCAAAAGCTTTCCCAGATCTTCCATCAGTCCGCCGTTGGCTTTCCAGAAGTATTCAGCCGGTTTTTTGTAGGCCGTGCCGTTTCCGCTTCTGTAGCGGTCCAGAACAACCTCATAACGGGCAAAAGCGTTTTTTACCGCATCGTCCCAGGAAAGATACAACTGTTCCCCGGCACGGACGCCTGCGGAATGCATCTGCTCCTTTTGGCGGTACAGAGCGCACAGGCACCGGTAAAGGCTGTCCGCATTTTCCTCAATCAAGAATCCGTTCACGCCGTCGGAGATATCCTCGGCGGCGCAGCTGCCCCGAATGAGCACCGAAGGAAGATCGCTTGCGGCAGCCTCACGGACCACAAGACCGTTGGTATCATAGGTAGAGGGAAAGAGAAACAAATCTGCCCGGCAGTACCAGGCGCGCAGAAGTTCCCGGTTGCGTAAAGCGCCGGTAAATATACATTGATTGGCAATGTTATTTTCCTGGGCATAAGCTTCAATTTCCGGACGTTCCGTGCCGTCTCCCACAAAAACCATACGGAAGTCTTTTCCGTCCTGTTTCAGTTTGGCTAACCCATCCACGATAATCCGGAGTCCTTTATACCACATCATTCTGCCGATAAAAAGGTAAACAGGGCAGTTATCCGGCAGGTCATACCCGGAAGTGGCCTCGGCAATCACATCCTCGGACACACGGCCCCGGGGAAGATCCACGCCGTTTGGCATAATCATGTAATTGCCCTCGTAGCCCAGCAGACGCAGATTTTCTCCTGCCCCTTTGCTCACTGTCCAAACCTCATCGCAGGCGTTGATATTTTCCATCAAGAGCTTGATGCTGCCGTTGAGAATGGCTTTGTTTCGGATTACGTTGGCAAAGTCAATATCAAATTTGGTGTGGTAAGTCAAAATCAGGGGGGCATCCACAATCTGCCGCAGCTGCCGCGCCAGCAAGGTGGAGATGATGGGGCAGTGGCTGTGGAGCACCCGAACATTTTCGGCTTTCAGCTTTCGGGCAGTTTCGGGGGAAAAGGGAATTCCTGCCAGGTATCCAACCTTTTTGCGCATATCAATGCTGGGGTAACGGAGTACGGGATAAGGAAATTGACTGTCATCAGCATCAGGATGATCCGGGGTGATTACCACAGCCGGTGTGCCGTCAGATACCATGCATCTGGCATAGTTTGTGACCGCGTTGGCCACTCCGTCAATCAAAGGCGGAAAGGAATCGTTTAACAAACAGATGGTTTGTGGTGCGTTCATTGGATTCTCCTTATAACCGGTTTTCTTTCGGATGGGTGGATACCGCGTCCGTGAACGGAAGGGGCATAGCGGTATTCCAGAAAAAACGCCTGTTTTTTTATGCCGCCTTGCATTGTATCATAAAAAATGGAATCTTGCAATTTTCCTTTTGATAAATTTTGATCCGAAAGGAAAAAGGCAGAGTGCTCAAAGAACACTCTGCCTTTTCTTATTTGCCAAACAGATTGCCAAGACCACCCAAAGCATCGCCAATCTTATCCAGATTCAGCTTTGCCTTGATGCCGTCAACCAGAGATTGAATCTGGTCGTCGGGCAGGTCAATACCCACGAGACCCTCCAGCGCGGTAATGGGGTTGGTATTGAACTTGTTGAGCAGGTCCTTGTCGGACTTCAGCTTTTCAACAATCTCGTCGATTTTTGCCTTAATATCCATGGTTTTCCTCCTTAGTATTGGTTTATCACGCGGTAAAATACGTGGTAAAGACAAAATAAGCCAGCACAACCACACCTAAGAGAATTCGGTATATGCCGAAAACAGAGAAGCTGCGCTTGCGGACGTACTCCATCAAGCCGCGAATCACCAACAGGCTCACCAGGAAGCTGACGACACAGCCGGTCAAAAGAACGGCCCATTCGGTAGTGGTTGCGGTCACGTCTGCCATCAGGAACTTCACGAGCTTCAATGCGCTGGCGCCCAGCATAGTGGGAATGGCCAGGAAGAAGGAGAATTCCGCGCCGGCGTTTCGTCCCACACCCAACAAAATTGCGCCCAAGATGGTTGAACCGGAACGGGATGTACCGGGAATGAGACTCAGGCACTGAAAACAGCCAATGAAAATGGCGGTACGGTAGTCAATTTGGTATACGTCCGATATTTTGGCCGAACGTTTTGCGTTGAGCTTCTCTACATACAGGAATGCGATGCCGTACAAAATCAGGGCGATGGCGACCACCACGAAGTTGTAAAGATGCGCGTTCATCCATTCATCGAAAAGCAGGCCCAGCACAGCCGAGGGGAGCACAGCCACAATGACCTTCAGCCAAAGCGACCAGGTGCCCTTTTTCTGCAGAGCGTTCTTTTTGGGGGAGAAGGGATTCAGTTTATGGAAAAACAGCACAATCACCGCCAAAATGGCACCAAGCTGAATGACCACCTCAAACATTTCCATAAAGGGTTCGGAAACGTTCAGCCGGATAAATTCATCCAGCAGAATGATGTGGCCTGTGGAAGATACGGGAAGCCATTCGGTAATGCCTTCCACGATGCCAAACAGGACCGCTTTTAACAGTTCAATAATCAAACAGATAACCTCCTTCAGATGGAAACGGTTTCTTTTATCATACCCCAAGAGCGCCGGTTTGGCAAGGGGGGAAGCCGGGGGAAGTTTTCCTCCGGAAGTTTTAACAAATTGTTCACTCTGTATTGGTAATTTGCGGTATAATGAGGTAAAATACAAATATCGGGGAGTTATCCCCAAAAAGGAGGATGTTCCATGGCTGTATCGGTTTTGATTGTGGAAGATGACCTGAATATTCAGGAGCTTTTGAGAATGTATCTGGAAAAAGAAGGTTATGCGGTAACGGTTGCCGGTGACGGCGGTCAGGGCCTTGCCAAGTTCCGCGCCATTCGGCCGGATATTGTGCTTTTGGATGTGATGATGCCGGTGATGGATGGCTGGACCGTATGCAAGACCATCCGGGAGGAAAGCCAAACGCCGGTGATTATGCTTACGGCCAAAGGGGAACTGAATGATAAGGTCAACGGATTGCGGGCCGGCGCGGACGATTACGTAACCAAGCCCTTTGAAATGAAGGAGCTGCTTGCCCGCATTGAAGCGGTACTGCGCCGCGCGGACCGTGGCGGCAAGGAAAAGAAAGCGCGCTGTCTGAGCTTTGACAGGCTGACCATTGATATGGACGCCTTCGAGCTGACCGTGGACGGGAAAAAAGTAGAGGCTCCGCCAAAGGAAATGGAGCTGCTGTTTTATCTGGCCTCCTCACCTAACCGCGTGTATACCCGCAATCAACTGCTGGATGAGGTATGGGGATTCGATTACTTCGGAGACTCCCGTACCGTAGATGTGCACGTGAAGCGTCTGCGGGAGAAGCTGGAGGGAATCTCGGAAAACTGGTGTCTGAAAACCGTATGGGGAGTAGGCTATAAATTTGAAGTTTTATAAAACTTCAAATTTAGCTAAATTCGGCTTCGCCGAGCGAAATTGCCTGTCGGCAGCTAAATTCATAACTGAGCGAAATTGGACTTTGTCCAGCTGTATGCCGAATTTAATTTCGCTATTGCGCAGCAATAATTTCGCTACGAAGTAATTTAGCTATGAAGCAACTGCTTCATAATTTCGCTGATCCTTCCCCTGACACCCTTATATAAACTACCACAAAAACTACCACACTACTGACATCAAAAAATTATTGTGG
>JAZUOF010000020.1:0-7356 GCA_045604565.1 Faecousia sp.
CCCATGAAGCTGAAGGTATCGCCGGGATAAAGCTTCTTGCCGCGCATGGTGCAAACCTCTCCGTTGACCTTCACTTCGCCATCCTGAATGACAGCCTTTGCCATTCCGCCGGTCTCGGCGGCGTTGGCATATTTCAGCGCATCCTGCAGCTTAATAAACTCCGTATGGATCGCCACAGGAATGGCATTGTCTTTTCTTTTAACAGTAACTTTCATAAAACTCCTTACAAGAGTGAAAAGTGCACAGTGGAGAGTGAAGATATTTCCACTCTAAACTCTTCTATCTTCACTTTAGTTCTTAATACGGACCGGCAGGACCATGTAGGAGAAGTCGTACTTTTCCGTATCCACGGGGGTCAGTACGATGGGGCTCAGTCCGTTTGTCAGCTCCAGCACCACTTCCTCACTGGGGACAGCCCGCAGCGCATCACACAGATAGCGGACATTAAAGCCGATCTCCAGCACCTTGCCGTCGCCTGCAATGGCGCAGCGGTCCTCGGCAGCGCCGATGGTGGTATTGGTCCGCAGCTGCAGCACATTGTCAGAGAAAATACAACGCACAGGGCTCATATATTTTTCGGAAACGATCAGACCCACACGCTCAATGGAGCTGGCAAGGTCGGATACGTGGGCAGTAAGCTTAATGGGGCAATTGGTGGGGACCACTCTTCTCCAGTCCAGGAAGTCGCCCTCCAGCAGACGGCAAATCAAGGTTGCGTTGCCAAACTGGTAAAGAATGTGCTTGCTTCCCAAAGTAAAGGCCACGCTTTCATCTTCACCCAGAATTTTTTCCACTTCCTTCAGACCCTGGGCGGGCACTACAAAGGAAAGACTTCTTCCGGTGGGTTCTTCTGTATGGTAAGTTCTTCTGGCCAGACGGAAGCCGTCAACAGCCACAGCGGAGATGGTGTTTTCTTCCACCTCAAACTTTACGCCTGTATGAATGGGGCGTCCCTGATTCTCGGAAACAGCAAAGATTGTGCCGGAAATCAGTTCCTTCAGAGCCGCCTGAGGAATCCGTATGCTGCGGCCGGTGCCCACATCCGGCAGTTCGGGATAATCGTCTGCCGGCTCGGCGGAAATGGTAAAGGATGCGTAACCTGCGCGAACGGACACCTTATAATTATCATCCACCACCACAGTCACAGGTCCTTCGGGCAGACGGCGGATAATATCGCCGAACAGCTTTGCGGGCAGAATACAGGCGCCCACGTCGGAAACCTCTGCGTCAATCAGATAGGTAATGGCGGTCTCCATATTGTAGCCGGTCAGACTCAAGCCGGAACCGGCCTTGCACAAAATGCCTTCAATGGCAGAAAGGGCGCTTTTTTGCGCCACGGTACGGCCCGTAATATTCAGGCCCGCAACCAGCATACTTTTTTCACAGGTAAAACGCATAATCTTAACCTCGTTTCTGAAAAAATAAAGAATATATAAATAAAAATAGAATATTTTGTAGTAATAGAAGCAGTAGTAGAAAAATATGTGGAAAACCCTAAAAAACGATGAAATTGCAAGGGAATTTTATCCACAGGCAACTGTGCATAAACAACACTTTTCAACAACAGACCGGAAAGGAAATTTTTCTGCGGATTCTTCCACAGAAGATTTCTCCACTTTCCACAGCCGGTTGTGGAGAAAATCACAGACAGGAGTTGATATTTGCTGTAATATCCCGAATGTGGTTCTGCAGAGTGGTATCGCCGCTGTGCAGAGCCTTTTCCACTTTGTTAATGGAGTACAGAACGGTGGAATGGTCCTTATTCAGCTCCTTGCCGATATCCGGCGTACTCAGGTTGGTCAGCTTGCGGATTAGGTAGATGGCAACCTGACGGGCCTCGGCGGTGCCTTTGTTTTTCAGCGTACCCCGCAGAACGGATTCGTCCACAGAATAGAACTTACATACCTGACTGATAATCAAACTGGGGGTAGGCAGAGAGTTGCCCTCGCTTTTGAACATATCGTCAATGGCCCGGGAGATATGCGGCAGGTCCAAAGGCATATTGTTCAGATCGCGGTAGGCCATAATCTTCTTTACCGTACCTTCAATTTGCCGGACGTTGTTGGTAACGTTGATAGCAATGTAGTTGCATACATCGTCGCTTAAATCCAGTCCCAAAGATACGGCCTTGGTTTTGATGATAGCCATACGGGTTTCGTAGTCCGGCACAGCGATGCTGGCCAGCAGACCGGATTCAAAACGGGAACGCAGGCGATCCTCCAACGTAGGCATATCGCTGGGCTTCCGGTCGGAAGTCATAACCATCTGCCGATGGGATTCAAACAGCGCGTTAAAGGTATGGAAGAATTCTTCCTGCGTGGAGTCTTTTCCCGCGATAAACTGAATATCGTCAATTAAGAAAAGGTCTGCCTCCCGGTACTTGGTGCGGAACTGGATATTGTTTCCGGTCTGGATGGCAGTAATCAGTTCATTTGTAAACTGATCGCCTTTGATATACACAATATTGGCATCCGGGTTGCTATTACGCATATGGTTGGCAATGGCGTACAGCAGGTGGGTCTTACCCACACCGGGAGGGCCGTAAATAAACAGGGGGTTGTACGTCTGTCCGGGATAGTTGGAAACCGAAACAGAGGCGTTGTAGGCGAAGGTATTGGAAGGGCCCACCACGAACTTTTCAAAGGTGAACTGAGGATTGAATTCCAGGCTGGTTTTCTTCTTACCCTTGGAACGGTATGCATTCAATTCCTCATCGCCGAATACAATCAGCTTGGCATTGGAATCAAAAATATCCTTCAGAGCATCCTGAATCGGGTCGGTAAAACGGCGGCGGATTACATCCCGGCGGAAATCCGACGAAGAGTAAATAATCAGGTGCTCGTCAGTCAGCTCCACAACCTCTGCATCGTCGAAATTCGCAGACACCGCAACGGAAGTCAGATTCTCTTCCAGATAGCCTAAAATCTTTGCCCATACATACGCGGATGAATACATAAAAACGGGTCTCCTCTCTGTAAAAAATCCCTAAAAATCCAGGGAAAAAGGCATAAAAATCCCCATATTCTCTCACCGTAAATTTTATCATATTTCTCGTGAAAAAACAAGAACTTTTCCACAGATTCCCTATACTTTCTGTGGAGAAAAATATACAAAAAAACACCGCCCATCGGGCGGTGTTTTTGCGGTTTTTCGGCACTTTTACTTGGCGTATTCCACGGCCTTTGTTTCCCGGATAACATTGACTTTGATCTGACCGGGATACTCCAGCTCAGCCTCAATTTTTTTGGCAATGTCACGGGCCAGAAGAATCATATTATCCTCGGTAACCTCTTCAGGCTTGACCATAATACGCACTTCGCGGCCTGCCTGAATGGCGTATGCCTTCTCTACGCCGGGGTAGGAGCCGGTAAGCTCTTCCAGCTTCTGCAGACGGCGGATATAGTTCTCCACGTTCTCGCGGCGCGCGCCGGGCCGGGCAGCAGATACCGCGTCGGCAGCCTGCACCAGAACAGCAATGACTGTTTTGGGTTCCACGTCGCCGTGATGGGCCTCAATGGCATTGATGACCACGGGATTTTCCTTATACTTGCGGGCCAGGTCAGCACCGAGCTGCACGTGGCTGCCTTCCACTTCATGGTCAATGGACTTACCCAAATCGTGCAGCAAACCTGCGCGCTTGGCCAAAGTCACATCCACACCCAGCTCAGCGGCCATCAGACCGGCAATATGGGCGACCTCAATGGAGTGGTTCAGAACATTCTGACCGTAGGAAGTACGGTACTTCTGACGGCCGAGAATGTTCACCAGTTCGGGATTCAGATTGTGCACGCCGGTCTCATAGCAGGCGCGCTCGCCTTCCTCACGGATGGTACGGTCCACATCCCGGCGGGCCTTCTCCACCATATCTTCAATACGGGTGGGGTGAATACGGCCGTCCGCAATCAGCTTTTCCAAAGCCAGTCTTGCCACTTCGCGGCGGACCGGGTCAAAGCTGGAAACGGTAATGGCTTCGGGGGTATCGTCAATAATCAGATCCACACCGGTGATTGTCTCCAGGGTGCGGATATTCCGGCCCTCACGGCCGATGATGCGGCCCTTCATCTCGTCAGTGGGAAGGGGTACAACGGAAACGGTAGCTTCCGCGGCGTGGTCAGCAGCGCAGCGCTGAATGGCGATGGAGAGAACTTCCCGGGCAGTTTCGTCGGCCTGCTCCTTCATCTGCTGCTCGATTTCCTTGATTTTCATTGCGGTCTCGTGGCGGACTTCCTCCTCCACAGACTCCAGAAGATGCTGCTTTGCCTGCTCCTGAGTCAGACCGGACAACTGCTCCAAGGTAGCCAACTGTTGCTTTTTGACAATTTCCACGTCTGCCTTTGCCTGAGCAACCTCCGCCATCCGACGGGCAAGCTCTTCTTCCTTGTGCTCAAAGGCATCGGTCTTTTTGTCCAGGGTTTCTTCTTTTTGCTGCAGCCGACGCTCTTGTTTGCTCAGCTCAGCACGGCGTTCTTTGACTTCTTTTTCGTGTTCTGTACGAGATTTATGGATTTCGTCCTTTGCTTCCAGAAGCATCTCTTTCTTACGGCTTTCACCGCTGCGGATTGCTTCATTAATAATACGGGTAGCTTCCTGCTCGGCAGAGCCAATTTCACGCTCCGCAAACCGCTTACGGTAACCCACACCGGAAACAAATCCAATGACAATGCCTACAATGGCAGCAACGACGATCAAAACGATCGCTAAAATCAGATCCATAATCTTCAGCACACCTCCTTATATGAAATAGGCGAAAGCCACAGAGGTGGGCGATAATGGAGCCCCAGGGAGAATATTTGATTGATGCACAAATAAACGCCAGGAGGCGCGCAATTTCGCAGACCCCGGCTCATCGCCGGATAAAAATGAAACGCACGGGAACAGGGAATGATTCCCTCAGCGTACACTATACCGAATCTATTTTACATTTCCCAAATGGGAAAGTCAAGAAAAAATCCGTAAAAACACGAATATGTCTCCGATCTGCTCCAAAAACGCCTCCAAAATCCATTTCCGGAAAATAAGCCGCTCCATTTGCCGTGAAAATTTAGATAAAAAAACAAAGGGAAACAGCGAATTTTTTTGATATTTGGAAGGAAAATTTTTCTTGCATATAGAAATGGGCAGGCGTATAATAATCCCATGAAAATGCTTAGGAGGAGAATCCTATGAACGATAATATCCGTCCCGATTCTATGGCCCGTATCACAACCAAAGCACTGGCAGATGCCTTCATTTCGGAACAGGTGGCGAAAGTCCGCGCGCAGGTAGGCGACAAGAAGGTCTTGCTGGCGCTGAGCGGTGGTGTAGACTCCTCTGTGGTGGCTGCGCTGCTCATCAAAGCCATTGGCAAACAGCTGGTGTGCGTGCACGTCAATCACGGCCTGATGCGTAAAGGAGAAAGCGAGCAGGTAATTGAGGTATTCGGAAAAGAGCTGGATGCCAACCTGATTTACGTGGATGCCACAGACCGTTTTCTGGATAAGCTGGCCGGTGTATCCGAGCCGGAGAAAAAACGGAAAATTATCGGCGGGGAATTTATTCAGGTTTTCGATGAGGAAGCCTCCAAGCTCTCCGGAATCTCCTTCCTGGCGCAGGGTACCATCTACCCGGATATTTTGGAATCCGACGGGGTAAAGGCGCACCACAATGTGGGCGGTCTGCCGGAGGATATGCAGTTTGCGCTGGTGGAACCGGTGAAGCTTTTGTATAAGGATGAGGTTCGTGTAGTGGGCGAGGCGCTGGGCCTGCCCCACAATATGGTCTACCGTCAGCCGTTCCCCGGCCCCGGTCTTGGTGTGCGCTGTCTGGGTGCCATTACCCGGGACCGTCTGTGCGCCCTGCGTGAAGCAGATGCCATTTTGCGGGAGGAATTTGATAAAAGCGGACTTGCCGGCAAGGTATGGCAGTACTTTATTGCCGTGCCCGACTTCAAAAGTGTGGGTGTGCGCGACGGCAAGCGGTATGAAGGCTGGCCGGCGATTATCCGCGCGGTAAATACTACCGATGCCATGAGCGCCACAGTGGAAGAAATTCCCTACGCCCTGCTGCACCGCATCACCGCCCGGATCACTTCCGAGGTGGAAGGCATTAACCGCGTCCTCTACGACCTGACTCCCAAGCCCATCGGCACCATCGAGTGGGAGTAAAGTTTTACTAAATTCGCCCCCCGAAAACCCCAGTATTTATGCGGGTTTTCGGGGTTTTCTTATTTTTGCGAGTACACAAAAGGTACACGACAACCTAATTTTCAAGGGTGTTTTCACACCAATTTTCCATCAAATTTACCACCTCTTTTTGCTTGTTTGGGTATAAATGCGAATATGTTTGCAAAGTTGTTTTGATGTCTTCATGACCTAATCGTTCGCTAATTAGAATTGGCGAACAACCAAGTTCAACCAACAAACTGGCGTGGCTGTGACGTAAATCGTGTACCCGAATCATTTTGACTCCACTTGCTTCTATACCTCGCTTTAATTCCTGCGACAACCACTTCTTTGTTACCGGAAACAATCTTTGCTTTGAGCCTTCTTTGGGCAGTGTGTTTATGTACTGCTGAAGGATAACACAAAGCGCAAGTGGTAATGCGATTTGACGATTACTTTTCGGTGTTTTGGGTGGTAGCAACAGATCGCTACCATTCAGCCGTGCATAGTTTTTTGATATCTTTATAGTTTGCGTATCAAAATCGAAATCCTCCGGCTCTAATGCCAGAAGCTCACCCGAACGCATACCCGACCAAAACAACAAACTAAAAATGGTATGAGATAACATATTGTCACTTATTGCTTTTTCAAATAATCTAAACTCTCTCAGCGTCCAAAACTGCATCCCTTCCGCTTGTTTCTTACCCATCGCACCGCATTGTTTGGCCGGATTTGCTCTTAAACCATAAAAACGGCAGGCAAAATTCATAATTGCTGATAACTGATTGTGGATTGTTTTTAAATATGTTTCTTTGTAATTGCTCGGATGATTCAGTAATTCAGTTTGCCAATTACGTACGGTGACTGCGTTAATTTCATTAAGTTTCATCTGACCAAAATATGGTATGATATGTTCGTTAATAATATATTGTTTTCCGCTTAGCGTAGTTGGTCGTAATCTTGCCTTGCAGTCTTCTATGTACACATCAACAAACAATGAAAATCGCATATCACAGGTCTTTGAGTGACGTGCTATGAAATCCATTTCATATTCTTTCGCCTCCTTTTGTAGTCGAAATCCCATTTTCTTTTTTTGCTTCTTTTTCCCACTCCAATCTGTATAAACAAATTTGCAATACCATCGACCAGTTTTTTGATCTTTATATATTGGCAGTGTACCCCCTCCTATTCTATTCTCTTTAGATATCAACATCCC
>JAZUOF010000021.1:0-26624 GCA_045604565.1 Faecousia sp.
GCCTTGCGCTGACGCAGGAACAGCTCCTGCACAGCCACGCGCACATCGGCGTTCTCATAAAGCGTACGGTAAGCCGCGCGCAGAATGGGCATATCTACCTGCAGTTTTCCGGCCAGCTCCCAGGCGGATTTGGCCGCATAGTAGCCTTCCACAGCCGCGCCTACCAGCTCCATCGCCTGCTCCGGGGCAATTCCCTGCCCCAGCAGGATGCCGAACCGGCGGTTCCGGGAGTGCGCGGACGTACAGGTGACAATCAGGTCGCCTACACCTGCCAATCCGGTAAAGGTTTCTTTGTTGGCGCCCAATGCTACCCCGAGCCGGGCAATTTCCGTCAGGCCTCTTGTCATCAGCATAGCTTTGGTATTGTCTCCGTAACCCAATCCGTCCACAACACCGGCGCAAAGGGCAATGACGTTTTTCAACGCGCCGCCCAGCTCTGCGCCCACAATATCGGGGCTGGTATAGATTCGGAAGTTTTCCGACATAAAGGCATCCTGAACCAGCTCCGCCAGTGCCCGGTCGCCGCAGGCCGCAAGGCATCCGGTGGGAATTTCCGCAGCCACTTCCTCTGCGTGGCTGGGGCCTGTCAGCGCTACCACGGGACGGTTGGTTTCCTGCTGTACAATTTGACTCATCCGCAAAAGGGTGCCCGGTTCAATACCCTTGGTTACAGAAACCAGAACCGCATCCTTTTCCAAATACTGGGCCACCTGACGGCAGACCTGGCGAATATGCACAGAGGGACTGGCAATGACTACCAGTTTGCAGTCCTTCACGCACTGTGCGTCCCCGCTGATTTTCAATTCTTCGGGAAGCCGAATGTGCGGCAGCAAAGGATTTACCCCATCGGCAATCATTTGCGCCGCTTTTTCGGGATTGTGGGACCAGAGGACCGTATCGTGACCGTTTTTCAGCAGTCGGATTGCCAGGGCAGTTCCCCAGGCGCCGCTGCCCACTACCGCGACCTTCATCATTTCTTTCCCTTTCTGAACAAATCGGTCTTGCTTTCCGTTCCCCGGAACAGGCGCATAATATTGGCCCGGTGCATCCACACCGCCAGCAGACCCATACAAATTCCGGCAATCATTACCACCAGGTTATGGTGCTGGAAAATGGCAAATCCCGCGGAAAAGCTCAACGCGGCCAGCACCGAGCCCAGAGATACATACCTGGTGGTCAGGTAAATAATCAGAAACACCGCCAGAATCAGCACTGCAATCCGCCAATCGTTGACCAAAGCGATGAAAAGACCGCTTAAAATGCCTTTGCCGCCCCGAAATCCCAGCAAAATGGGGAATGTGTGACCCAGCATTGCCGCCGCGCCGCCCAAAGCCAGTCCCTCGGCAAACATACCGTATGGCTGCAGCAAAAGCGCTGTCAGGAAACAACCCAAAATCGCTTTTCCGGCATCAATCAGAATCACGTACAAAGCGCGTCCCACGCCGTAGTTGCGCACAAAATTGGTCAGGCCTGCGTTGCCGCTGCCGTGGGTGCGTACATCGTCGTGCATCATAGTGGAAACCAGAACCGCGCCGTTCAGGTTGCCCAGAAAGTAGCTGGCCAGCATACCTGTCAGCAAAGCAATCCACATAGATTATTCCTCCTTATCGCCCTTTTGGCGGATAGTAATTCGTACCGGCGTGCCCTGCAGGCCAAATACCTCGCGGATTTGATTTTCCAAATATCTCTGATAGGAGAAATGGAACAGCCGGGCATCGTTGCAAAAAATCACAAAATGCGGGGGTTTGGTACCGGCCTGGGTCATATAGTAGATTTTCAGGCGGCGGCCTTTGTCCGAGGGCGGCTGTACCCGCGCGGTGGCATCTGCCAGTACGCTGTTCAGCGCGCCGGTGGTAATCCGGCTGGTATTCTGGGTGTGCACGTCCTGAATCACCTGAAACAGCTTGTCCACACGCTGACCGGTCAGCGCAGATAAGAACACTACCGGCGCATAGGTCATATAGCTCAGGCCTTGCCGGACACCCAGCTCCTTATCCCGCATGGTATTGGTTTCCTTGTTTTCCACCGCGTCCCACATATTCACTACAATGATTGCCGCTTTGCCTGCCTCGTGGACAAGGCCGGCAATCTTGGTGTCCTGCTCCGTAATGCCGTCGTTGGCATCCACCAGAATCAGACACACATCACTGCGTTCAATGGCGCTGATGGTACGCATATTGGAATACTTCTCAATCAGATCATCCACCTTGCTCTTGCGGCGCATACCGGCGGTGTCGATGAAGCAGTATTTTCCGGTTTCGTTTTCAAACTCCGAGTCGATGGCATCCCGGGTTGTACCGGCTACGTTGGAGACAATCACCCGTTCTTCTCCCAGGATTCGGTTCAGAAGGCTGGACTTGCCCACATTGGGTTTGCCCACAATGGCCACCTTAACCACATCGGACTGTTCTTCCTCTTCCGTCTGCTCCGGGAATTGCTCCAAACACCAGTCCAGCAAATCGCCGGTACCGTGTCCGTGGAGCGCGGAAACCTCGAACAAATCTCCAATGCCAAGGCCGTAAAATTCATACACATCCGGATTGACCGGTCCGATGGAATCGCACTTGTTCACCGCCAATGCCACCGGCTTGCCGGACTTGCGGAGCATCGTTGCCACATCCTCGTCCGCAGCGGTAACGCCGGAACGCACATCCGTAACCATCACGATGCAGTCTGCCAATTCGATGCCGATTTCCGCCTGACGGCGCATAAACTTCAGCATATCATTCTCTGTGCCCGGCTCAATGCCGCCGGTATCCACCAAAGAGAATTCCCGGCCGCACCATTCGCAGTCGCCGTAGATTCTGTCCCGAGTAACGCCGGGCGTATCCTCCACAATAGAAGTACGGCGTCCGGTCAGCTTATTAAAAAGCATAGACTTGCCCACGTTGGGCCGTCCCACAATTGCAACCAGAGGTTTTGCCACAGTACATCTCTCCTTCTGACAAACATCATTCCTATTATTACACAATTTTCCGGGTAAATCAACGGGAAACCCGTCTGTTCCTATAAGATTTACACCGTTGTCCCGAATGCACGCGTTTTTTTCTCCAAAAAAGCGGAAAAAGAGGAAGGCACAGTACGCCTTCCTCTCAGCTTACGCTTTTTTCCAGCCTTAGTCAGCCTTGGCAGCCAGAACCTGACGGCCATTGTAGTTGCCGCAGGACTTGCAAGCTCTGTGAGGCATAACGGGCTCACCGCACTTGGAGCAAACTGCTACACTGGGAGCAGACAGCTTCCAGTTGGAGCCACGGCGCTTGTCGCGACGGGCCTTGGACACTTTACACTTGGGAACAGCCATGGATGACACCTCCTTGGTCAAACTGCTTTAACAGCATTTCATTTACTTACTTGTCGAGAAGCTGCCGTAAAGCAGCAAAACGGGGATCCGGTTCTTTCTGGCATCCGCAGGGGCCGTTGTTCAGGTTGCTGCCGCAACGGCAGCACAGGCCTTTACAGTCCGGCTTGCACAGCAATTTGGAGTCCATATTCAGCACAAAAACCGTGCGGACAATTTCATCCAAATCAGCGCTGTCATCCACCAAAGGGAATACCCCTTCGTCTTCGCTGTCCTCATTGGCCAGCTCCCGTACCAGCACCACATCCAAAGGAAGCTGCACATCGGCAGCAAACTCGGAAGCACACCGGTCACATATTCCGTGAATACGGGTCTTGATTTGGCCCTGCATCACCAGTACATCTGCGGTGTTTCTCACTGTGCCGCTGGCCAGCACCGGTTCACTGACCGGATAGCTGATGCCGTATTGAAGATCGCTCAGATCCACGCTTGTGGAGAAGGAAATGGATTCGCCGGGACAATCCATAATCTTAGACAGTCCTAACAGCATAATATCCCCCTTCCCATAGTCACGCCTTGATATTATAATGGCTTTTATTCTTTTTGTCAAATACTATTTTTACGTTTTTTGCGTGTTTTTCGCCCTTTATCCTGCCAGCATCTTTTGCAGGTCCTGATAGGTCTTTTCGTCAAAGGGCCCCGCCAGGCCGGCATTTTGGATATTCCACAAAAAGCCTTTTTCTTCGTCCCCTTCTTCACACAGCAGCCTGTAAATCTCTCTGGCCTGTTCCTCGTCGGAAAGCGCCAGGGTGTATAGGTTCAGGGCGGCGATATTGGATACGGCATAGCTGATATAGTAGCAGGGGTTTTCCATAACCACGTGCTTCCAGTACCGCTGAATGTCGCAAATATTTTGGTTTGTATAGGCCAGACCGCCGTACTGTACCGTAATTTGCTCCATAATCCCGTCATAGTCTTCCTCGGTCAGGTTGCCTGCGTTTGGGTGGGTATACACCAACTGTTCAAACTCATCCACCATCATGCAGGTAAGCACCACCGCAATGTTCTCAAACAGCGTGTCATAAAAAACGGCCTGGTATATATCCTCGGGAAGCTCATCCTTCAAATACGCAAGAAACAGCCATTCGTTGCTCTGGGAATGAACTTCCGCCAGGTCCAGGGGAACTTCATCCAAATCGGAATAGAAGGTGGAATAAAAATGCCCCAATTCGTGAATGATGTTGCCTGAAACAGAGTATCCCGGGCCAAAGTAACAAAACGCGCCGTCGCCAAAAGTGGTGGTAAAAGCACCGGCGTAGGCACTTTCCCGGTTTGCCATATACAGCCGGTTTTCCGTGAACAGCTTTTCCATTTGCTCGCGAATTTCTTCCGGCAAATCTTCCAGATACCCTGCCACATAATCCCTTTTCAGGCTGCGGTAGTCCGCCCAGCGCAAATCCTGTGCCTCTTTTTTGGCATTGTAGCTCAGATTACCCCATTTTTCGCTATTTAATGCCACAAGCTCCTCTGCCGCAGGCGCCAAATACTGCGCCAAATACTGCCGCATCTGTGTTACAGATTGCTGGGTATAATCCCGGTCATAGATGCTGTCGCTGGCGTATTCATAGAAGTTGTCATAGCCGAAGATTTGGGCAATCCGGTTGTTGTTGGAAACCAGTTCGTTATAGAACGCCGCAAGCTTGCTTTCCTTATCGTCTGTGCTCAATGCCCGGTATTGCAGACGGAGCTTTTCATTTGTGGTTTCCAGGTCGTTGGCTTCTTCAGTATAGGCAAGCAGGGTGGCAATGTCCTTTTCTGTCCATTCCTCAAAAAGCATATCCTTAAAGGGCGTGTCGGACAGATATATCCGGCGGATAGATTCGTTATACGCATTGATCGCCTGGGACAAAATCTCCAAAGCGTCCAGATATTGCTGCTCCATTGCAGTATCGGACTGATCCGCACAGTAGAGAATATAGGCAATTTGTATCTGGTCGGAGATGCGTTCCAACTGCTCATAGGTCTCATCGGTAATCTCATCCACAGCCTGCTCATCTTCGGACTCCTGCGCCATTCTTTCACTTTCCTGCAACAGGCGGTAGAATTCGTCCACATCCGACTGTTGCAACGCAAAAATCAGTCGCTCGTGAGATACTGGCTCCGGTACTGTGGGTTCGGTGGGAAGCTGTATATTCAGCCGGAACCTGCATCCGGTAAGGAGCAGGCACAGCGCCAGCATCCATGCTATCATCCGTTTCATCTGTTCGCCCCCCTTTTTTCTTATTATACCCCTTCCTTTTTCAAATGTCTACGGGGATTTGATGTCGCCCGTCTTGCAAATTGGCCGGATATTTGATAGGATATCCAAAACACAGGGAGGCGCTTATGCAGATTCTTTACGCAGATACGGATATTGTGGTGGCCGTGAAGCCGCCGCGGGTGCTGTCCACCGATGAACCCGGCGGTATGCCGGAGCTGGTAAGACAGGCTTTAGGGACACCCGATGCCCAAATTCGCACCGTACACCGGTTGGACCGGGTCGTTTCCGGTCTGATGGTACTGGCCCGGACTGCCCAGGCCGCCTCGGAGCTTTCCCGCCAGATTCGGCAGGACAGTTTTGAAAAGGAATATCTGGCCGTTCTGCACGGACACCCGGAACAGGATGCCGGTCAGCTCCGGGATTTGCTCCTGCGCAACAGGCAGGAACGGAAAACTTATATCGTCCGGGAGCCTGGAAAAGGCGTGCAGGAAGCAATCCTTCACTACCAGGTGCAACGCCGGACAGATACCCTCAGTCGGGTGCGTATTCAGTTGATTACCGGCAGAACGCACCAAATCCGCGCGCAGTTCTCCGGGCGGGGTCTGCCTCTGGTAGGCGAACGAAAATACGCGGTGCTGGATGACCCCTGCGAAATTGCCCTTTGGTCTTACCGGTTGGCTTTCTCCCATCCCACCACGGGCGCGCCTATGGAATTCACCCTGAATCCTCCGGATACCTACCCCTGGAACGTTTGCTGAAGTCCCGATCCCACGCTTCGTCAGCCGTCACCTGCACAGACACGGAATACACTTGATTTTTCTCATTTGGGCTGATATAATAACGCCGTTCCGCACCCCATTTGTCTGCGTTGGGCGCTAACTTAATCCTTCGCTTTGCTCAAAACGGAGCTTAGCATATATGGAGACGTATCGAAGAGGTCATAACGGGGCTGACTCGAAATCAGTTTGCGGGAAACCGCACGTGGGTTCGAATCCCACCGTCTCCGCCAGAAAAAGACTCTGATTGTGATACAATCAGGGTCTTTTTCAGTTATATTCGCCTTGCGGCGAGTTATATTGCTTCGCAGTTATATTTGCTTCGCAAGTGATATTGGGCTTCGCCCAGTTTTGGAGGCGAATATAATATCACTGCCGCAAAACGGCAATATCGCTTTTGCGTAGCAAAAATATCACTCCGTCGCAGACGGAATATCACTAAAAACTAACGATTACGTAAGAGTTCGAATTCATACGCAAAACCGTGGAACTATCTTTTTCTTTAGGAACGCAGGCGGCGCTTTGTGAAAAGCGCCGCCCGATGTTTATTCGTTTGTTTCCGTTACCTTCCAGATCCACGCCGCATACATCATCGGGACCATCGTCAGCACTGCGGCGGCAAGGAATGTCTGTGTCAACGTCTGCTCTCCTGCAAATATGCTGAGGGAATTGAGAACACTGTGGGCAATGATACAGGGCCACAGACTTCCGGAGCGAAGAAAAATCACAGTAAACAGGAAGCCTGCGGCGGTGGCATAGATAATCTGCAAAATCGTCGGCAGGATCTGCGCGCCGTTCAGCAGATTGACAATATGTCCCACCCCAAAGGTCACGCTGGAGATCACCACCGCCAGCGTAATACTTTCCTTGCAGAGCGCCTTAAACAGAAGACCCCGGAAAATCAGCTCCTCCAACACGCCCACGGCAAGCATAGACACCACATACAGCACCGTTTCCAAAATTCCGCTGCTGCACTGGAAACCGTTCCACAAATTCACAGACACCATCAGTACAAGCGGCAGGAAAAACAGGTATTTTTTCCACGAAAGGCTAACTTTGGCCAAGCCGTATTTCCCGCATTGTCCGTTGGCGCATATCCAGCACACCAGCGCTGCCGTCATCAGCACACAAACCGGCGCCGTAAGGACTTTTTCAATGCCCAGCATCCCGGAAACGGTATCTGCCAGGCTCATCAGCACCACATACGCCCCAATCCACACAAGGGCAAATCCCAATTCACTTTTTTCATACAGCCGCTTCATATCTGCCGCCTCCCGGTTCTAATCTTCCACTTCCTCCAGAAAAATCCGCTTCTCAAAGCCGCCCCGTTCGGCCCGTTTCCGGTCCCGAAGGGCAATCAGTTCCTCCCAGGTGTAACCCCGGGCCTTCACCGTGGCCTCCATCACTTCCAGCAAATCCGCCAGTTCTTCCAGCGTCTTGCTCTGCTGATATTCCTGCAGCTCTTCGTTGAGCTTTTCGTCCAGCATCCGCAGATACTCATCCGGGTTTAGGACAGCGGTTTTACATTTTCCGCCGGAACGCTCGATAATTTCCGGAATCCGGTCACGGACCAGTTTCTCATACCGTTTGGACATACCGTTCCTCTTTTCTGATGATTTCCCGTTTATTGTAGCCGTTTTCCCCGTTGGTGTCAATTCTCATAGCTTTTTTTCCTTTTTTGAAGTATAATGGCAAAAACGGCCAAAAAGGAGCGCAGGCTATGGAACGCAAATTAATCACACCCGATCTGAGCTTTTTCCCTGAGCAGTTTCATTCGCTATGCAAGGACGCAACCGTTTACGACAGCAGTTGCTCCAAGCAGGCGCGGGTGTACTATATTCAAAAAGATGACGGTTTTTATCTGAAAACCGCCCCCAAGGGAACCTTGCGGCAGGAAGCGGAAATGACCCGCTTTTTCCACAGCAAGCACCTGGGAGCGCAGGTGCTCGCCTATGAAACACTGGAGCAGGACTGGCTTCTAACCCGCCGCGTGCCCGGTGAGGACTGCACCTTCCGGCTGTATATGGATGACCCGGTACGCCTGTGCGATACCACCGCCCTGCTCCTGCGCCATCTGCACAGTATGGATCCTGCCGGCTGCCCCGTTCCGGACAGAACGGCGCAATACCTTGCCCTTGCCAGGCGCAATTATCTGGCAAAGGCCTACGACATCCATCTGTTTCCGGATAATTGGGGATACGCCACGCCGGAACAGGCTTGGCAGGTTGTGGAAGAATACGGAAAATATCTGAAATCCGATACCCTGCTCCACGGAGATTACTGTCTGCCCAACATTATGCTGGACAACTGGAAATTTACCGGCTTTATTGATCTGGATACCGCCGGTGTGGGCGACCGGCATGTGGATTTGTTCTGGGGAATCTGGTCGCTGTTTTTTAACCTGAAAACCAACGCCTACCGGGATCGGTTTTTGGATGCGTACGGCAGGCAGGATGTGGAGGAGGACTTGCTTCGGGTTATTGCCGCCTTTGAAGTGTTTGGGTAGGTTTTTCCGGCAACCGGCACAGCAGATTCCAGGCGTTTTCTTTCAGCCATTGGCGGCTGACACGGTAATCGGGAAGAATTTTCTCCACCTCCGCCCAAAACCGGGCGGAGTGATTCAGTTCCTTCCGGTGACACAGCTCGTGCACCACCACATAATCGGCCACCCGGTCCGGCGCCAATGCAAGCAGGCAGTTAAAATTCAAGTTTCCTTTGCTGCTGCAGCTTCCCCATCGGGTTCGTTGCGCGCGGACGGTGACGCGGCCATAGGACACCCCCACCACAGGGGCAAACGCGCGCACCTTTTGCGCGATCATCGGCTTGGCCTGCTCTATCAGTTCCTGCACCTGTTCCCGGCCCAAAGGCATCAAAGGAGGCGACTTGGGCTGGTGCCGGTTAATCCAATCCTTTTTGCTTTGCACAAACCTGTCAATCTGCCACCGGGGAATCAGATACCCACAGCGCACAACCACCCGTCCGTCCGGGCAGATTTGCAGGGCAATGCTCCTGCGGTTGGAACGGATGATTGCATAATCCACAAATGTCCCCCCTTAACAGAAAAAAGGGCCGCGCAAAACGACCCTAACAGCTTCATTATATCAGATCCGCTTGTCGCTTGTCAACCGGTTTTTGTGCGCCAGTCGTGCATTTCTGTGTTTTGTACAAGAATATTTTCGTCATTTTGTACAACATTCCCTATTGCAAAATGAGAAAAGTTATGCTATTTTATAGATACAAGAGGTGATACCAATGTACACTTAATCTTGAGGCTCAAAAAGAAGGAGACACGGTCAGGCAGTTCAAATACATAACTGAAAAACAAAATCGTTATTAAAAAATTCACGAAAAAAAGCAGTTAGATATCAAAAAGGACAAACCATAATAAGCTTCCAAAAATGACCGTGAATTGCTTCCGATGAGTCCAAAAAACGATCACTGACAAAGGGAAATGTTCCGACGCAATAATGAGGCTCGCGTTCGAGCAATGAAGTGTGGAAACGATAAAGAATGTCGCGGAATGGATTTCGAAAAAACAGTGCATCGTGAATCTGTAGAAAGAGAGGTTAACCAATGATGTTAGATAATAAGAGTGAACAGAAATAACCCTTGGCTGGCAGACATCTGAAAAGATGCGCAGTCAAGGGTTATTTCTTTTTATTCTGAAAAATCCAGTCCATAGATACGCTGGAAAGGAATCTGCTTTCCGTCGGTCATAACCAGGCACCTTTCGTAGGTGTCTACTTTTTTTACCTCTCCGGTCAATCCGATATACTCCCCGCCGGATTTTCGGGCATCCGGAAGAAAATAGGTCACCTTCACCACGGCGGGAAGGGACCGGCACAGCCGCTGCAGCTTCTCATCCAGTTCCGCAATGCGCTGCTCCGTCAGCTCCGTATCCGCCTCGGTCAGTCTTCCGGACTCGGCAATCACCGCATCGTAGCCGGTCAGGGCGGAAAAAGGGGAAAACTGCGCCGCCCGGTCCGCTATGGACATTCCTGCCCGTTTGGCAGATACGTGATGGGGTAAATGAATAATATCGTCATATTTATGCGTCTGCCGCAATCCCATTTTCCCATCTCCCTTTCTATGCCTTATGGCCGCCGATTTGTCCGTTCCGTTCCCGGGTGGTTGCGCCCTCTTGGAAATTCATACCCTTCAAAATGGCATTCTTCCCATACTTGCGCTGAATTCCCAGTACCGCCTTCTGCCGCCGTTTTTCCTTCTCCCGCGCGGCAGCAGCCAATGCGTTCGCCCTTGCCTCCTCCGGGTCGGCAAAAAGATCCAACTGCCGGTAGTCTTCCTGTGCCCCTCCGCTTCCCTCTTGGGTAACACGGCAGGCCGTTATGTTGATACGCCGCACCAAAAGGTTGGGATTTGTAATCCGGTCATACAATTCCGTTACCGCCCGGATGATTTCCGTGGTGGAGGATGTGGGCGCCGGCAGATTCACCGTGCCGTGGGCATGCCTGGGCACATTTCTCCCGTAACGGTCCGCCGTAACCGGCCCCCGGTAGTTTTGGGCAATTTCCGGATTGGTCAGATTTTCCCTGTCATATCCCAAAGTCAGGGTAAGCTGTCCGGTAACCAGATTCTTATCTACCAAATCTAACACAAGAAGATCGGTCATCTCCCGGACAATCAACCTTGCCTTTTGGCAGGTGTAGGGCGTTTTCAGCACCTGCCCGGAGCAGATGGAATGGGTGCTGGGACGATAGGCCTTGATTTGAGGAATGGTACAGCTCTCCCACCCCCACGCGTGGTCAATCAGCAGTTGTGCGTGGATTCCAAAAAGCTTGTACAGCAAATCCTCATTGTAAAATTCGTCGGCTGACCCTATGGAACAGCGGGCGATATCCCCCATTGTGTACAGTCCGCACTGTTCCAGCCTGCGGGCATACCCGGGCCCTACGCGCCAAAAATCCGTCAGCGGCCTGTGCTCCCACAACAGCCGGCGGTAGCTCTGTTCGTCCAGTTGCGCAATGCGCGCGCCGGATCGGTCCGGGGGGATATGCTTGGCCACGATATCCATTGCCACCTTGCACAGATACAAGTTTGTACCGATACCGGCCGTTGCGGTAATTCCCGTGGTCTGCAAAACATCCCGCAGAATTTTCTCCGTAAACTGGTATGCCGTCAGCCCGCTGGCGCGCAGATAAGGCGTCACATTCATAAATACTTCGTCTATGGAGTACACGTGAATGTCCTGGGGCGCAACATACTTGAGATAGACTTCATAAATTTTGGCGCTGTACGTCATATACAGCGCCATTTGGGGCGGTGCTACCAGATAGTCCACCGCCAAACCGGGATTCTTCTTCAGGGCAGTATCGTCCCAGGAGGCTCCGGCGAGGGTTTTCCCCGGAGCCTTTTCCCGGCGCATACCATTGACCTGCCGGATGCGTTCCACCACCTCAAACAGTCTTGCCCGGCCGGAAATGCCGTACGCCTTCAGAGAGGGAGAGACTGCCAGACAGATGGTCTTTTCGGTGCGGCTGGGATCTGCCACCAACAGATTGGTGGTCATCGGGTCCAGCCGCCGTTCGATGCACTCCACCGAGGCATAAAAAGATTTTAAGTCGATTGCCACATAGGTTTCCTGCATCATCTTTCTGCCCCTTCCCAAGTTCTATGGGATTATTATAGAACATCTGTTCTATAATGTCAATGGGCAGTTATTTCCTTTTTTTGCCGTTTGATAATCTGAGTATCGCTTTCACCATTCCGTCAGTCAAGAGTCCCTTTCCGCTTATGACAAGACCACGCAAGGGACAGTCGGCAGTGGTTTCTACCAGCATACGGCACTCCGGTGAGTCGGCATTTTTTCCGTGCGCCCGGACAATAGCAAACCGAACCAGCCGATACAGCATTCGGGAAGCGGCCGCATCCTCCTGCATTTCCAAAAGGGTGTTATCCAGCGTATAAGTTCCTTTTTTCAAAGGTGGATATTCCGCCGCCGGCCCACCCATAAGCATTTCCCATTCCTTCCGGTCCGGCAAACCGCGAAGGGTTTCGTACCAGCTTCCCTTTTGCCACTGGGGGACAGAAAGGGTACTGCCGGAAATGAATATGCTGTCCTGACAGCGAATATCCTGACAGGAAGCGCCCACCATAACGGTATAAGTCCCTTCCGGCACCACCCAGCCGTCCTGCCAAAGGGCAAAGCTGCGGCTGTCCAGAGGGATGGTCACGGTTGTGCGCTGTCCGGGCTCCAAAGGCACTTTGGCAAAGCCTTTCAGTTCCTTGGCCGGACGGTGAATCCCACCCCGGGGCGGCGCAATATAAACCTGCACCACTTCCCTGCCGGCAACCGTGCCGGTATTTTCCACCTGCACAGACACGCTCTTTGGCGTAACATTCAGGTGGCTGTACGTAAAACCGGTATAAGACAGTCCGTGTCCAAAAGGATACCGGACTTCCTTTTTTGCTGTTTCATAATAGCGGTAGCCTACATAGATGCCCTCCCGGTACTCAGGATTGCGCTGTCCGAAAGTGTCCCGGCACACCACATCCGTATAAGTATAGGGCCAGCTTTCCGTGAGTTTTCCCGAGGGATTTGCCACGCCGGTAAGTAGATCAGCAATGGCCTGTCCACCGGCCTGACCGGGAAGACCCATATAAAGGATTCCCCTAACCTGCTTCTCCCAGGGAAGTTCCATAGGACCGCCGCCCAGAAGTACCACCACAGTATTGGAATTGACTTGTGCCACCGCTTCAATCATCCGGTTGTGCCCCTCCGGAAGGGCCATATTGGCGCGGTCAAAGGCCTCGGATTCATAAATTGTAGGCAGGCCTGCCACCACCACGGCCACCTTATGGGCCTTGGCGGCGCAAACCGCCTGGGCGAGACTTTCCGGCGTAACTTCCCCGTAGCTGTCGCAGCAAGGAATATAGGGTGTATCCGGCATTGCCTGGGTAAGCTGCACTACCCGTGTAGGGTTCACATGGCTGCTGCCTGTGCCCTGATAACGAATGTCCTCCGCCATATAGCCGATAAGGACAGCCTCATTGGGATTTATGGGCAGAATATTGTCCTGATTTTTCAGAAGCACCGCGCCCTGCCGGGCAATTTCCAGCGCCAGAGCGTGATGGGCCTGCAGGTCAAAGGAGACCTTTTTCTGCTCCGCGCTTTTTTTCACCAATCGCAAAACACGTCTGACAGACGCATCTACATCCTGTTCCTGCAGACTGCCGTCACGGACCGCCCGCAGAACGTCCTTATGCATAAACCGATGTCCGCCGGGCATATCTAAATCGCAGCCTGCCCGGAAACCGGCAATCCGGTTATGGGTTGCGCCCCAGTCGGTAATCACCGTTCCGTCAAAGCCCCACTCCTGCCGGAGAATCCCGGTAAGCAGTTCTTTATGGTCGCTGCAATGGATACCGTTCAGTTTGTTGTAGGCGCACATGACCGTATCGGGTCTTCCCTCTTTCACTGCGATTTCAAAGGCGGTCAGGTAGATTTCCCGCAGGGTGCGCTCGTCCATACGGCTGTCGCCATTTTGGCGCTTATATTCCTGAGAATTGGCGGCAAAGTGTTTTACGCAGGAGGAAGCGCCGGTACTTTGCTGCCCTGCCACAAAGGCCGCCGCCATTTTTCCGGAAACATAGGGGTCCTCAGACAAATACTCAAAGTTTCTGCCGCCCAAAGGGCTGCGCTTGATGTTACAGCCCGGCCCCAGTACCACAGATACCCCGGAGGCCAGCGCCTCAAAGCCGATAGCTGCGCCCTCGGCGGCATACAGCTCCGGATCCCAGGTAGCGCCGGCGGTAACAGCCGTAGGGAAACAGGTGGCAGGGCGAGACTTATTGATACCAATAAAATCCGTTTTGTCTTCTTGACACCGCAGTCCGTGGGGCCCGTCGGACATTTTCATCGCCGGAATACCCAGCCGTTTTAAAGCCTTGGTGTGCCACATATCCGCGCCGGTACAGAAAGCGATTTTTTCGTTTAAAGTCATTGAGGCAATGATTTTCTCCACGTCCATATACGTTCCCTCCGCATAATCTCCCCTGTATTATACCAGTACCCGGAGAAATATGCCATAGCTTTTTTCCGGGATTTATGATAATATGGAGAAAAGTCAGCATTTCAGGAGGACAATTATGGATTTTTTGGAAATTGCCAGACACCGTCAGTCCTGCCGGGCATACGAGGAAGGCCGGGATGTGGAGCAGGAAAAACTGGATGCGGTTTTGGAGGCTGTCCGGCTGGCGCCCTCTGCCTGCAACGGACAGCCTTATCATCTGACCGTCTGTCGGGGACAGGCGGCAAAAGGGGCTGCCGCAGCCACCATGGGAATGGGGATGAACCGTTTTGCCGCCCAGGCGCCGGTGGTCATTGTAATATCGGAGATGCCCTATGTAAAGTCCGCCGCTTTGGGCGCGCGGCTGAAAAACAATGACTATCGCTCCATGGATATTGGCATCGCCGTTGCCTATCTCACCGCCGAGGCCACCGCGCAGGGACTTTCCACCTGTATTTTGGGTTGGTTCAGCGACGAAGCGCTGAGAAATTTGTGCGGTGTGGAGCACCCGGTTCGACTGGTGGTGACCCTGGGTTACGCCAAAGACACCGACCCTCTGCGGGAGAAAAAACGCAAAACACTTCCGCAACTGGTCACGGAAAAATAAAAAAATGTCCAAGGCGTAATGCCTTGGACATAATTTTTTACTTACGGGTAAACACTGCGGAGGAGAAAATCAATAGAACTTTCTCTTATTCTTACGGGCAGCTTCAGACTTCTGCTTACGCTTCACGCTGGGGCTGACATAGTGCTCGCGCTTCTTAACCTCAGCAATAACGCCCTCCTTGGCGCAGCTCCGCTTAAAACGGCGCAGGGCGCTCTCCAGAGATTCGTTTTCCTTAACGCGAATTTCAGACATGGTTTTCCCTCCCTCCGATGGCATCCGGCTGTATCCAGGATGCATTCAGGGCCTGAACTGTTCAGGCTTGAATATTATACGCAAGTTTTCGAAAATTGTCAAGCAGGTTTTCCGGCATTTTCGCCGGAATATGCAAAATTACTTCACAATCAAATTGACCAGCTTGTTTTTCACCACAATGGTCTTGATGATGCTTCCGCCGTTCTTTTCCAGGGCTCGGGAGATTTTTTCATCCGATGTGACTTTCTCGACCACTGTATCATTGTCCAGGTCGGCTTCCATAACCACCGTGCCGCGCATCTTGCCGTTAATCTGCACAGCCACCGTGACTTCGCTGTCCTTGCACTTTTCCTCGCTGTACTCAGGCCAGCTTTCGTAGGCAATGGTCTCGGTGTGACCCATAATCTGCCAAAGCTCCTCGCCTACGTGGGGGGTAATGCAGGACATCATTTTGATAAAGCCTTCCGCATATTCTCTGGGGCAGGTGCCGTTTTTATAGACCTCGTTCACAAATACCATCATCTGAGCGATGGCGGTGTTAAATGCCAGCGCCTCAAAATCGGAAGTAATCTTTTTCACGCTCTGATGATAAATCTTGGTCAGTTTCCCATCATCGGTTTCCGTAAGGTTTGCGCTCTCGCTGAAGAAATTCCATACGCGGTTGATGAACTTCTTTGCGCCGGCAACCGCAGAGGTGCTCCAGGGCTTGGAAACTTCCAGCGGGCCCATAAACATTTCATAAAGGCGGAGGGTATCTGCGCCGTACTCCCGCACCACATCGCTGGGATTGACGACAAATTCCGGGAAACGTTTGCCCATCTTAATGCCGTTTTCGCCCAGAATCATACCCTGATGAACCAGCTTACGGAACGGCTCTTTTACCGGGGAGATGCCCTGGTCATACAAGAATCTGTTCCATATTCTTGCGTAGATCAGATGTCCCACCGCGTGCTCCGGGCCGCCCACATACAGGTCTACGGGCATCCAATGCTTCAAAAGCTCCGGATCGCACAGTTGCTGTTCGTTGCGGGGGTCAATATAGCGCATATAGTACCAGGAAGAACCGGCAGAACCGGGCATTGTGGAGGTTTCCCGGACACCCCGGATGCCATTTTGGTCATACTGCTTCCACTCTTTGGCATTTTCCAAAGGCGCCTGACCGTTGCGGCCCTTATAGTCGTCCAGTACCGGCAGAATCAGCGGCAGCTCCTCATCGGGCAGAAACACCGTCTGTCCGTCCTCTGTATACACGCAGGGAACAGGCTCGCCCCAATATCTCTGACGGGCAAAAATCCATTCGCGGAAATGGTAGTTGATCTTTCTTCTGGCAACGCCCATTTTCTCCAGCTTATCAGTAATGGCTTCCTTCGCCTCTTCCACCGTCATTCCGGTGAACTCCTCGGAATTGACCAGCGTACATCCCTTGCCCAGGTAATCGTGCTTTTCAAAGGCGCACTGTGTCACATCTCTTCCGGAGATGACCTGAATCATAGGAATTCCGTGGACCTGGGCGTACTCGAAGTCACGCTGGTCGTGGCTGGGAACTGCCATAACTGCGCCGGTACCGTAGCTTGCCAGCACGAAGTCGCCGATAAATACGGGAACTTCCTTGCCGTTGACCGGGTTGATGGCATAGACGCCTTCCAGAGGACAGCCGGTCTTGGTCTTGTTCAGCTCCGTGCGGTCCATATCGCTCTTTTTCAATGCTTCGTCGATGTACGCCTGGACCTGCTCTTTGTTCTGCACCCGGTCCATCAAGGTCTGCACAAGCTTACCGTCGGGCGCCAGCACCATAAAGGTGATACCGTAAATGGTTTCAATGCAGGTGGTATAGATAGAGAACTCTCCGCCGCCCACCAGTTTGAAATCCACTTCCACACCCACGCTCTTACCAATCCAGTTCCTCTGAATTTCCTTGGTGGATTCCGGCCAGTCGATTTCTTCCAGACCTTCCAGCAGCTTTTCCGCAAAGGCGGGTTGGTCAATGACCCACTGCATCATATTCTTTTTCACTACGGGATAACCGCCCCGCTCGGATTTGCCGTCCACAACCTCGTCGTTGCTGAGCACCGTACCCAGCTCCTCGCACCAGTTCACAGGCATCTCAATCCGCTTGGCATACCCTGCCTTATAAAGCTTCTTGAAAATCCATTGGGTCCATTTATAGAACTCGGGGTCGGAGGTGGCAGTCATTTTGGACCAGTCATAGTCAAAGCCCAGCTCCTTCAGCTGCGCGGAGAAGGTCTTGATATTCTCCTGGGTAAAGCCGTTGGGATGGTTGCCGGAGCTGACGGCATACTGCTCTGCCGGCAGGCCAAAGGAATCGTATCCCATAGGATGCAAAACGTTATATCCCTGCATCCGTTTCATACGGGACATAATATCCGTAGCGGTGTAACCCTCAGGATGACCTGCGTGCAGGCCTACGCCGGAAGGATACGGGAACATATCCAACACATAGTACTTAGGCTTGGAAAAGTCCCATACATCGGTGCGAAATGTGTGATTTTCCTCCCAATACTTATGCCATTTATTTTCAATGGCGGTAAAATCGTACTGCATGATTTTCCCTCTTTTCACTCTTGGATGATAATATCCGATATATCTACCTGCTCAGCATCCGCCCACAGGCGCTCCAGCGCGTAAAACTCTCTGGCATCCTCTGTAAATACGTGGACAACAATGGAACCGTAGTCCAGCAACTCCCAGGAATTTCCCCGGTGTCCTTCCCGGCCCAGCAGAGGCTCACCCAGCTGCTCCAGGGTATACTCAGCATAGTCGCAAAGGGTCTTGACGTGGGTATTGGACGTGCCGGTGCAAATGAGAAAATAGTCCGCAAGACTGCTGACTTTATCAATTTTCAAGAGCTTAATATCTCTGCCTTTCTTGCTGTCCAGCGCCTTAGTCACTTCCCAGGCAACTTCTTTTGCGGTTAACATAACACATTCTTCCTTTCCGGAGTATTGTTCTTTTCCAGCCATTGGATTGCCTGCTCAGATTCCGGAGACACATCCCTTCCCTGCTCCTTCAGCAGAGTGATGGTCATCTGCAATCCCCGTTTCAAAGCGCTGTCCAAATCGGTAAACGCCAGTTGCCGCAGCTCCTCCACACCGGGAAAATCCCGATTGGGTTCCATATAGTCGGCAACATAGATGATTTTCTGCAAGGTAGTCATATCCGCCTTGCCGGTGGTGTGGCTGCGGATAGCCTCCACCACGTTGGTATTTTCCCCAAAAACCCGCTGCGCAACCAGGCTGCCGGTAAGGGCGTGAAGGGTTTTGGGATTTTGCTGGGAAAAGGCATCCAGAGGAACGCCGTATTCCCTGCATAAAACAAGCTGTAACTCTCCGTCCAGCGCCTTGGTAATATCGTGCAGCAGACCGGCGCGGGCAGCATCGGTTTCCTCTGCGCCCCACCGCCGGGCAAGCTCCACAGCCGTATCCCGGCATCCCAGCACATGGCGAACCCGATTGGCCTTCAAAAGGCGCACAACCGTCTGTTCCAGCTTGTCTATAGGCAACTGCCGCATATCCTCTTTTGCGCCGTAAAGACCTTCCGCGCAAATGTACGCCAGCACTTCCGGATGCAAAAAGGGCGCAGCGCAGCCAAATGCCAGCAGTCTGCGGATTTGAGAAGAGGAAATGTCCGTAACCGGATTGGCAAGCCACCGGATGGGGATGTCCGCGGAAACGGGTTGTGTGTGCTTATGCCGGCGAAACACCGCCAGGGTTGCATTTTCCAAAATTTTTTCCTTTTCTCTCCATTGGGGAAAGGAATCCAGTTTATCCTCACCCATACACAAATACAACTCTGCATCCGGGTATTGGGATTTTATCTGCATCAGGGTGTGGGCAGTATAGCAAGTGCCTGTTTCCATTTCCCAATCGCTGACCAGGATTTTCGGCAGGTGGGAAAAGGCCCGGCGGAGCATTTCCAGCCGTTTTTCCGGGGTAGGATCCTCCTCCTGGAACGGTTTATGGGGAACAGAGCAGGCAGGCATAATCACCAGCATATCCAGGCCCAATTCCTCCACGGCATGGGCCGCCGCCTGTATATGACCTGTATGCGGCGGATTGAAGCTTCCGCCGAAAATGCCAATGCGCTGCATAAAATCCCCCCCGATTTTCCCCATTCAGGCAAAAATCTGAATCAATCCTCCCGGAGTTGCTTTTCCCTTGCTCTTTCAATCGCCTTTTCAATGGAAATCTGGCGAAAATAAGCGTTGCGCTGTTCGCGTACCTTCTTGGCCGCCTGGCGGCGCGCCTGCGCGCCTTTACGGACAGGATTCGCTCTTGCCTCTTTCCGCTTGGCCCGGCCAACCATATTCCGTTCCGCCTGCAGTTTTTCACTGAAGCGGTAAATCACAAATTTCGTTCCGATGACCGCTACGCCTTCCGCGCCGGTCTGTTCGCACAGGATATCGCATACTTCTCTGGGGGTCATCATCGCCCCTTCCAACACTTTACCCTTAACCAGTTCTCTGGCTGTGAGCTGGACTTCCGCCTCGGAAACAACCGCCTCCGTCACGCCGCCCTTACCCACAATCAAAGTGGTATCCAGAGTATTGGCCTGGGATCGCAATTCTGCGCGTTCCTTACTTGTCAGCATATCCTGCCTCCATCAGTTTCTCGTTCAACACCTTTAAGGCTTCCGCCCGGTGGGACACCTGATTCTTTTCCTCCGGTGTCAGTTCCGCAAAGCTTTTGCCCAAAGGCGGAAAGTAAAAAATCGGGTCATATCCGAAGCCGCCCTCACCTACGGGCCGCCGCAGAAGTTCACCGTGCGCCTCTCCCCGGGCGCGGATCACCCCGCCGTCGGGGGTAACCATGGTAATGACGCAAACGAATTGCGCCTGGCGCTGTCCATCAGGAACCGCTTCCGTATTTTTCAGCAAAAGAAGCAGGCGACCCCAGTCATCCAGGCTGTCGTCAAAGCCGTACCGGGCAGAGTAAATACCCGGTTCGCCGTTCAGCGCGTCTACCGCAATTCCGGAATCATCTGCCAGCGCCGGCAGACCCGTGGCCTTCATCACCGCATCGGCCTTCAAAAAGGAATTTTCCTCAAAGGTCGCGCCAGTCTCCTCCACGTCCACATCCACGCCAAGCTCCGACTGCAAAATCAGTTCAAAGCCAAACTTCTCCGTAATTTTTCTGATTTCCTCCAACTTATGAGGATTCTTGCTTGCCAATACCATTTTCATAGCCGCACCTCAAATCAGCGCATCCACAAACGCCTGCGCCTGGAAAGGCATCAAGTCATCTGCCTGTTCGCCTACGCCCACAAATTTCACTGGAAGCTGCAGTCCGTCAGCCACGGCAATGACAATGCCGCCCTTGGCGGTGCCGTCCAGCTTGGTCAGCGCGACGGCCGTTACGCCGGCAATTTCCTTAAATTGCTTTGCCTGAATCAGGCCGTTCTGTCCGGTCGTGCCGTCCAGCACCAAAAGCACTTCCCTGCCGGAATTGGGCAGTTCGCGCTCTACGATGCGGCTGATTTTCCCCAGCTCGTTCATCAGGTTCTGCTTGTTGTGCAGACGGCCGGCAGTATCAATCAAAATCACATCCGCGCCCCTGGCTTTTGCGGAACGAATGCCGTCAAATACCACCGATGCGGGGTCTGCCCCCTCGTGCTGACGGACGATGGATGCCCCGGCTCTTTGCGCCCAGATTTCCAGCTGGTCTGCGGCGGCCGCGCGGAAAGTATCCGCAGCCACCAGCATAACCGACTTTCCTTCTCCGGTCAGCCGGTGGGCAATCTTTCCGATAGTCGTTGTTTTGCCCACGCCGTTGACGCCGATAACCAGCACCACAGCCGGCGGGTTGGACAAATCCAATTCCGGACTGCCCACATTCAGCATCCCCACGAGAATGTCCTTCAAAGCTGTTTTTGCTTCCTCGGCAGTTTTGATTTTCTGCTCCCGGACGGTCTTTTTCAGGAGTCCCACCGCCTTCACAGCGGTGTCCACCCCCAAGTCTGCCAGAATCAGGCTTTCTTCCAGCTCCTCATAAAACTCGTCATCCACTTCGCTGAAACCGGAAAATACGTTGCTCAGACTTGTTCCCAGCGCATCCCGTGTTTTGGCCAGTCCCTGGCGAATCTTCTCAAAAAATCCCATAGTCACTCCTGACGGTGGAGGTTGCGCCTTCACCTGATTTATTCCATAATACCCAAATATTGCTCCATCTGATTCAAATCCAGCCGCAAAAGCTTGGAAACTCCCTGCTCCTGCATTGGCACTCCGTACAGAACATCCGATGCTACCATCGTGCCACGGCGGGGGGTAATGACAATAAACTGGGTTTTTTGGCTCAGATTACGCAAATAGCTGGCAAACCGTTCCACATTCCGGTCATCCAGAGCCGCATCAATTTCGTCCAGCATACAGAACGGTGTGGGACGCACCTTCAAAATGGCAAAGTACAGGGCGATGGCAACAAAGGCCTTTTCGCCGCCGGAGAGCAGGGTAATGGTTTTCAGCTGCTTTCCGGGAGGCTGTCCCCGAATCTCAATGCCGCAGGTCAAGGGTGTGTTTGTGTCTTCCAAAACCAGTTGTCCCTTGCCGCCGCCAAACATCTCCACAAAGGTTTGCCCGAAATATTCGTCAATTTTCTTAAATTCCGTGACGAAAATCTCGGTCATCTGCACGGTCAGCTCCCGAATAATACCCTCCAAATCCTTTTTGGAGGTAAGTACATCATCCCGCTGCTCTGCCAGGTAGGTATACCGTTCGTTCACACGGGCGTATTCCTCAATGGCGCCTAAGTTAGGCGTACCCAAATGGCCGATTGCCCGCTTGAGTTCACCGATTCGGCGGGTTGCCGCCGCAACGGATTCTATTGGTCCGCGCTTTTGGGCAGCGGTACTGGGTGTCAGTCCGTAGGTATCCCACAGCTTGTCAATGGTATTGCGTTCCTCAATGGCTGTGGTCTCCTTCTTGCTCTCCAGCAGAGCGCAGGCGCGCTCCATGGACAGAATAGACTTGTTCATTTCCTGAATTTCGCCCTCTGCCTTGGATTTCTCCGCTTCAGTAGCGGCATAGTCTGCCAGAGCCTTCTCCATAGCCTGCTTTACCTGGACAATCTTTTCCCCGTTCTCCTGCCGGCGTTCTTCCTGCCGGCGGATTTCCTCTGTCAGGCGGGCATTATCCGCATAAATGGCATCAATATCGGACAGTTTTTTCTCCCGTTCGCCCTCTGCCGCTGTCTGAAGGACGCGCAGGTCGGCAATATGACTGACCGCCGTATTGCGCTCAGCCTCCAGCGCCGCCATATCCGCCCGCAGAACACTCATCTTATCCGTGACCTTTGCCACCTGGGCGTCTGCATCTGTCTGGCTGCTTTCCAGCAGGGCAATGCTCTGCCGGGTTTGGGTGAGCTGATTGGTGAAAATTTCGATTTGGGCTGTGATGGCCGCCTGCTGCTGGTCATCCAGCTGATGACGGCGATCCAGCGAGGATAGCTCCTGACGGGCAGCATCTTCCGCATCGCAAATGGCCTGCAACCAGATTTCGTGCTGTTTTTCCCGTCCTTCCAGCGTCAGAACCAGCTTTTCCTGTTCGGCAAGCTGTTCTCTTGCGGTGGTCAGCTGGAACTCCACCTGATCTGCCGCGCGCCGCGCCTCCTGGTAATCCTGCTCCAACGAAGCAAGTGTCTGGGTCAGGGACTCCTCCCGGGCAATCAGCTTATTGAGCTCATTGGCCCGGCTGAGCATACCGGCTTCCTTGTTGACAGACCCCCCGGTCATAGAGCCGCCGGGATTTACCACCTGGCCATCCAATGTGACGATCTTAAACCGGTTGGCGTATTTCTTTGCCATAGAGATGGCGCAGTCAATATTTTCCACGATGATTGTACGTCCCAGCAGGTTTTCTACAACACTGCGGTACGTCCGGTCGCTCTCCACCAGGTCAGAGGCAATGCCCACAAAACCGGCGCAATCCTCTAAGCCGTTTTCCGCAAGCGTCTTCGGGCGAATCACGGAAACCGGCAGGAAGGTGGCGCGGCCGTTCCCGGTGCGCTTCAGCCAGGCAATGGCTGCCTTGGCATCCTGTTCATTTTCCACCACAATCTGCTGCATCGCCGCGCCCAGCGCAATTTCCACAGCCACCGTATAGCTGTCATCGGTGCGGATCAGCTGGGAAACCGGGCCGTATATATGCCGCAGCGCCCCCCGCTTGCTCTCCTGCATAACCTGACGGACGGACTTCTGGTAACCCTCATAGTCCTTTTCCATTGCGCGGAACACCTGCGCCTTCGCCTGAATTCCCTCCAGCGCAGCGCGCTGCTGCTGCACCTGGGCGGCCAAATCCTCCACCCGCTTGGTACGGGTGGTCTGCCGCAGAACATATCCATTGATGGCATTGGTCAGGGCGGTGACTTCTTCCCGGGCGGTTTTTAACTGGCCGCGGCACTGCTCCAGTTCCTTTGCGGCTTCTTCTTCCCGGGCCGCGCCGGAGGCAAGGTCTTCCGCAATCTGCCGCTTTCTGTCTCCGGATTCCTGGCGGCTGGCTTCCAGACCGCGCAGATCCGCTTCTCTTGCGGCCAAGTCCGCAGTCAAGCGTACTTCCTGTGTGCGCAATTCCATAAACTGGCGTGTCATTCCCTGGGCAGAAGCCGTCATAGCCGTCAGCTCCTGCTGCAAGGCGTTGACCTTCTCCGTAGCGGACGCCAATTCTTTTTCAATTTCTTCAATGCGGGACTGAGTTTGGGTCATTTGGGTAACGATGCCGCTGCTGCGGTCCTCCTGGCCCTGCAGATCCTCCCGATTCCGCCGGATATTTTCCTCGTTGTTGCGGATACTGCCTTCCAGAACGGTAATCTGTCCGGCAATCTGCTGATGGGCGCCGTCCAGCATACTGGCCTGCACACGCAGATTCTCCACTTCCTCGCTGCGCCGGCGGAGCTCGCCTGTCATCCGTTCCGTGGAAGCATACAGGTTATTCAGGTCCTCGTGCGCCTGCTGCAGCACAAAAGATGCAGAAGTAAAGTCTTCTTCCGCCTTTTTGGCATCCGCGCTGAGCTTGTCCAGCCGGTCCAGCCACACAGCTACCTCTACGCCCTGCAGTTCTTCTTTCAGGGTCAGGTATTTTTTCGCCTTCTCCGACTGCACCCGCAACGGCTCCAGCTGTAATTCCAGCTCGGAAATCTTGTCGCCGATGCGGGTCAGATTGTCCTGCGTATGCATCAGCTTGCGCTCGGTCTCTTCCTTGCGGTGGCGATACTTGGAAATACCGGCCGCCTCCTCGAAAATTTCCCGGCGGTCTGCGCTCTTCAAAGAGAGAATTTCGTCAATCCGACCCTGTCCAATATTAGAGTATCCCTCCCGACCCAGACCGGTATCCATAAACATCTCGTGAATATCACGCAGTCTGGCGGACTGGCGGTTGATATAGTACTCACTGTCACCGGAACGGTAATACCGGCGGGTGACCATCACCTCATCGGCATCATAGCTCAAAGCTCTGTCCGCATTGTCCAAGGTCAGGGTAGCTTCGGCAAAACCCACCGCAGAGCGCTTCTGGGTGCCGCCGAAAATCACGTCCTCCATTTTTGCGCCACGCAGAGTTTTGGTGCTCTGTTCGCCCATGACCCACAAAATGGCATCGGAGATATTGGATTTGCCGGAACCGTTGGGACCGACAATGGCAGTAATGTCATCGCCAAAGCGGATCAGCGTCTTATCCGGGAAGGATTTAAAGCCCTGTACTTCCAAAGATTTTAAATACACCGCAAATTCCTCACAAAAGTATAAAATCAATCAGCTTATTATATTCCAAAACCGTATAAATTGCAAGGATTTCTTTTGCCGGCGGGGATTGTGTCGGGAGCGCGGGAAAATTGCCTCGTTTCCGTAAAAAAGGCCCTCCCGAAAAGGCTGTTGCGGCAAAGAATTACCGCAGATTCCCGGCGAAATATTCCCTTCGGGTATGTTCTTGCGAAAAAGGCGTGTTGCAGTCCATTGGCAACACGCCCTTTTTATTTCACAGGCGAAGTCTGGTTCACGCGGCATTTGGCAAAATAAAACTGCCCAAGTGTCCTTAAGAACACTTGGGCAGGTCGAAAAGTTCTTTTTCTGTGAGGTTATTTCAGGTATGTCATGCTGATCCAGCCTTCGGCAATCTTGCCCCATGCACTGTCCAGCACCGTCTTAATCTCGGTGATCTGCACCTGTGTGCCCTCGTACAGGTAACTTACGATGGCATAGTTGGTGCCCGGACCACTTCGGACATTCAGAACTCTGGTGTTCACCGTCTTGGTGACCACATGAATGGTATTTCCGTTTTCATCCTTCAAGGGATCGAGAACTACATATTCCAAGCTGATCCAGCCCTTGTCCGTCTTGCCCCAGGTCTCCGTACCTACGGTAGCCGTCTCGGTGATGGTCACCTTGTCGCCGTTAAAATAGTAGCTCTTTACCGAGTATTTCACGCCCGCGCCGCTGCGCACATTGAGGAATCCGTCCACCTTTACCGTACCGGTACGGGTTGCACCTGTGGCAGTGGAATCTTCTTCCTTCGTGCCTGCGTTGCTTCCGGTTCCCGTATTGGCGCTGTCGCCGGAAGAGCCGGATGCCGTGAGCGAAATGTAATCCATACTGACCCAGCCTTTTTCGGTCTTACCCCAGGTGGTAGAGCCAACCTTCTTGGTCTCATGGATTACCACGGACGCGCCGGGATTCAGATAGCCTACGATGGTATAGGATGTGCCGGGGCCGCTGCGGATACGCAGGACATCGTCCGATTTAACCGTACCGTTCCGATTGGCAGCAGAAGAATCGGAGCTTGTTCCGTTTCCGGAAGTGCTGCTCTGGTTCAGCTTAAGGTATTCCATACTGATCCAGCCCTTTTCGGTCTTGCCCCAGGTGGTAGAACCGACGGTTTTGGTCTCGGTAACAGCTACGGATTTATTTTTGGTATAGAAGCCTACAATGCTGTAGTTTACACCCGGACCGCTACGGATGTTCAGCTTGGTGCAGGTAACCGTTCCGGTGACGGTGGTACTGGTCTGTTGGTTACCGCCTTCGGTGCTTGTTCCAGAATTGCCCGCAGAAGAGTCTTTGTTCTCCTCATCCAGCCTGACATAGGTCATACTGACCCATCCATCCTTCGTTTTGCCCCAAATCATAGAGCCAACGGTTTTTTGCTCCAGAATTTCCACCCGGGACTTGGGTCTGAGCGTCTTGACCACCGAATATCCGGTGCCTGGACCGCTGCGTACACGCAGAACGTCCGTGGAGATAACCGTACCCATCAGACCGTTGGTTTCCGGCTCGGTGGTTTCCGGCTCGGTGGGAGTCGGCTGCGTGGTTTCCGGTTCAGTGACTTCCGGCTCGGTTGCCTCCGGCTCGGTGGCTTCCGGCTCAGTGGCTTCCGGCTCGGTGGCTTCCGGCTCGGTGGCTTCCGGCT
>JAZUOF010000022.1:0-2379 GCA_045604565.1 Faecousia sp.
CTTCAGCGCAATGTCCTGCGCTTCCCTTCTGGTTCGCTTCATCAGCGCCCCGGGATGGACCGTCACACGCTGTGCACCGATCCAGTCTGCCGCGCGGCAGGCCGAGAGGATATATCCCGTGGTCTTTTGCAGGCTCTCTGGATCCGGATTCGCCAGATTTATAAAATAAGGTGCGTGCAAAGAGAGTGTGATCCCGGTCTGACGAGCCTTCTCGCCCAGCTTTCGCGCAGTTTCTTCGCCGATATTGACACCCTTACCACACTGATACTCATACAGATCCAACCCCAGCCCTGCCAGCCAGGCAGGAGCATCCAAAGAGGACTTATAAGGAAAGGATTCCGAATTCCCTGCAGGTCCGAATTTTGCGCTCATCGCTTTCCTCCTTGTCCGGACAGTGCTCGGAACGGCAGCTCCACGGCGTATCGGACGTATCGTCCGGGATTTCCGGCCAGTCGAATGGGCTTGACCAGAATCGTAGTCACGCCGGCACGATTTCCGCCCAAAACATCGGTAAAAATCTGATCACCCACGATGGCAGTCTGTTCCGGCTTGGCACCCATGCGCTCCATCGCCTTATTAAAGCCAGGCGTCTTTGGCTTACCTGCATGTCCGATGAACGGAATATCCATTGCCTCACAGAAGATACGGGGGCGGTCTGCATGACGATTATTCGACAAAACAAACAGGGTCACACCGGCTTCCTTCAATGTTTCATTCCATGCACGAACTTCATCCGTCGGAACAGGAACGCCATAAGGCACCAGAGTATTATCCAAATCGGCCAGCAGCAGGGTGATTCCCTTTTCTGCCAGCATCGAACCACTTAAATCAAAAATGCTGTCACAGACCCAGTCTGCTTTAAACGAAAAACCCACTTACTCACCCCTTCTCATATTTCATCTTTTAGAAGCATACAGTAAATTATATCATTTCAACAACTTGAGAGCAAGGGGGAACCATCATGCCGGGACAAACCAGACTGATTATGACCTCGCCGCCGGCTTCAGCTCAGGCAGCATCAGCATACGGCCTTCCTGTTGGACATATGGCTTATCGAATCGGGCCCGGCGGATATCTTCTGCGGGCCAATATCCCAATCAATCTTCGAGGCGGGCTGATGGTCATTGACGGAAGCGGCTTCAATGGCCGCACCGATACAAATGCTTTTTGTCAGCAGGTCATCCGCGAGTGCACTGCCCGCGCGTTTGACGGCGTTATTCTTGACTTTGAAGGCAATCAAGAACCGCTCCTTTGTCAGATCATAAACAAGCTCGGCAGCCTTCTCATGCGGCGTGGCTGGCCTTTGTATGTCACAGAACAATACGGCGGCGTCTCCGAGCATGCGCGGGTCATAATCCCCTCTGCCCTGTCAGGCGGCTCTCTGAACAAACGCATAACAGAAGCCGTAGAGCGCTTTGGGGCCAATCACGTGGCTCTGGGCATACAGCGCACGGCAGAAGATTTTACTCTGCCTGCCCCCAATGGATGCGGAACACCTTTGACTCGTGAGGAACTGGAACGGCGCATTCAGTCGCGCGGTGCATCGATCTTCTTTTCCGATGAATTATGTGCCCATTACTTTACATACATGTCACGTCAAAGCGGCGCCCATTTTGTGATGTTTGACAACGCTGCCTCCATCCGGAAAAAGATCCATATTGCAGGACAATTCGGACTGTGTGCATGTATTCTGGCCTGGCCCGAAGTGGACAATATCATTGAAGCGATACTGGCTTGATCCCTCCAAGAAAAAAGACCCCGCTGAAGCGAGGTCTGGGTGTTTCCTGATTATTCATCCCGCGGAACGATCCCTTTGATTTGTGCGATCAATTTTCCTTCTTCGCACTGAAGATTATCATACGAACATTGCTTATCACAAATATTGCACTGATTTTTTGCTTGCTCCTTTTTTACCTCCAGATAGTCCCGGAACTCTCGATTCATAACATCCGGACAGTTGGGATTATCCAACGGGCAGTGATTTCTGCAAAGAGGGCAAAACTCCATTTCATTCACCTCAGATTCCAAATTCATTTCTTTAGATTGATTATATCACAGCCGCAAATGCTCTGCAATTCGCAAAATCACGTTTCCCTTTTCTTCTGATTTTGAGCATAGCAAACCGCCCTTCATATCGACGGAGGGCGGTCTATATCAGGCAATAACAACTCAATAAATCGGAATAGTGCACGATTATATTTCGAAGTCCGGAATAACACCATTAATCACACATCTAACAATGTTCATTGCCTCACCTTTTGCCCGCTCAATTCCCACGGGCGTATTCATCCAATTCTCTCGTCTCGTATTGCAATCATTTGCCGGGCAAGGAACAATTGCAATATGCTCTGGGAACAAATACCGTGCAATAGCCAAACT
>JAZUOF010000023.1:0-10329 GCA_045604565.1 Faecousia sp.
GAACGCCATGGCTCCGATCCGACTCCAGCCAAAACGGGGCGTAAAAAGCTGGCACCACGGACCCCATCGATATGCCCTGCATAGGATTTTTAGGCCCTCCCTGGGAACCGGTCACTCTGACTAGGATACTGCACCGTCAAAATGCATAATATCACAGAATAAATGAATATTCAAGGGGTATTTTTGCTTTTCTATGCATAAAACCAATTCTCTGCAAGATAACAGCATGGGGCAACTTTACGGAAAATGGGTTTCATAAAAAGCAGAGAGAGGCAACTTCTTTGTCAAGTGCCTCTCTCCACTTTTATTCCACAGGCTTCAGCGCCTCGGCCATGTTAATCTTATCCAGTTTGAAATACAGGATAACGTCTACCAGCACAGCCATAGAAACGGTGATAAGTACCGACCAAATCAGTGACGTTGGCAGCACCCGCGCCAGGAACCAGACCATATCAATTTTAATCTGGCTCATAACAAAATCCAAAAGGAGTTTGCCGCCGATCAGTCCTAAGGCCGCGCCCACAACGGACAAAATCAGATTTTCCTTAAACACATAGGCCGCAGATTCAAAAGCGGTAAATCCCAGCACCTTAATGGTGGCAATTTCCCGCAGCCGTTCGTTGATATTGATGTTGGTCAAATTATAAATGACAATGATTGCCAAAAGTCCGGCGCATACCACCACCGTGGCAACCACCAGGTTCATCGCCTGGAGCATAGAACCCACCTGATCTGCCAGGTCCTGGTTGACCATCACAGACATCACATCCGACGCTTCCCAAAGCTCGGCGCTGACACTATGTGGGTCGCTGTCCCGGTCCACATTCACGTACGCAAGCTGGAACTCCGGGGCGCTCCCCCACTGTCCAATGACAGACTGAGGATGCACAAACACATAGTTATACACGTGGTTATCAAACACACCGGATACCGTCAAATCCATTCCCTGCATATCCGAATTGCGGATACGTACCGAATCTCCGGGAGTAATGCCCATCGCCTCGGCAACGCCGGCAGAAATCAGCGCTTCGCCTACGCCCGGCATAGCCAAAGGCTCCTGACCGCAGTGGAAATCAAAGAAGCCGGTCATATCGTCTCCGGTGGAAATCATATACACACTCTTTGTACCGTCGCCAAAGTCCAATTCAATGCTGGACTGGTGCGCAAAGGCCAGGTCTGCTATTTCCCCGCGCATTTCTTTCCGGAACTGGGCCATTTGTTCTTCCGTTCTGCCGCCGTCAAACTGCACCTGGATATCATACAATGTCACTTCTTCAAACTGGAAGGAAACAATATCCACAATGGAGTCGCCGATGCCAAATCCGGTAACCAGCAGCGCGGTACAGCCTCCGATGCCCACAAGCATCATCAGCAAACGCTGGCGGTAGCGGAAAATATTGCGAATCATCACCTTGTTCAAAAAGCTGATTTTTTCCCAGAACGGCAGATACTCCATCAGAATCTTTCTGCCGGAGGTGGGAGGCTTGGGCCGTATCAGCTCTGCGGGGACCTCCCGCAGGGACATTCGGCAGCAGCACCAGGTCACCGCGCACACCACCAACGTATACGCCGCGGTGACTGCCACGCACAGAGGAATGTCGAACACAATCTCCAGCTCCGGCCTCAGGGACAAAATCAAATTGTACGCCGTCCATAAAATACAGGGAAACACCACACTGCCCACCAACACGCCCAGTCCGCAACCCAGTACGGCGGCGCTGCCGGCATACAGAAGATATTTGCTGATAATTTTTCCGTTGCTGTATCCCAGCGCCTTCAACGTGCCGATTTGGGTGCGCTCTTCTTCCACCATTCTTGTCATCGTGGTAATGCACACCAAAGCCGCCACCAGCAGGAAAAATACGGGAAATACCCGGGATACGCCTGCTACAATATTGGAGTTGCTGTCTACCGCCAAATAGCCGACATTGGTATTCCGGTCAAGAATATAGACCTTGGGCTCAGCCAGGGTTTCCAGAAACTCTTTCGCTTCGTCCAGCTCCGCTTTGCCGTCAGCAAGCTCCCGTTCCGCATCTGCAAATTTCTGCTCTGCCTCTGCCAGCGCCTCATCATATTCTTTCCAGTTCTGCTGAAGGGTCAGCTTTCCATCCTCCAGCGCTGTAAGTCCGGAATTCACCTCTTGCTCCGTCCGGTTCAGCTCCGCAACCGCCGCGGCAAGCTGCTGTTCTCCCGCCGTCAGCTCTGCTTCTGCTTCCGCAAACCGACTGTCTGCCTGGGCCTTTAATGTGTCCAAGGCCGCGTAGCCGCTTTGAATACCCTGGACCGTCACCTCCAAAGGCGCTCGCTGAAGTTCCAGCTCCGCCTTTTCCTGCAGCAACGGCTGACGCTGGCTGTATAACGGCTGCAGCTGGGCGCTGTACGCATCCCGTTGGGAAGTATAGGCGCTGAGAGAATGGACGGCATCTTCCCTCTCCGCCTGAAGCTGGGATAAACGCTGATTCCACTGCGTGACGTCCTCTTCCGAAACGAAGGGGTTGTCCTGCGCCCCGTCCAATGCCGCCTGGATTGCTGCAATTTGCACATCCAGGGATGCTACGGTGGCATTGAGCCGGAGGATATTGGCCTCTGTTTCCGCCAGTGCGGTCTGCAAAGGCTCTATCTGGGTATTCCATTGGGCTATCTGCCCATCCACAGCCGCAATCCGTTCGTTCAAATCGGTCAGTTGCGGCATCGCGGATTCATAGGCTTCATCCAGCTCCGCCCTGCTTTGTTCCAAAGGCGCGTAGGTCTGCGCCTTTGTTTGCTCCAAAGTCTCACGGGATTCCGTCAAAAGCTTTTGATTCTCCCGAATTTCCGCCCACGCCGCAGAAATCTGTTTCTGGGCGTCCTTCAGGCTGGCTTCGTGATCGGCAAGCTCTTTTTGGCCTTCCTGGAGTTTTTTCAGGGCGTCGGACAATTCCTGTTCCGCCTGAGCCTTTCCATCCCGGTATTCCTGCAGCGCTTCTTCGTAAGTGACGATTCCCTCGTCGTAAGCCTTTTGGGTATCCTGCCGGAGCCGGTCATACCGCTGCTGCGCCAAAGGAAGCAGCTTCGGTTCCATCTCCTCGGCTGCATGTTCCATCGCGTCGTCGTACTCCTGGGTGTAAACCCTATATTCCCCAGCAACGGTTACGTGGATACCGGTATAATAGTCCACGTTAAATGCTTCCCGGGGCAGATACACATAGGCAGAAACTGAGCCATCGCCCAAAGTGGTTGTACCACGGGTCATATCCATAAAAAGAGGCGTACTGACATAACCCACCACGGTAAATTCCGTAACGGTCAGGCTTTCTAAAGTATCCTTCTCATTGGAGGCAGAGATATACAGTTTTGTGCCCAGAATCGCGTCTGTGGCAAAGTGTCCGTCCAGCAAGCACTCCCCCGGCTGCGCCGGCATCCGTCCGCCCAGTAGCAAAGGCTTATCCACCGATTCCGGAAGGGCGTATAGCTGGTACACCTTTTCCGCGCCATCTTTATCCGTGGAGCCAACCGCATCGAGCATAATGACCCCTTCTGCATCCACCACACCGGAAAATGCCCGGATTTTTTCCAGCTGTTCCTGTGTCCAGCCATAGGAATTGAGCAACCGCAGGTCAAACATATTTTGGGAGTCCATGAAGCTTTGGCCGGTGGCAACCATATCGGTTTTCGTAGCCAAAAGACCCACAAACAAGCCTGCGCCCAACGCAATAATCGCCACAATCGCTATGTACCGGGTGATGGAGCGGCAAATGGACCTGGTGAGGTTTTTGCGCATAATGTTTTTCTTCATTACCATTCAATCTCCGCTACATTTTGGGGATTTTCATTGATTGTTTCGGACACCACAGTGCCGTTTTTCACCCGGATAACCCGGTCTGCCATGGCAGTCAGCGCGCTGTTATGGGTGATGATGACAACGGTCATACCGGTCTGCCGGCCGGTCTGCTGCAAAAGCTTCAAAATCGCCTTGCCGGTCTGATAATCCAACGCGCCGGTGGGTTCATCACAAAGCAAAAGCTTGGGGTTTTTCGCCAGCGCGCGGGCAATAGCCACGCGCTGCTGTTCGCCGCCGGAGAGCTGACTGGGAAAGTTTTTCATCCGTTCTTCCAGTCCCACGTCCTTCATAATCTGGACAGCATCCAGCGGTTCCCTGCAAATCTGATTGGCAAGCTCCACATTTTCCAATGCCGTCAGGTTGCCCACCAGATTGTAAAACTGGAATACGAAACCAACATCGTGACGGCGGTACTGGGTCAGCATTTTCTTGTTCATTGCAGATACTTCCACGCCATCCAGGTAAACCTTGCCCTGGGAGAGGCTGTCCATGCCGCCCAAAATATTTAAAAGGGTCGTTTTCCCTGCGCCGGAGGGTCCGACAATCACCACAAGCTCTCCCTTTTCAATGGTAAAGCTGGCATCGTGAAGGGCTTGAATCTCCACTTGACCCATATAGTAGGTCTTGCCTACGTTTTGAAATTCTACAAACGCCATATGCGTCACCTCATTTTTATTGTGTCACTATCGTAGCACACTTCCGTTAGAAAGAAAACAAAATAATTGTAAATTCGATAAAAAAAGAGGGCCTAGCCCTCTTTTTTATGTCGAAACAGAAGTTTACTGCCAATGTAGTTGAGCAGCACCACCGCAATGCTGATCAGAATTTTCATCAGGCCGCTGTGCCATTGCAGAACTTTGACCGTCAGCACCAGGAAAAGCGTTTCCACGACCACGGAGCCAACCCGGCAGCCAACAAATTTTGCAAGCTCCGGAAACAGGATGCGGGCAGACCAGTCACGGCTTTCAAACACAAACTGCTTGTTGGTCAGGAAGGCGACGGTTACCGACACCGCCCAAGCAACCACATTGCTGATTGCCACGTCAATGTGGCACATATCCATGGGGAAAAAGACTGCATAGTTGACAAGAGTGGTCAAGCCTCCGAAGAACACATAAAGAATCAGCTCTTTATGGGCACGGAACAGCTCCTTGCATTTTTGAATCATTATCGTCACGTCCTTGTACAAGCACTTGTTACAGGCCTAAATCCTCGCCCACAAGTATCCATTTTATACGTCCTGCCGGACGACAATGACGGGTAATCACGATTTGGTTGCAAATACATTCCTCTTCCTTGCAATCGGCGCAAATACCGGTAGCGGAACACGGGACTTTTTTCTGAAAGCGCTGTTGGTTGGCAGGGGCCGCAACGGTTCTTGCCCGGCGGAGGGCAGATTCCAGGTCATCTTCCACCTTGTTCATTCCCGCAATCACCAGAACTGTGGCAGGACCGAAGATGGTTGCGGCCACCCGGTTTCCCGTGCCGTCAATATTGACCATTTGGCCATCCATACTGATTCCGTTCGCGCCGGTCAGAAAGACATCGCAGAACATACACGCCCGTTCCGCCTGCGCCCGCTCCTCCGCAGTAGCGCAGGCAGCGCGGTCAATGGGGCGGTAATTTCCATTTTTTACCGCATCCATCAAGCCAATCTGCTGGGCGGACATGGCTCCGCCCCACCCTACGGTGCTGCCCTCAGGAATCAGCGCCAAGGCCTGGCGCAATGCCGATTCCCGATCCGGACAATAATAGGCATCAAAATGTCGGTTTTTCAAGTTCTTTACCAAAATATTCCCGCGTTTTTCATAATATAGCTGTTTGGGGTCTGACATAGGAAGGCTCCTTTCCGGTCAGGGATTCAGCAGTTTTTCCAATGCTGCCATTTTCAGGCAGGTAACAAACACATCCATTGCCTTTTCCAGTTCTTCCACAGGGGGCAGACTGGGTGCAATCCGGATATTACTGTCGGAAGGATCAATGCCATAGGGATAGGTCGCACCGGCAGCGGTCATTTCCACGCCCGCCTCCTTGCACAGGGCCAAAGCCCGCTTGGCCGTACCGTGCATAGTATTCAGGCTGACAAAATAGCCGCCCTTCGGCTTGTTCCATTGGGCAAATCCCCATGGAGCAATCTCACGGTCCAGCGTATCCAGCACCAGCCGGAACTTGGGCGCCATCACACCGGCGTGACGCTTCATAATCTCAATAGTGTGGACCTTATCCTTCAGATAGCGGACATGGCGAAGCTGATTCACCTTATCATTGGAAATCATTTGTACGCTGAACAGCTTGGAAAAATAGGCGATGTTGGCTTCTGAGGTTGCCATGGCGGAAATACCGCCGCCGGCAAAGGTGATTTTGGAGGTTGAGGCAAATTCATAGACCATATCCGGGTTGCCCGCCTGTTCGCACAGGGTCACCAGACTGGGAAACGGAACATAATCCCCCTCAAATTCGTGGACGCAATAAGCGTTATCCCACATAATGGCAAAATCCGGCGCGGCAGGCTTTAGATGCGCAAACCGCTTCACCGTCTTTTCGGAATAAATAATACCGTCGGGGTTGGAGTATTTTGGCACGCACCAAATGCCCTTCACCTTGGGGTCTTTTACCAGTTCCTCCACCAAATCCATATCCGGTCCGCCGGAGGTCATCGGCACAGTGATGAGCTGCGCGCCAAAGAACTCTGTGATACGGAAATGCCGGTCATAGCCGGGACTGGGGCAGAGAAATTTTACGCCGTCTTCCTTGCACCAGGGACGGGGACTGTGGCGCAGGCCGTGGGTATAGGCCCGGGAAATAATATCAAACATCAAATTCAAGCTGGAAACATTGCCTACAAAAACCTGTTCCGGTTTGCAGCTGAGCATATCTGCCCAGTATGCCCGGGCGCTGGGAATCCCCAGCAGTTCGCCGTAATTGCGGGTGTCTATTCCCCCATCTATGCAGGATTGGCCGTCGGTCACCGTTTCCAGAAGGTCACTGACCGCGTCCAGCTGCTGTCTGGCCGGCTTGCCTCTGGACATATTCAGGTTCAAACCCTGCGCCTTGCACCGGGCGTAGCGCTCCTGCACGATCGCCATTTGCTGCTTCAATTCTTCCGTCGTCATAGATGCGTAAGTAGGCATATAAATCATCCTCGCTTCCCGTTTTCGCTATTATATACGCATTTTCCTTTTTTTGCAACTTGCCTTGCCTGGATTTTTTCCTTATTTTTTTACTTTGTTGCCATTGTACAGAAGCCGGCATACCGGCAGAATAAAATTATACATTTTTCCGCCTTGCATTTTTTGTTACGGTGGAATAAAATGAACTGTGATAGTTTACTGACACGGAAAGGAGCGATATTGTGGACGAATTCATCAATGTCCCGGAAATTTTTGGCAGCGACGTTTTTAACGAGGCTATGATGCAGCAACGTCTGAATCCTTCTGTTTACAGTGCCTGGAGGCAGTGCATTGAGACCGGTACGCCCCTGGATCTTGAAGCCGCCAACGAAATTGCCGAGGCAATGAAGATTTGGGCCATCGAAAAGGGTGCGACCCATTATACTCACTGGTTTCAGCCAATGACCGGTATCACCGCCGAGAAGCACGACTCCTTTATTGAAGCCGCGCCCGGCGGAAAGGTAATTATGTCCTTCTCCGGCAGCGCCCTGGTACAGGGTGAACCGGATGCCTCTTCCTTCCCCTCCGGCGGCCTGCGGGCTACCTTTGAGGCCCGGGGTTATACTGCGTGGGATCCCACTTCCTTTGCATTTGTCCGGGACGGCAGTCTGTACATCCCCACCTGCTTCTTCTCCTATACCGGCGCGGCGCTGGATAAGAACACGCCCCTTCTGCGTTCCATTGACGAAGTCTCCCGGGAGGCTCTGCGGATTCTCCGGCTGTTTGGTGACCGGAAAACAAAGCGGGTAATATCCTGCGTTGGCGCAGAGCAGGAATATTTCCTTTTGCCAAAAAGTATGTACGCTCAGCGGGAGGACCTGCGGCTGACCGGCAGAACGCTCTTTGGCGCGCCGCCTCCCAAGGGTCAGGAACTGGATGACCATTATTTCGGCACCATCCGTACCCGTGTTTCCACCTTTATGAAGGACTTGGATGAACAGCTTTGGCGGCTTGGCATCCTGTCCAAAACCAAGCACAACGAGGCAGCGCCCTGTCAGCACGAGCTTGCGCCCATTTATACGGACGTAAATAACGCCTGTGACGCCAATCAGCTGGTAATGCAGGTTATGAAAAAGTGCGCTGCCAAGCACGACCTGGTGTGCCTGTTCCACGAAAAGCCTTTTAACGGCGTAAACGGCTCCGGAAAGCACAACAACTGGTCTTTGTCCACCGACACCGGAAGAAATCTGTTTAGTCCCGGAAAAACCCCCAGCCAAAACGCCCAGTTCCTGGTATTTTTGGCGGCTTTTGTTCAGGGTATTGACGAATATCAGGAATTTCTTCGCAGTACCGTTGCCAGCGCCGGCAATGATCACCGCCTGGGCGCCTGCGAAGCTCCACCTGCCATTTTGTCCATTTTCCTGGGCGATGAGCTGAACTCTATCGTCCAGTCCATTATCAGCGGCACCAACTATACCGAACCGGAAAAGAGCTTGATGCGAATCGGCGTGGATGTTCTTCCTGCCATTCCCAAGGATACCACCGACCGCAACCGGACTTCTCCCCTTGCCTTCACCGGCAACAAATTTGAACTGCGTATGGTGGGTTCTTCCCAGTCTGTGGCCGGTCCGAATATCGCTCTGAACACCATTATGGCTGAGGAGCTGAGCAAGTTTGCCGATGAGCTGGAGAAGGCAGAGGATTTCGATATGGCTCTGCAGCAGCTTGTCTGTAAGGCTCTGACAGAACATCAGCGCATTATCTTTAACGGAAACGGTTATTCCGAGGAGTGGAAGCAGGAAGCTCAAAAACGTGGGTTAAGCAATCTGCCATCCACTGCCGATGCCCTTTCTGCCTACGCAAGTCCCAAAAATATCGCTCTGGTTACCAAACATGGCATTTTCACAGAAGCAGAATTCCGCGCCCGTCACGAGATTCACATGGACGCCTACCGGAAAATTGTCAGTATTGAAGCGCGTACCAGCGTGGATATGGTGCTGCATCAGATTCTCCCCGCCGCCCTTGCCTACACCAAGAGCCTGTGCGAAACAGTTAAGCTGAAAGCATTCTGCAACGCTGGCCACAATGCGGAATCGGATTTGATTTTCCGGCTGTCTAACACCTCGGATTCCCTGTACGCCAAGTGCATACAGCTTCAAAAGGATTTGAATCATATCCCTGATGACGCGCAGAAAGCCATTCGTTACTGTCAGGATGTGATTGTTGCCGGCATGGCAAGCCTGCGGCAGGACGCAGATACCCTGGAGGCCCTTACCGACAAGTCCTACTGGCCATATCCCACTTACTCTGACCTGCTGTACTACTAAACCTGCGCGTATCGCGCTCCCAATGTATTGAAAAGACCCCCAATTTGTGCAAACAGCATAAATTGGGGCGCTTGCGTTTATGGGTTTTATTTTCCTGTTGAGCCAAATCCCGCATCGCTGCGTTTGGTATCGCTCAGGTCCTCCACGGCGCAGAAAGATGGGGTCAGCACAGGGGTAATTACAAGCTGAGCAATCCGCTCTGCGTGGCTGACGGTTCGGATCTCCTGTCCGTGATTGTGCAAAGCCACGATAAATTCTCCCCGGTAGTCACTGTCAATGACGCCCACCTTATTGGCAGGGGCAAGGCCGCTTTTACAGGCCAGACCGCTGCGGGCATAAATCAGTCCGGCATACCCTTTGGGAATTTCCATAGCCAGACCTGTGGGAATAAATGCCGTCTGTCCGGGCAGAATGGTCACATCCTCCCGCAAGCAGGCGTACAGATCTGCGCCCGCCGCCTCCTGAGAACCGTATGTGGGAAGGATCGCGCCGTCCTTTAATTTTTTCACTTTTACGGTTTGCATAGCTTTCCACCTCTCTGATCTGCCTGCCAATCCTTCCACAGCACTATCTGATTGGCCGCCAGGGACGCAGGAACATCAATAATCCTTTGATTGGATGAACCGCGAAAACGCAGGGTCAGGTCCTTCAGGCTTTCCACAAACGGACCATCCACCAGCACGTCAACATACTGTAAGTACTCCCGGATTACCGCCGGGTCGGCCAGCCGGCCGGACAGCAAGTCCCGGTCGAACAGGTAGCCGGAAAAGGCCCATACGGTTTTATTCGGGTATTTGGCCTTCACCCGGCGCAAAAGCTCCACCACAGGCCGCTGGTTCTGCGGCTCAAAGGGTTCGCCGCCCAAAAGGGTCAGACCTTTGATATAGTCCGGGGAAAGTAATTCCAGGATTTCCTCAACCGTCTGTCCGGTAAATGGCTGACCGTAGGCAAAATCCCAGGCTATCTCGTTGAAACAGCCCTTGCAACGATGGGTACAGCCGGAAACAAACAGGCTCACACGGACGCCCGGACCGTTGGCAATATCGCAGTTTTTAATCGCCGCGTAATTCAC
>JAZUOF010000024.1:0-40268 GCA_045604565.1 Faecousia sp.
CCCAAGCGTCCTTCAGACACTTGGGCGGCCGATTTGTTTTGCAAAAAACTGTTCCCTAGGATTTTTTCAGAAGGTTTAAATGGACAGTGCTGATCAGTCCACCCAGAACCGCGCCTAAGGTATTATGGATAATGTCATCCATTTCTACACATCCCAATACCCACGCGTACTGCAAATATTCAATCAGAATACTGATGATTACAAAGAAAACAACCAGGGTCAGTAACTTCTGCCAGCGCTTCCAAAGATTGGGGAGCAGGGAAGCGGTGAGCAGACCTGCCGGGAAGAACAGCAGCAAATTCATCAGGTTACTGCGCAGAATTTCTATGTTGCCCCCATTCAGGACCTCCCAATAGGAATGGAAGGGGATAAGCTTGTGAGCGCCGGTGTTGGCAACGGAACGGTTTCCTAAAGTGGCATAAGCCACCGCGCACATCCAGATTATCCAAATACATCCTACAGCAATTTTCCACCACAGCCGTTTTCCGGAGTGCTCCTTCAGGAGCAGGAAAACAAAAACAGCCAGCGCGTAGAGCAAAATTGCATCTGTAATATCCAGGCAGTAAAACCACCTAACCAAAGCGCTTAATATCTGTTTCATAGTAATCACCGTGTTAAAATATCGGCAATCCGCTTACAGGCATAGCCGTCACCGTAGGGATTGCTGGCGTTGCTCATTTTTGCGTATTCTTCCGGATTTTCCAAAAGCTCCTTAAAGTGGCGGTAAATGACCTCTTCATCTGTGCCAACCAGCTTCAACGTGCCGGCGGCAATTCCCTCAGGCCGTTCTGTGGTATCGCGCATGACCAACACCGGTTTTCCCAGACTGGGAGCCTCCTCCTGAATACCGCCGGAGTCGGTGAGAATCAGATAGCTGCGGGCAAGGAAATTGTGAAAATCCAATACCTCTAACGGTTCGATAATGCGAATACGGTCGTCGCCGCCAAGAATCTCATCGGCCGTCTGGCGGACCACAGGATTCATGTGTATGGGATAGATTGCCTTCAAATCGGGATGCTCATCCATACACCGGCGAATGGCGCGGAACATATTTTTCATAGGCTCTCCCAGATTTTCCCGACGGTGGGCGGTAATCATAATCAGCCGGCTGCCAGCGGCCCAGTCCAATTCCGGATGGGAATAATCCTTCCGAACCGTCGTTTTCAGGGCATCAATCGCAGTGTTGCCGGTCACATAGATGCTGTCCGGATTTTTTCCTTCATTCAGCAGATTTTGCTTGGAAAGCTCCGTAGGCGCGAAGTTATACTGACTGACAATACCCACTGCCTGTCGGTTAAATTCTTCGGGATAGGGGGAGAAGATATTGTAAGTACGAAGGCCGGCCTCCACATGCCCCACAGGAATCTGCAGATAGAAGCAGGCGAGGGCGGTAACAAAGGTCGTGGAAGTATCACCGTGAACCAAAACCACATCCGGACGAACTTCCTCCAGAACCTCTTTGATCCGGTTCAGAATGTTTGTGGTGATGTCAAAAAGGGTCTGCTTGTCCTTCATAATGGACAGGTCATAGTCCGGTTCTACGTGGAATGCCTGCAAAACCTGATCCAGCATTTGCCGGTGCTGACCGGTTACACAGACAATGGTCTGCGTATTCTTTCTGGTTTTCAATTCGTTTACCAACGGACACATTTTGATTGCTTCAGGACGTGTTCCGAAGACCAGCATAATTTTCTTCATTCTTCTTCTCCTAGAAATCTGTCAATGAACTCTCTTACCGCGCCGCGACCGCCATTTCGGGTACAAACATAGTCGACAGCCTCACGGACTGCGGGCAAGGCATCCGCAGGACAGGCGGTATAGCCGCAATAGCGAATACATTCCATATCGTTGATGTCATCACCGATATAGGCAATCTCCGCAGCAGAAATACCCAGCGATGCGGCTACTTCTTTCAGCTTGGAAAGCTTATCCATAACGCCCTGATGCAGATGTTTAATTTTTAAATCCGCGGCTCTGCGTTCAACAATTTGAGAGCTGCGGCCGGTAATAATAACAGGCACAACGCCCTTTCCGGGTAGGATGTGGGCGATGGCGTATCCGTCCTGGACGTGAAAGGCTTTCATTACCTCGCCTTCTGCGCCAAAGTAGATGTGGCCGTCGGTCATAGTGCCGTCCACATCCATAACCAGCATTTTAATCTTCATCGTACAATACCTGCCTTAAAAATATCCTGCATCAGGATAGAGCCAACAACCTTTTTCTGTGCATCCAGCACAGGCATATTGGTGATACGCAGATCGCTCATATACTGTAAGGCATTGACCGCCATTTCCCGGCTGTCAATCCACTTGGGATTTTTGGTCATAACGCAGTCAATGCTTTCGTTGTAAACATCCACGCCTCTTTCCAGCATTCGCCGCAGGTCACCGTCTGTGATGATGCCCTTGAGCCTGTTGTCACAATCTACGATTGTGACCATACTCAGTCCCTTGGCACTCATTTCCACAATGGCGCTGCGCAGACTGCTGCCCTCGGAGATTACTGCGTTATCCTTACCGCTGTGCATAACATCGCTGACTCTTACCAGAAGCTTTTTACCCAATGCGCCGGCAGGGTGATGCAGACCAAAATCTTCTTTGGTGTAATTTTTTGCGCGGGATACCACCAACGCCAGAGCATCGCCCAATACCAGCAGCGCTGTGGTACTGGAAGTGGGAGCAAGATGCATATAGCAGGCTTCTTCAAATTCCGGGAAGATATAGCGGTACATACATTCCTTGGCAAGGGTGGACTTGGGTTTGCCGGTGATGGCGACGGTGGTGCAGCCGATTTCCTGCAGAACCGGTAAAAGCCGGGTCACTTCTTCGCTTTCACCGCTGTAACTCATCAGAATCACCACGTCTTTGCTTTCCACCATACCCAAATCGCCGTGCATTGCTTCGCCGGGATGCATAAAGAAACTGGGAGTACCCAAGCTTGCCAAGGTTGCCGCAATTTTTGTGCCAATGTGACCGGGTTTGCCCATACCGGTCAGGATTACCTTGCCCCGGCAGGTCAGAATCAGCTCGGCCAATTTTTCAAAATCGGGTCCCAAGGCAGCCTTGGTCTTTTCCAAAGCCTCAATTTCCTTATCAAATACGGATCTGGCCTCTGCCAGAACATCCAATGATGTATTCATGATAACCTCTTTTTATTGTACAGCATCGTATACTTTTTGCAATTTTATTAACAGCTCCCGCATCTGACCCAGCGGAACCATATTGGGACCGTCGGACTTGGCGTTGTCGGGATCGGGGTGCGTCTCCATAAACAAACCGTCTGCGCCAACGGCAATCGCCGCTTTTGCCAGGTACTCCACGTATTCCCGGTTACCGCCGGTACTGGTACCGTTGCCGCCGGGCTTTTGGACGCTGTGGGTGGCATCAAAAATCACAGGCACACCCATATCCTTCATAACCCGCAGACCGGTCATATCCACCACCAAGGTGTTGTAGCCAAAGCTGGTTCCCCGTTCGCACAGCATCACATTGTCATTGCCGGACTGACGCACCTTGTTCAGACAGTTTTTCATATCCCACGCTGCCAAGAACTGCGCTTTTTTGATGTTGATACACTTTCCTGTCTTGGCGGCGGCCACCAGAAGATCTGTCTGACGGCATAAAAATGCCGGAATCTGCAGAATATCTGCCACTTCGCCGGCAGGGGCAGCCTGCCAGGGCTCGTGAATGTCGGTGCAAATGGGAAGTCTGTAAGTGTTCTTCACCTTTTGCAGAATCTTCAGACCTTCTTCAATGCCCGGGCCGCGAAAACCGGAAATAGATGTCCGGTTGGCCTTATCGAAAGAGGCTTTGAAGGTGTAGGGGATACCCAGTTCATCGGTAATTTTCTTCATTTCGGCGGCGATGGACAGCACCATCTCCTCAGATTCAATCACACAGGGGCCGGCAATGAGTTGGAACATAGAACGTCCTTTCTACGGCTTAAGCAAGGCCGTTTTCCAGCATATAGCGCTCAACCTGCACCCGATCCTTGGGGGTATCCACGGACAAGGTCTTGCAGTGGGCGTTAATGTAATAGCAATCTTTCCGGTTTTCAATGAAGCGGAAGGAATCGTTTTCTTCGATTTTCTCCACAGGACCGCGGGGAGTGGCGTGGTAGTATTCCAGCGCATTGCGGGTGAAAGCGCCCACGCCTACGAATTTCTGGTAGGCGTAGTTCATTTCTCCCTTGGGGAAGGGAATGGGGGCGCGGGAAATAAACAGACAAATGCCGTCTTTATTGGTTACGATTTTCAGGTTGGTGGGGTCAACCACTTCCACGGGATTGGAGAAGTCGGTCATCAGATTGGACACATAGAAGCCGTCGGCGGGAATGGCGGAGGGGATGCACTTAACGATATCCTCTGCCATGACCAAAGGCTCATCGCCGTTAACCATTACATAAAGGTCGGCATCCACCTTGTGGGATACTTCCCAAAGACGTTCGGTAGCGGTTTCACAGTCAGGGGAGGTCATAATGACCTTTGCACCAAAACCCTCTGCCACGGCCTTGATTTCCTCGTTGTCAGTAGCCACATATACTTCCTCGAAGCGCGTAACTTCCTTAGAATGTTTCCACACCCAGTACAGCATGGGCTTGCCGCAAATCTGAGCTAAAGGTTTCATATTGAAGCGGGAAGAACCTCCCCGCGCAGGGATCATACCAATAATTTTCATAGTTATTGTTTCCTTTCTGTATCAAATTCCGTGACCATCTGCATAGGCGTCTTTTTTCAGCAGGCGGCACAGGTAAACACGGATCAAACGTGCGTACGCGTTTAAGGCGTAAAGCACACGGCTGCGGGCGAACAGGCGCATCCTGTGCCGCAGGATAGGGGTGTAAATCTCAAAGGCGTCATAACGCGCCATGTAATCCCGGACAAAGGACTGCATAGCATTTAAAAACAGCGTGTTTTCCCGGAAACGGCGGGACAGGTATACTTTATCCACAAAGCTCCAGGGATATCGCAGCGCATAGGCTAAGCTGGGCGCTTCCAGATGGGGCGCACAGCTTTGCACACTTTGCACCAGATGCCTGCCGGCAAAGATCCGGTCAGGACTGTAACGGACGGCCTGCGTGGAGACGATGCCGCCTTCCCGCTGGCGGTACAAGTAGCATTTTTTTGTGCTGCAGACAACACCGTTTGTCAGTGATTTTGCAAGGTCCGCAGAGAAGATCACGTCCTCATTCAGCCGCCCTGGCGCAAAGCGCAGACTGTCAAAGACTGCCTTGCGGTAGAGCTTGTTCCAAACGCCAAATTCCAGATTTCCGGCAACCTGCATCTCCAGAAATTCCACGTTGGACATAGTGCATACTTCCTCGGGTGAAGAAGGAACGGCCGGGTCATCACCGTCCTGAAAACGGAGCACACCGCAGACACTAAAGTCCCCATTAGAAGGCAGCAACAGATCGTAAAGAGTTTGGCAGTAGTCAGCTGTTACGATATCGTCGCTGTCCACAAAGCACAGATACTGTCCTCGGGCAGCATCGATACCCGTGTTTCTGGCACAGGAAAGGCCTCCGTTTTGCTGGTGGATCACTCTTATACGGCTGTCCTGGGCCGCGTATTCATCGCAAAGCTTGGGACAGGTGTCCGGAGAACCGTCGTCTACCAGTATGATTTCAATGTCCTGAAAAGTTTGTGCCAGCAGACTGTCAATGCAGGGCGCGAGATATTTTTCTACTTTATAAACCGGTACAATAACGGAAATAATTGGCATAATATTCTCCTGTTTTAAAGGCCTACACGTGAGATAATCTGCTGCAGATATTTTGGATCTTTGCAAACGGAAAATACCCGTCCATCTTTGGCTTCGTTTGTGAATTTGCCGGGGATCGCAATGCGTGTTGTGGCACCACGTAGATACCATTCATATTCAATATCGATGTTGCCGATATCCAATGCCTGAATACCCATTGCAGCAAAATCTGCGGCGAGCACAGTAGCGGTCGGACCAAGCGCCATAATCAGAAGCTCTCCCTGGTAGTGATGCAGGATCGCCTCCTTGATTTCATCCAGCTTCTCAAAGGCACCTACAGCAGGCGCCAGGATGCGTTTTACGGATGCAGCGTCATCAAAAAGGTCATTTCCTACACCCATTCGGGTTTGTTCGCCTTCAATGATGATAATATCCCGGTTTGCCCAGAGGGCTTTCAGCATAGGGAAGGTGCGATCCGCCCGATCTTTGGTCTTCCAGTCGATGTACGGACGGGTAATCTGAGAATCGCCAAATAAGTAATTGCGACCGGCATAACTGCGAATCAGATTCACAATTTTTTGATGATGGTTGTCCTGGCGACCCCACTCAATCCAGAAAGGACCGGAATGATCATCACAACCTTTGATGGTATTAAAGCACCGGGGAATACAAAGAAGCAGATTTTTCTTAGGTGAGGATAACACTTCCGAAAGTCTGGCAGCCAACAGATTGTTCTTCCTTTGAAAATGCAGATCACGGGATGAGGTCATAATGTCAAATTCACCGTCGCCGTACCGGGCGATAGAGCATTTCTGTTTGGCAATATAGCGAAGTGTCCGCTCAGGGCTCATGATACGCAGCCGGTATTTGGTGCGCAGGATAAACATACGCTTGCTTTCGTAGAAAGCTTCGTATGCAGCTACCAATTTGCGCTTTAGCGTGGAATCTTTCAAAAGACCGTCTTCCTTTCGTAGTGTTTTCAGAAGGTGAAATTACATTTTTTCCAAATACATATCGTGCAAATGCGTGTGCCCCCAATACTTGTGCAGCCAAGCAACAAGGGATGTTGTATTGTTGGGCTCGACGACCTCAAAGAACAGGGCAGGAATTACGCCGTCAATGTAGATGTCATTGCCCAAAAGGTCTGTGATGTATGCAACCATATCAGCTTTATATCTGCCCGGCGCAAGATGGGAGGTGTCAAAGTTGATCTTCACCTGGGAAGTGCCGACTGTGTCAAAGCTAACGCTGTTGGAGCAGAAAGCTGTACCTGCGACGGAGCCGTCAGCATACTGCACTTCCAGACGGAAGGCTACATTATCCACACATTTGCGCACATCCACCTGCAACAGCAGCTCCAGCGTGCTGTCTACTAATGTTTGGCTGGTGGGCTTGTCAAGCACCTGCAGGGATTCCAGATAAATGTCCTTAGAGCCTTTGTTTGTGTGATTATGGGGTTCATAGGTGTAGTTGCAGGATAGCTCCATAGAAGTTCCCATATAAACTTCAATGGCGTCTTCCACGTCACCTTCAAAGATTATTTTGCCCTTGTCCAGCACCACACAGCGATCACACAGCTGACGAATAGTATTCATATTGTGGCTGACATAAAGAACAGTTCTACCATCTTTCTTGGCAGCCTCGCGCATTTTGTCCAGGCACTTTTGCTGGAACGCCATATCGCCAACAGCCAAGACCTCGTCCATAATCATAATTTCCGAGTCCAGGTGGGCAGCTACGGAGAAGGCCAGCTTTACGTACATACCGGAAGAATACCGTTTAACCGGGGTGTCGATAAAGTCACGCACCTCAGAAAACTCAATAATGTCTTCCATTTTGGCATCAATCTCGGCCTTGGTCATACCCAGGATCGTGCCGTTCATATACACATTTTCCCGGCCGGTCATTTCGCCGTTAAAGCCGGTGCCTACCTCCAGCATAGAGGCGATACGGCCGTAAATGTCGATTTCGCCTTCGGTAGGCGCGGTAACCTGGCTCAGCAGCTTCAGCATGGTACTTTTGCCTGCGCCGTTGCCGCCGATAATGCCCAGAGCCTCGCCTTTATACGCAGTTAGGTCGATGCCGTTCAGCGCCATAAAGGTCTGCCCCACAAGGCGCTGTGCGGAACCAATTTTGGAATTGGGGTCTTCTTTACCCCGGACTCGAGCCCACCAGCTTTGCAGGTCGCCCTGAAGCGTACCGCCGCCAATTTGGCCCAGCTTATACTTTTTCTTTACGCCGGAAAGCTGAATGGCAACTTCCCGGTTGTTTTGTACATTGTCCATACAGCACCTCCTTACACGGTATCCATAAAGGTCTTTTCAACCTTGTTGAAGATCATAATACCGAAAAGAACAACGAAGATAGTCAAGCCCCAGCTCAGCGCCAGATATACCGGCATAATGGCTCCTTGCCCCAGAATGGCGTAACGCAGGAGCTCTACCGGCGCGGTGACCGGGTTGATCATCAAAACGGTCTTCATCAGTCCGTCACCCAGCTCGGACATGGGATATACGATGGGGGTGATATACATCCAGAGCTGGACGCCGAATGTGACCAGAATGGAAAGGTCGCGATACTTGGTAGTCAGACTGGAGATGATGATGCCGAAGCCCAGACCCAGCAGACCCAGATGGATCAGCTCTACAGGAATTAGCAGCCAGGCAGACCAGTTGGGACTGATCTGACCTAAAATCAGGTAGTAAACCATAAACGCCAGTACCAGGAGCATCTGGATGCCAAACTGTATAATGGATTCCAGAACACTGGAAACCGGGATTGTCAGGCGAGGGAAGTATACTTTGCCGAACACGCCTGCGTTGGCAGTAAAGGTCTGGGCGTTTTTCACCACACAGTTAGAGAAAAACAGCCAGATCGCGTTACTGCACAGATAAAAAAGGATCTGGGGAACGCCGTCGGTGCTTATACCGGCAATGCCGCCGAACACAAAGGCGTAGATAAAACTGCTGATCAGAGGGTTTAGGAAGATCCATGCAGGTCCAAGAATGGTTTGTTTATAGGTCAAAACGAAGTTTCGACGAGTAAACAAAGCAATCAAGTCTCGGTAACACCAAACCTCTTTCAAGTTCAAGGAAAACCAACTGTGCTTTGCCGTTATGTGCTTGTGGTATTTTGTGGAAGGTTCGATTTTTTGTGCCATATGACATTCTCCTGTTATTCAAAGGATCGGCATTATTCTGCAGATTTAGATTTGCGGCTGTCGATTTGGGCAAGCGCTTCCTCAAAGCTTACCCGCTCAAAGGCATCCAGCTTGGTCTGGCGGGATGCATTGTAGATTTTCACATCGGTTTTGTCCACAAAGCGGCGGACGTCATAGTATGCCCGGGTGGTGTTACCCAGGTTGTGTGCTACTTCGTTGATAACATCGTCGTCGTAGCCTTCAATGAAATAATTTTTTACACTGGGATCAATGATCACTTCTCCGGTTTCGGTGGTGATCTTGTCAAAATTATGGTCAATGCCCAGCAAATAAATATGCTTATAGCCCAGGTGCATAGCAAGCTGCATACAGGCAATGGTTACGGTACCGCGCATATTGACCTGATTTGTGCAGTCCAGTGAGAAACCATCTGCCTGATCCCGCTCTCGGAGATCGTTGCGGAAGAAGTACTTTGCGCCTTTGACTTTGATGTCCAGGTAGTATTTGTTTTGCAGAGGGATAAATTTAATTTTGGCAGGGATTTTGTCCACCTCAGCCAGCTTATCCCGAATCATTACGTGGTCCGTACTGACATAGTAGGTGGGTCGCCAGTCCGTCCGGGGGAAAATTTGATAGATGCGGTTCACGGCAAAGGTATCGATGCCTTTTATATGCAGCGTGTACAGATCATCGGTAGTCAGGCTGGGGCCGTTGCCGATGATAAAGCAACTTTCACCTATATGGGTGTTGCGGATCTTTGCCATATAACGACCATAGGGCGTATGACGGAAATGCTTCAACATAAAGGTTTGGGTGTGCGCCTGAATAGATAGCAGTGGGTGGATCATAGCAGCATCTCCTTGTAAGTTATTTGCCTAACAGCTTTTTTGCGAATGTAGAAAGTTTGTGAACGGTAGCACACAAATGTATAAAGGGAAGGGGCGCGCCAATATACTTAGCACATTGTTTGACGTTCAGACGGTATGCTTCATCGCAATGTGTGTGGTCGCAATAGAAGGTGTACCACATTTTCATTTTCTTTTTCAAAGGGTCGCCGATGAATTCTGCCTTTTCTCTCAGCCAGATTCCGGCACCTTGGGGATTTTTTATGAAGTTGCGGCCAACGTTGGCCGTCAGGCCGTCCGGCTGATATTCGTAAACCCAGATGATGTCATCAAATACGCGCACCTTGTAGCCGTCGTGCGCCATACGGTTCCAGGTTACTGCCGGTGTAACAAATTTCTCGCCCTCAAATTCCGGATATTTATAGCGCTTCTGAATTTCTGTAAAGAACACCGGCGCGCGCTCACCGTCGATGGGACGATCGGAATAATCGGAATAGCGCTCTAGCAGGGTGGCATCCCGGTATGGTGCATTTAAGGGGGTGTTTGGCGTCGTATCAGGGGCGGTACCCAGATTGCCGACCACGCCGCAAAAAGTTCCGTCGCCGGGAAGTGTTTCTACCCAACCGGAAACCTTTTCCAGAGCGTCATCTGTCAGGTAATCATCGCTGTCCACGTTAAAAAACAGACTTCCTTGCGCCAGATCCATACCGTAGTTGATGGCGCGGCACTTTCCGCCATTTTCTTTCTTATAGTAGCGGATGGGGAAGTCGTTTTCTTCCTGCATCCACGCGGTAAAAACTTCCTCTGTATTATCAGAAGATCCGTCATCTACCACCAGCCATTCAAAATCCCGGAAGGTCTGCCGTTGCAGAGAACGATATAGATTTTCGATGATGTATGCCCGATTATAAGTGGGCGTAAAAACCGTTATACGCATAGTAGCCTCTCATTTCCGAATGACATATCCAAAGGTATCTCTTAATTGCTCCCGAATTTCCTGCCATTCGGAGTCCGTGAGTGATGCAAACTCACGCCAGGGGCGGTTGAATGTGGGATGTGTCTGTATGTTGGCTTTGTGTTGCGCAATAAAGTCCTCGGTGGATTTAATAAAACGAGCAGGGTTACCGGCATAGACAGTCCCGGCAGGCACGCCGCCGGCGACAACGCTTCCAGCACCAATTATGGCATAATCACCGATTCGTGTGTTTGGAAGTATCGTAGAATTTGCGCCGATAAAAACGTGGTTTCCGATTTCAACGATGCCGATTTTGCAGGCGCCGTTTGTTACATAGCCCATACTGGCATCGTGCGCTAGAATCTTTACGTTGGAAGATATTGTGACATAATCACCGACTGTGATCAAACCCGGGTATAGAGAGTCAAAGGGATAGTCCGTAAAGATATCAACATGTTCGCCGATTCGTAGGCCGCGTGACTTTAAGTGTTCCAACTCTTCCTGAGCAGGGGACGTACCCTTGCCCAACAGACGCTTGATCAATCGCTTGATTTGTCCCATAAATTACAACCTCCAGAAGCGGATGCCGGCAGCTTTCAGCGCTTCGCTGTCCAGCGTGCCCTTTACATCTACCAAGACCTTTTCACTGTTGGGCATATCTGCAAAAAGCTGCAGATATTGCTCCAGATTCATTTGCCGGAAGGCATTATGCGCCACTGCCAGGATCAAGCAATCCAGATTTGCAATTTCGTTCATCGGCGTTAAGGTTACACCGTACTCGTGCATAGCATCCCGATCGCTGGCCCATGGGTCAACAACAATGGGCTCAATACCGTATTCCTTTAGTCGAACAATAATATCCTCTACCTTGGAGTTACGGGTGTCCGGACAATTTTCCTTAAAGGTCAGACCGAAGATGGCAACCTTGGCGGTTTTGGGAGACTTGCCGGCCAGTACCATCTCCTTGATGGCAGCATCCGCAACAAACGCACCCATACCGTCATTCACCTTGCGGCCGGCGAGAATGATCTGGCTGTGATAACCCAGTTTTTCGGCCTCGTAAACAAAGTAATAAGGATCTACGCCAATGCAGTGACCGCCCACCAAACCGGGACGGAAGCCCAGCGCATTCCATTTCGTGTTCATGCCGTCAACCACTTCATTGGTATCAATACCCATGCGGTCAAAAACCATAGCCAGTTCGTTCATAAAGGCAATATTAATATCGCGCTGACTATTTTCCACGACCTTAATAGCTTCTGCGGTTTTGATGGTAGAAACGGGATATGTACCGACTTCGATAACAAGATTGTAGATATTTCTGATCTCCTCAAGAGACTCCTTATCCATACCGGAAACGATTTTCACAATGTTTTCCAGGCGATGGACTTTATCACCGGGATTAATTCTTTCGGGGGAATAGCCAACCTTAAAATCTACACCGCATTTCAGACCGGATTCCCGTTCCAAAATAGGCACGCAAACATCCTCGGTAACACCGGGATAAACCGTCGACTCATAAACAACAATGGAACCCGGAGTCAGGTTGCGACCAACAACTTCGCTGGCGCCAATTACTGGGGCCAGATCGGGGGTCTTATCTTGATTTACGGGGGTAGGCACTGCAACGATTAAGAACTTGGCCTTCCGCAATTCCTTCTCATCAGAGGTAAACCGGACCGTAGCATTCTTAATGGCTTCGTCCCCGACCTCATGGGTCGGGTCAATGCCGGATTGATACAGTGCAATCTTGGCGGCATTTACGTCAAAACCGATTACCTCAGCCTTTTTTGCAAAGGCAACGGCGATAGGCATACCTACATAGCCCAGACCGATCAGAGCGATTTTCTCCTGGCGGCTTACAATTTTTTCATATAAAGACATAACGAATCCTCCGAGTTAAAGACCTATTTTCAGGAAATTTCTCAATTTACAGGTGTTGACAAATGATATACGTGCCAGGTTCAGCCAAATTTTTTCTTTGCTGTTGCGAGGCTGAATTGAGGGGATGAGGGGCAGCGCAATTTTTTGGATATTTTTTCGTGCAGTTTTCAAACTGCTGGCATCCATATACCGCAGACTCATCTGCATGGCATACATACAAGAAAACAGCAGATCATGTCTGGCATCATCAACCAAAGACGGATAGCTTTTCTCAACCAGGGCAAGTCGTTCTTGCTTGGCAATCAAAGCATCCAACCGCTTAAGAGAATAGTTAGTATTCATAATACTGCCGCTGCGTTGTGTGTAGAAATAGCAATGGGTATCGAAAATGCTGACTTTTTTCGCTCGGGAGATGGGTTGATAACTCCAGAATACATCTTCATTACATTTGCCCACAGGGAACAAAATGTCACGCACCATATGGGTTTTGTATAGCTTATAAACTACTGGCTGTTTTATCCAGGATTCACAGATAATTGCACGCATGGCTTCTATGTTGTCAAGTATGCAGTTTCCGGAACAGGTCAGCGATCGGGGAGCGGTGCTGTCCTCAAAAATCAACTGAATACCGCAGACAGAAATATCGCAGTCGTCTGTAAGCATCCGGTCGTAGAGCAGTTGGTACATATCCGCACTGATGTAATCATCACTATCAACAAAACCAATAAACGAACCGGTGGCAACGGCGATGCCGACATTTCGCGCATCACTCAGGCCGCCGTTTTCTTTGTGAATCACCTTGATGCGGCTATCTCTTTTTGCCCATTCGTCGCACATAGCCGGACAGTTATCAGGGCTGCCGTCATCCACCAGAATGATCTCCAGATTCTTGTAGGTCTGACCCACAACGGACTGGATACAACGGTCAAGATATTTTTCTACATTGTATACAGGAATGATTACGCTGATAAGATCCATAGCAGTCACATCCTTACTCTAAATCGTAAATCTTATCTAAACCTGTGGCTTTTTCATAGGATCTGTGGACCCAGCCGTAGCTGGCGGGCCAAACGGCGGTCCAAAGCGCCATAATTTTTAATTTCAAACCACAAGCCCTGCCGGTAAGCCCTGCCCATAATCGATGACGCAATTCCTTGCGGCAGGCTGTGCGGTGCGTCCTTGCGAAGTCCGGTAGACTGCGCACATTCATAGATGCGCCGGTGATCAGCAGCCGGATCAGTTTTCTGTATACTACCGGCTCTAAGTCGGCAGGCACATCCGCCAGCAGAATATTTGTTACCTGCAGAGGATTCCGGAGCATATGCTCTTTCACTCCGGAATTGGCGGCAGAGCCGGCGCGCACTATGTAGAGATAGGGGCAAAAGTCCTCGTATACAGAACGCTTAGCCTGCTTGAAAAGCCAGTAATTCATCAGAAGGTCTTCGTTGACCTTGATGCGGCTGTCCATTCGTTCTGATAATCCAGCAAATAACGTACGGCGGTATAACTTGTTACAGAGACCTGGCTCGATAAATTCACCGGCGATCAGATCCTGCATACCGGTCAAATTGTCCTGCTGGATCAACTTTCCTGTATTGTAATAGTAATCCACCCGGTTGGGGAACACCATCTGATAGCCGCAGTGGGAGATGTCAGCGTCGTACTGCAAGGCGTTATCCAGCAGACGCTGATACATATCGGGCTCAATATAATCGTCGCCGTCCACAAAACCAATCCAGTCGCCGGTGGCTTCTGCGATGCCCCTAAGACGGGCAGAGGTGACACCGCCGTTTTCTTTGTGAATGGGCTTTATGCGGCTGTCCTTTGCAGCGTAGCTGTCTATAACAGCACCGGTGGCGTCCTTGGAACCGTCGTTGACGACTATGACTTCCAGATTGGCGTAGGTCTGCACCAATACGCTGTCGAGGGTCTTGGCCAGCAGGGTTTCCAGATTGTAGGCGGGAATGACGATGGAAATAAGCGGCATTGACATAGTGATTAACTCCGTGAAATCAGTTTGTTTAATAAACGGTAGATGGTGCTTTCTAACTTGTTGCTGGAATTGACAACGAATGCACAGTTTTCCAGACGGCCGACGGTTGCTTTACGCAAGGCGTCAATACCAATGCAGATCAGGAAAATTCCCAGCATACTGCCAATCTGAATCAGGGGGAACAGCGCGCTGTTCATCTTATCGGGAAGCTGCAGCACGGACCAGATCCAGGGATCTACATTGGCGTGGGCGTGGATCAGGTAAACGCCCAAAGTCAACGGTGCGACAGTACAGATCGCGCGGTTCAGCTTTTCGTTGCGGATGTTGATATTCAAGAATCCAACAAACAGGCACAGGGTCATAATGTAAGCAGGCGCGGAATCGTACCGGAACCAATTTGCAACTACGGTTTGGACAATGCCACCAATTGGCAAACACTGAACAGCTGCGATCAGCAGAGGGATAACGAAGAACACGGCAATCAAGCCGATGTGCTTGCGGTTAGGCGTATAGTGTAGCCGGAACCAGGCAGCGGTGATGTACAGCACCACAAACCAGGCAAGCCCCCAAGCGCCGCCGGAATTCACTCCGGCAAAAGCCGGATGGACAGAAGACCACAGGCAGAACAGGCAGAACAGCAGGATAACAAGCAGGGTGTGCTGCCGCCTGGTCATAGCGCGAATGAACAGGTTCAGGAACGGGGAGATCAGATACATACCCACATAAATGGTCAAAAACCAATATCTGCCGGTAAACAGAGGCACCAGGCAGCTTACCAAAGAGGTAATGGAGAAGGTGTCCAGACCAACGATCATAAACAGCAGCTTCAGACTAAAAGCGTAGAATGCTGTCTCCATCCAAAGAGTGACCAGCTTGTGCAGCCGGAATTTGGAGGTGATCATAAAATAACCGCTGAGCATAACATAGAGGTTTACGCACACCTGGCACAGCATATAGGCAAAGCGAATGTAAAAATACATTCCTGTGCCGCAGTTTGCTGCATTTTCCAGCACACCGCTGTGGTCAACGGTATGAAGCAAGACAATCAGCAGCATAGATAGGATCCGCAGCAGGTCTAAATTGGCACTTCTCTGCTTCTTTACAGCGCTCATTTTCTCAAAACCTTTCTGAGTTTGTAGTAGACGGGGGCGAGGATCTCCTTGGTACGGATCAGTACCATTTTCAGCTTGGATGTCTCCCGGATCTGGGTTCCGGTGACTTCATTTACGATCTGCACCATTTCTGATGCCAGGGAATAGTATACGGGTTTGATATAGTGGTTGAAATGATCGTAAAAACAGCTTTGGTCAGTCAGATATTTGTTCACATCCATCAGCTTCACATTGGACAGGTCCTTTGCCCAGTCGCGGATGGCAGCATTTACCTGCTTGTGGACGATATGCCGGTCCATATAGGCTTCAAAGGTGTTTTTTTCGTAGTAAAGCTCACCGCCCAGCATAACTGCCAGAACGCAGTCGGCGGGTAGATTGCCGCGAATATATGCCAGGTTTTCTACAATCTGCTGAGGGGTGTTTCTGCCGAGGAACTCGTAGTTTTCGGCAAAATCCCTTAAAATGTCCTCAGTAAAGCGGAAGCCGGCATTGGGATAATCCCCCGCAATCAGACCGGGCCAGTTTGCCGGATCGGTGATGGGGTGGATGTATTCCAGAAAGGCGAATCGTTCGCCGGTGTCTTTGCGCCGATAGACGCCCAAATTGGCATCTGCCAGAATACTGATGAAGACCACCTTGTAGCCCAGCTTATAGATGTTGTTGCAGTACATACCCATATGGGCGAAGGGCACTTCTGCGGTGACTTTCTGCTTTTGCTCTTCGGTCAGACGGAGTGCTTCCACCACATTTGTGGTGTGACCGGTGGATTCGATCGTCAGGCCGCCGTCCACCACGTAAGTAAACTCGGTGTCAAAAAGCTCGGTGTTTGCGATATAGGGATAAATCTGGAACAGATCACAAGGGCCTTTGACCAGCACAGTATGGGCGGAAAGATCCTTAATCTGCATTTGTCCGGCGGCGGCGGATGCTATGTCCTGATTAATCCAGCCGGGGATCTGCTGAGAGGAAAGGTCGCTGATGACCTCGCCCACAATGTTCAGTTCCGGTCTGCCCAAAGTGTTGTATACATATTGCTCAATACCCATACCCAGCGTACGGCAGGAGAAGACAAAATGGAGCAGCTTGTTTTCTTTCAGCGCATAGAAGCCGGTAATGCCGTAGTCGCCGAATCGGTCCTGTACGCTTACATTGCCGCAGGTTACGGTTTCGTCCTGCAAAAGCGCCAGAAGTTCTTCTTCTGTACTGCGGACCTTGGTGAAGTTTAACTGGTTGGAGCGCAGGATCAGATCGTGGATACGCGCCAGATTGGGCAGGTTGTTGTCGCTGATTTGCACCTGAATATTGCTTTGATAGAGGAACTCCTCGTTGGAGGAGAATGCTTCTTTTGCCTGATGCTTTTCCTCCAACACCCGGTACTGCTTCAGCCGCTTGTGCTCCGGGTCTTTTACCGGCGCGGCGGCAGCATCTGCGATCAGTGTGCCGATCTGCTCCGGTGTGCCGGTCATCAGTTCCGGACAGAAGTGGACAGCCTCTCCCAGATTGGAGGGATTGTCATCCAGAAACAGCACGTTGGCGGGCCGCAGCTGCATATCCTCAATCAGCTGGCGGATGCGCTGTCCTTTGGGATTCCAGTCGATGGAGGGGAAGACGAAGTATTCAGCAACGCCCTCACTTTCCAAATGGGCCATAGTAGGCGCATAGTCGTTTTTACTGCAGATAGAATTGACAATACCAATATCCGTGAGCTGACGAAGCAGATCACGGTGTGCGCTGGGGATCACAGCGCCGCCTTCGGTAAGAGTACCCTGCCAGAAGGTGTCATCCAGATCCCAGACCACTAATTTGATTTTGTCAAATTGATACATAACGATTCCTCACAAATTCAGCAGCATATTTCCTACAGCGGCGACGGTATTTTCTGTGCTGAAAGTTTTACCACGCTGGGCAGCTTTTTCTTTATAGTGGGCCAGAAGCGCGGGATCGTCCAAAAGCTGCTTGATGCCTTGATACAAGGCGTCCTCGTTATTTTCCGTAACGATGCCCCACTCGTTGTTCTCACCCAGCATTTCCTTCATGCCGGATACCTCCACGGTGCATACCGGCGTACCTACAATCAAGGCCTCTGTGGCAGCAGTGGAAAATCCCTCGGAGTGACTGGCGCAGACAAAGAGATCACACCCAGCCACATATTTATAGGGATTGGTTTGATAACCTAAAAACGTTACACTGTCAGATACATTGTTATCTGCTGCCAGCTGTTCCAGCATTTCCTGCTGAGGCCCTTTCCCGAGAATATACAGATGACTGGCAATGCCGTCTTTTTTCAGTCTTGCCTGGATACGGATCATGCGGTCAAAACCTTTATTCTCCGTAACCTTTCCTACTCCGCACCAGCGAAGGCCATCCCCGGGCAGTACAGCCGTTTCTGCAGCCTTCTCCAAAATTTTTTCGCTCTCATTGGTGTTATACAGAACAGCAGACACGCCTTGATAGGGACAATGCCTTAAAAAGGATTCTCGCGCAGTCTCAGCAACAAATACCATAGCATTCATCCGGTTATAGCATTTCTCAGCTTCGGCTACAGAGCGGAAACCGTGAGCTGCTTGACAGGGAGAATGCATGGTGCAGTGAATCCAACTGATTCGTTTTGTGTCGGCGTTCTGACACCCGCTGATAATGCGGGCGGAAGGGCCTTCCAGATAGGCAATCTCAATGTCGTAGTTCTCTTTTACAAACCATTTATGGAGAGTTTTTGGGGAGAACAGCTTCATAATATGACTGTTGCCGGGAAATGCCTTGGGGAATATGGAGCGGTAGTGAATATGGGGTTTCAAAAACTGTTCATTCACACCACCGCCAAAAAGGGCGGTAACGGAGATGTCAAATTTTGCGGGATCCATATTGTTGACCAGATTGACCAACACTTTTTCAGCACCGCCCTGGCCAAGGTCGTGAATCAGAAATAATATTTTTTTCATAACGAAGATATCATCCCATCAGGTTCTTGTTTTGTAGAGGATAAGGCAATACAATGCGAAACCGGGAATTAGCGCCAATAATGCATACCCGGGAAAAACGCTTTCCCTTATCCCTTTTAATAGCCGCTTGGCAGTAATACAGTTGGATACATAGTGGATACTGTGACGCAGCTTGAAGGAAGGGGAGGTGTGAGGAAAACGAAGATACAGCCTGCGAGTCTCGGCAAAACTTTTTGGACTGTTGCGAAGCTGCTTATAGAAGTTGCTAGACATTCCGTCTGGCTGATAGTCTACGATACAGAAGCAGTCATTTGTCACATAGAGCTTTCCAAATTGATCCAGCTGGTACATCATATAGGACGGATTGAAAAACTTCTCTCCGGGGAAAGTAGGCATAGGAGCTACTTTTTTTAAAAGCTCTGTGCGGTGAATCATTTTCTTGTCGCCGGGAATTTTGTATTTTGTAAGTTTCTCATATAGAAACATTTCGGAAACATCTTCCGGGAACATACCGCCAACGCATCGTCCGTCCTCATATCGGTCTATTCCCATAATGCCCGCATAGCCGCAGCCGGATATTTTGGACCAAATGCGCTCAATGCGCTCAATGGCGTCATCAGGCATCCAGTCATCGGAGTCAATACAAAGAAACAGCTCCGTCTGCGCCAATTCAATGCCCTTGTTATATCCGGTATGCAAACCGCCGTTTTCCTTATAGCAGTACCGTATGGGAAAACGGTGTTCTTCCTGTTGCCACTTACGAATGAGCTCCTCAGTATTATCTGTAGAGCCGTCGTCGATAATCAACCATTCAAAGTTATGGGAGCTTTGCCTTTGCAGGCTCTCGTAGCAACGATGGATACAGTCTTTTCTGTTGTATGTAGGGGTAAAAACAGTGATAAGTTTAGGATTATCCATCGTATACTCTCCTTGTTTCTCACTTTAGTAAGCTACCGGGTATATGCAAACGAATTCTTTTAAAGCTATTCCATCAAAAGCCGTCTGAAAGTATACCGCTGGGGGACAGCGCATCTTCGCTGCTTTTGTGTTTCTTTGCAATAATAAAAGAATCAAAGCGGGTCGGTTGTCCATAAAAGACAGCCAATTACCGCGTGAGGTGACTTCGCGCGAAAGGGTGAAAGCCTTATTTTTGGGAGAAACCGTTTCCAATCAATTTCATATACCGATTGGACATATAGTCTTCGTAATAAGTTTTGTAGATATTTTCCCAGGTCTGGGTGCAGTTAGCCTGTTTGGCGGCGATCTGCTCTGTCAGATCGGGTTGCTGCAGCAGCGCCAGCAGGGATTCGGCACTTTCATTCAACACAAATCCGGTGTTAAATTTTTCGACCTTTGTACCTACCAGTGTGTTTTCCGTGGTAATCATCGGAACCCCGAGGACAAGGCTTTCGTAGTATTTATTGGGCGCGGCATATTTGTGAAGCGGACTTGTCAAATGATACATCGCCGCAATCATACTGGAATTTTTCTGGATGGCCTGTCCCACAGCATACTCCACACGTCCCCAGCAGGTGATGTTATCAAAGCGATTCGCATAATCCCGGATTTGTTCATCCAGCACACCGAAACCTGCAATGTTCAGCTTGATATTTGGGCATTCAGAGACCACATCGAGTAAATTCTCAAGACCCCGATCGCGGTCAAAAACACCCACGTAGCTGACAACATACTTGTATTGCCGCAGATCGTCTGATGTCTTTTCCAATGTTGCTTCATCAAACGCGGTTTTTCCGTCTGGAATATTGGGGATGATCAAAACGTTATCGTTTGTTGCCTTAGCTTGGGCTTTTCGTTCTTCTTCACATAAAATGACGGCGTCGGAATGTTTGTAGCAGTAATTTTGGAACCACTCGACAAGCTTATATACAACGCCTTTTCCGGTGAGAGAACTAATCCAGTCGAAGATATCAAAGACGATTTTCTTTTTGAACAACTTGCCGATAAAGAGGGCGGGCAAAATGCCGTCTATGTCGCAGGCGTGGATCGCATCACAGCTTTTTCTGTTTTTCCAGATCTGCCGCATCGCAAAGAACATCCAGCCAATTTTATTAGGAATGTTGGCCAAACGTTTTCCATATTCTGCGCGCCGTTCATAGAAAACAATGTGATCATCCGGGCGGGCCGTACCGTTGCGGTTCCAGGCGATGACTTTGTAAGGTATGTTGTGAGATTCAAAATAACGAAGATAGTTTTTGACTCTGGGTTCAAAACACTCGTTATCTCGGATTAGCAAAATCATAGTATTTCACCATCTGTACTTAATCAATGTTAACTAACTTGGCATTTACCAATGTACGGGAAAACTGGTACTGAATACGCTCTGAGGTTTCGGCTTCCCGGTTAAAACCAATCTGCGCCAGAGTATTCCTCAGAAGAATATTCTTTTTGGTTTTTATGATTTCAAATCGGCCAAGGGCGCAATGCTCGGATTCCAGCAGGTGAGCAAACAGCGCGCTTTCCACAAACTTGCCGGCTACCCGGCAGGACATTGCGAACTCTGTAAATTCCAAAGTGCCATTGTCCACGCGGTACTGACCGAAGCCTACGATGCCGTAGGAGCCAAAGTCATCGGAACAGGAAAAAGCGAAGTTTTGGTGGTCAGGCCGGGCAAGAACTTCCGAAAATTCCTCCGGAGTATACTTTTTGCCGGACATATTCAGCTGATTGGTACGCACGACCAGCTCATAGCAGCGCAGGAGCTCCTCCTGGGTTTCCGGCGTGAATACGGTAAGCTTCAGGTTGCACTTGCGCAGAAATTCTGTAATGTCCGCGCTGCCTGACAGCATCAGCGTGTTGCGTTTTTCCTCTGCCCGGTACATTGCCCGACGGTTGCGGCCTTCTTCTGTGGCCGGCACATCAAATTCCGGCCGGCTCAGCAAGCCGGACAGCTCAGTAATGTCATAGGTGCGCACCTGCGGCCATACAGAGGATACCTGCTGACGCTCAAACGCGGTATCGTCAATCAACGCCAGGGCATCTATGCCAATGTTCAGACTCTTGGCAATCTGCTCCATAGAGGCGCTTTTGGCGTTCCAGTGAATTTGGGGGTACAGGAAGTAATCGGAAACGCCTAAATGCTCCAAAACAGCCATAGCAGGAGCAAAATCGTTTTTGCTGGCAACCGACAGCAGGATACCGCGGCTGTCCAATTCTTCCAGCGTCTGCCGGACACCGGGCTTTAAGGCCAGAGCATTGGGGTCGTCCGTCTCAATAAGCGTGCTGTCCCACAATGTGTTGTCCAGATCCCAAACCAGGCATTTGACCTGTGGGGCGGGTTTTTCTGTATTGACGGGGGCGCCCCGGACAAAGTCGCACCACAGGATATCCAGTTCGGCCTCCAGGTTATTCTCCGGGTAAATTTTTACCACGTTGTTGGCTTTGGAACATTCTTCGGAGAGATTGCGGATCACCGACAGATTTTCGCCGGGAGCGATGGCAATGGAGGTTTTATAAACCGGAGTGTGGTCATTGTAGACTTCCAGAATCAGATTGTAGGGGGCATCTTCATAACTGTAACCGTGGAATAAAAAGGCGTCCGCGGTATTATCCAGGCCGGAAAGTTTGCGAAGATTCCGACGGCGCAGGAATTCCGGAATCCGAATTCCCTGCCAGCGCATACTTTGGGGAAGCTTGCCGGACTCAATTTTGCTCAGCCGGCGGCCCAGACGCTCATTCTTTTGGAAAAGCTTCTGATAGTCCGCTTCTGTGAGCATAGCAGGGAAGAGGACAGTCATCATATTGCCCCACTTGCGAAACTTCACCCGAACGCCCTGACCGCAGCAGGCTTTGTCATCTGCAAAAGTAAGCAGACCGTTGTCAAACCGTTTGCAGCGGCCATCACTGCGGGCTATGTAGTGGACACAGCTGTCAAAGCAGGCGGGCGCGGAACATTCCAGGCAGTGCTCTTCCCACATAGCGGGACGGACAGCGGCAATCTGAAAATGCTCCCGAATATTTTGTTTACATTCTTTCCGAACAAGGCCAGATGCCTTCTTCGCATAATAAAACTGATACATATATGGCTCACCTGTTTATGACTTCCTGCGCAGCTTCCTGCATATTCAGGCTCCGCATTCCGTATTTTTCTTTCAGCTTATCGTAATAACGGAAGATGTCTTCCAGTTGCTTCATGTGGAAATCGGTGCGTATGCCCACGTTGTGCGGGTGCCACCAAAGGTGGAAGGTCAGGCCGTTCTTTGCGGCGTGAAGCATTTGCTTTTTAATACGCCGGACCTTGAATCCTTCCAGGAAGGCCAGTGGGCGGAAATAAGGTTTGAACATCCGGGAACCAACCAGATTTACAATTCCGTTTTCCAGCTGCGGGATATAGCCGCCCTGACCGGTCAGGGGGAAGTAGACATCCAGGAGCCGCAGAATACGCATCAGCGGACGGAATTTGACTTTTTCATGGATCCAGTCGTTCTCCTCATCCCGGTAGACCGTAAAACCAAGCTCGGTTAAAACGTTTGTGTATTCCTGCTCACATTGGTTTCTGGGCAGGATCACAGAGCGAAGGGTAAAGCCTTGTTTCGCGGCGATGGACTGCGCCGCCATCATATCTGCCCGAAACTGTTCGGTCGTTTGACCGGACTCCCGACAGTAGTAATGGGAGAAAGTGTGACTGCCAATCTCCTGACCGGGCGCGGCAGCGACCTGACGGATCAGAGACTGACCATAGAAGCAAGGTTCTGCCTCTTCATCCGTACCGATTTTGTCAAAACAGCGGTAGGGAGAAAGGGCGGGGTTATCATAGGTGGGAAGAATGCTGGGGAAGTACGCTTTCAGCTCCTCATAGTTCTTTCCAAACAGAAAGCCTACGGCTGCCCAGGTGGCGTGAATATCGTGCTTTTGAAACAGCTCCAACATTTGAGAAATCGCTTTTCGACCCCCAAGAATGTTGTCGCGGTAGTCATTCAGATCCGTATGATCCTGCATGCCCCAAAACAGTTCAAAGTCCAAGGAAACAATTAAGGTGGGAAAAGACATCAAATCACATCCTCAAGCTCAGGTGGTTACCACAGTAAGTGGGAGAAGCTACGGTCAAACCCGTTGTTATCGTACATAAAGAAAAACAGAAAACACACAGCAGCAGCGCCAAAAACCAAACGCATAGATCTTTCACTAAAGGTTTTTGACAACATCCCGGGCAGACAACAAACGGTACCCAGCTCGAAATAGGTGGACATTCGGGCAAACACATTTGCGCCGGACTGCGTACCCATACAGATAAACGCCAGGCTGATAATGCTCATGTGAATCAGAATGTGGTCTGTGGGCGTGGAGTCTGCCAGTATCCATTTGCGGAAAACAAAGCTGAATAGTGGGGTAATGGCATAAACGGCAACCCGCAGAATATTTACGGTATTTTCATCAAAAATTTCGTCTGCAGAGAGCTTCTTTCCGGCTTCTTCCGCCTGGCCCATAAAAGCAGTAATCGCTTCCTCGAAATTCATCATAATCACAACCATCGACAAGACAAAAATGAGTGTGAACATTTTCCAAGGCTTGCGCGTAAAGAAAGGAAGCATTGCATAGAAAATTGCATAGGTGTGCACCAGCATGGCGATAAAAACCAAAAGATAGTAGGGCACCCATTTTTTCTTTTCCAGAAAGGGAAAAGCCAGTGTCCAAACAGCCATGGCGGCTACCTGCTTCATGGCGGCCAATGAAAAGCAGAAGGTTCCTACCGTAAAGTATAAGAAAATGCCAAAAGCAAAGTTAGAGGAGCAACGCCGGACAAATTGGGCGAAACAGACCTGCGTAAACAAAGAAGTGGTGAATATCAGAACCTGCGCATCATCTGTGAAGGTGCGCAAAAAGCTTTGGTACAAAACAAACAGGGGGTTCTTCATAAGCTCCACAGAAGCGGCGCCGGTAAAATATGCCTGAATGCCGGGAGCCTTGCGGAAAGCGCTAATGTAGTTCCATGTATCGTTGTAGTCGGTACGAAATCCGGAAAAAATCACCAGAAAAATTACCAGTGTAATAAAAAAGGGGTCAGCCCACATATTATATTTTCGCATTTTTTTCTGAGCTTCAGCGGCTCGCTGATCGGACAACCAAGCCAGCAAAACACAAATTCCCAGAAAGGCCAGAAGAATAAACATACACGCATACCTGCCCTGAAATGGATGAAAATACCTGTGCGGGGCGCTCTCCGCCACAATATATTAATTATAATATATTTCGACCGGAAAGTAAACTAAAAAAAGGGGAAAATCCCTGTCCTGCGGCAATTTTTTTGTTTTTTTCCAAACAACAGATTGTATTTCCTTTACACCTTTGCTATAATCGGTTTGCAAACTGTTTGACAAGCAGGAAAATGTGAAAATTATGACTTATCCTGACCTTCGGAGGCGTTGATTTATGGGAAAAATCCTGATTGCAACCAATCATTCTTATATGCTTTACCGTTTCCGGCTGGAGCTGATTCAGGCATTGATGAAGGAGCACGAGGTTGTGCTCAGCATGCCATTTACCGGCCATGAGGAGGACTTCCAGGCAATGGGCCTGCGCTGTATTCAAACGGATGTAGACCGCCGTGGAATTAATCCCAAGACGGATATGAAGCTTTATCATACCTATCGCAAGCTTCTGAAAGAAGAAGCGCCGGATATGGTGATTACTTATTCTATTAAACCCAATATTTATATGGGAATAGCTTGCTCTTTAGCGAAAATTCCTTATTGCGCCAACGTACAGGGTTTGGGTACGGCGTTCCAGCGCAAGGGACTGGCCCAATTTGTAAAGGCTCTGTATAAGATTGCATTCCGCCGCGTGAAAACCGTGTTTTTTGAGAACGAAGGAAACGCGGCGCAGTTCCGGGAGTTTGGAATCCTGCCGGCAGAGAAGCAGACAGTACTTCACGGAGCGGGTATCAATTTGGACAAGTATCCGGTGGCTGACTATCCGGAGAACAAAAAATTCCGTTTCTTATACCTGGGAAGAATTATGAAAGAAAAGGGCATGGATGAGCTGTTTGCGGCGATCCGCCGGTTGCCCAAGGGACAGTTTGTTCTGGATCTGGTCGGTTTTTTTGAGGACGAGTACAAGCAACAGGTGGAGGAACTGGAAAAAGAGGGTTTGGTTGTATTTCACGGATTTCAAACGGATCCGGGCCCCTTCTACCAACAGGCCGATTGTGTGGTACTGCCCAGCTACCACGAAGGTATGAGCAACGTACTTCTGGAGGCGGCGGCTACGGGCCGGCCTCTGATTACCAGCGATATTCCCGGATGTCGGGAAGCGGTGGAATCGGAAATCAGCGGATTGCTTTGCCAGGTGCAGGATGTGCAGACGCTCCAGGACCAAATGTTGCGCCTGTTGCAGATGAGCCGGCAGGAACGGCAAATTATGGGCATGGCCGGCAGACGGAAAATGGAGAAGGAGTTTGCCAAAGAACAGGTTGTCGCTAAAACACTGTCTGCCATATGGGCATAAACTGTCGTGCGGTAAAAAAGTAACGGAGCATGCGCAAAACGCTGCCTGTCAGCGATAGAGCGGATAGATGCGTTTACATATGCATTCGGAGACTTTTTATAAAAACAGGGCGTGTTGCTGATTGATTGCAACACGCCCTGTTTTCAGTTTTTCCGGTAAATCACCATTTCGCCGGGCATTTCGGCAAAGAGAACATAGCCGTTTGCCTCTAAAAGGGCAACCAACGAATCAAAACCCGAGGCATCGCTGCGGGCATACTTTTTGTAATCGGAGGTGGCGGAAACGCACAGCGCCACATATTCGGTGCTGAGCAGATGTTCTTTGCTGCAGTAGCGCAAATCGTAGAGAATATCCCGCTGGGACAAATAGGTGGTATAAAAGGTGGTGGCAGTAACGGAGGCATCCTGAGGAATTTGGGCAAGGGTCTGCTCCATTTGCCGGTAACGGGAGGAATACGTCTGCACATAGCGCGGATAGGGACTGGCCTTCGGCACGACTGCACCGAGGAAAAATCCGCCGCTGACCAAAACTGCCGCGGCCAGGGCGAACAAGCGCACACGGGATTGCCGCAAGTCTGCCAAATTCACAAGGGTCAGATAGACAAGGCAGGCAGTAGAACCAAAGGTGTACTGGAAGAAGATATCGTGCTGATACTGGTAATCCGACATCAGGTTAATGAGGACATAGGGGATCAGCAGAATATACCGTTCAAATTTCCGGGTGAACAGGGGAAGTCCCAGCAGGGGCAGTATGGTTTGGGCGATAAAGACGAGCTTTTCCCGGTCGGTACATTCCAAGAGCATTTTCATAGGATTGACCAACACTGCTTCAATGACGGTCAGCAGGGAAGAGGAATTGCCGTAGAGGAAATTACTGTACCGGTAGGTCATTACGCCGTCGCCGGCCTGCGCCAGAAACGTTGTGACCAGAAAAAACCAAACTACAGAAATAAAAAGCAGAACAACGCCGGCGATCAGCGTTTTCCGCTGGGCTCGGTTATAACGCAAAACCGTTCTCAGAATCCAATACAGGGCGATGACCGCCACATAAACCGCCGCATCTTCCTTGACGGTCAGAACGAGCAACCCGGCAACGGCGCACATCCAAAAGTTCTGCCTGTCGATGCCGTAGAGGAGCCAGAGAATCAGCGGCAGCAAAAAACAGTTCTCGTGAATATCGTAGCTGGTACCGCCGGCAACCGCCGGGTAGAGCAACAGCACTGCGCACAGGAGCATCCTCTGCAAACCGGAAAGACCGTGATGCTTACCCAATTTCCAAAGAGGAATCACAGCGCTGGCCAACACACCCGCCTGCAGCACCTGCAAGGTGGCAGGGGTGGGATACAGGCAGTAAAAAGGCAGCAACAGGTAATAAATGGGCGACATATGCACCTGGAAATGGGATAAAAGGCCATCCCGCTCCAATGTGGTCATAGGAAGTCCTGTCTGTTTCATAGAATGAAACATTTGGCTGAAGATTCCGAAATCATAGGTGGGCGTACAAAAGCTGAGTACGCGGCAGACGGTCCAAATGCTGACAAACAGAAAAAAACCGATACTCAGGGCCGCTGTGCCCCAGATATAAACTTTTTTTGAGGATTGCGGGACGATCACCGGAGCAAAAGAGTCATTCCAACCCCAAATGGCATATACAATGAAAACAGCAAGCACCAAAACGCAGATGCTCAGGAATGCCCAGTTGAAGTTTCCGCAAACCGCCGTGACGGAAAGGATGGCCAAAGCACTCACCATACCCCAGCGCTCCAAAGCGCGGATATTCCACCGCAGAGACAGAAGCCACAGAACCGCCGTTCCCGCCAGCGTGATTCCAATCAACCGCCCGAAGGACATTTGCGCCAATCCCTCCAGGGAACTCAGCTCCCGCAGGGAGCCGGGCAGCAGCAGAAATTCTATAGTTGCGGCAATCAGCCAGGAGAGCAGAATATGGCGCAGAAAGTCAGCTCCGCAGTGACAGGGCTTACGCATTTTGAGCCCTCCTTTCCATAACTGCCTCTATTATACCACCCGGGCACAAAAAAACAAGACCCCGACGCATCAGCGCAGAGGTCTTGCCGAATAGGGCGCGTGGATATAACGCTCGTGACTGGTCGGGGATGGTCGGGCATAGACGCCGGACACCAGACCGACCATGGCGTACAGAGAAACCAGGGAAGAACCGCCATAACTGATAAAGGGCAGAGTCAGACCGATAACGGGGGTAATACCCATACACATACCCACATTGCTGACTACCTGGAAAATTAAGGCGGAGGCCGCACCGAAACAAATCATCCGGCGCATATAATCGGGACTGCGTGTACCCACCCAAATGCACCGGGCGATAATTGCGGCGAGCATAATGATTACGGTGATACAACCCAGATATCCCAATTCTTCACCGATTGCGGAGAAAATATAGTCGGTATGCTGGGCGTAAAGCGCGCCGGAGGCCTGGGTGCGGTTGCCCTGGAACAGACCCTGTCCGGTCAGACCGCCGCCGGTCAGCGAGCGCAGGGAACGGACGGTGTGGTAACGCTCGTTGATGCCGTTGGGGTCGATGGAGGGGTCAAAGAGGATCATAATACGCCGTTGCTGATAATCGCTTAAAAACGGCCATAGAACAGGCGCACCGACCACAATCAGGCCGCCTGCCAACAAGAACCAAAACAGACTGATACCGCCGGCAAGGGCCATACCGATAAAAATAAACACGAAAATCAAGGTAACGCCCAAATCCCGGGAAATGAGCATATTCAGTCCGGCGAGGATGCCCAAATGAAGGACAAGATGCATAACGGACTGGGGAGCAGACGGGCGGTTTTGATGGGAGGCCATTACCGAGGCCATAATCACGATGCAGGTGATTTTACAGATTTCCGCAGGCTGGATATCCACAGGCAGGAAGGGGAAACGCAGCCAGCTGCGGTTTCCGGTGGTGTAGTCAATGCCGAAGGGAATCAGCAGGAACAGCAGAAGGCAGTTGAAAATCACCAGAAAGTTCCGATGCTCGTGCATAAAATCCGCGTCTATGGATGAGGTGATTAAGAAAAGAAAAATGCCCAAAACGGCAGCGCCGATCTGAATCAAAAGATAACGGACAGAACCTTCTGCATTGGTGGCGCTGGTAATCATCAGGCAGCCAAAGGCTGTGACGATGACGCAAAGCAACAGCAGGACTTTATCGCCGGTTAAAAATGCCTTTTTAAAATGTTGGTAAATCAGCCGCACAGCCTCACCTCCCGCAGGGTAAAATTTTGACACTATTATAGCATCTCTTCTATAAAAAGTAAACCTATTTTGTATCCGAAGTAGGGTGGGCAGATGGAGGAAATGGTTGGAAATGGCACTTTTTTGCGGAAAGCACTTGATTTTCCGGCGTATTTCCGTTACTATTTAAAGTAGAATGGTTATATTAGGCGAATTATTTGGGGGAACAGAATGAAACAAACTCTGGCAAGAATTTTATGTTTTGCGCTGATACTGGCGATGCTGCCGGGTATGCTTATGCTCTCGGCAAGTCCTGTCAATGCGGCATATGAAAATACATATAAGAATACCGGCGACCAACGCATGGACCTGATTGGCGTTGCACTGACGCAGGTGGGTTATACGGAAGGGTCAGGAAATTATACCAAATACGGCGTTTGGTACGGCTCGTCCAATATGGCTTGGTGCGGCGCGTTTGTAAGCTGGTGCGCCAACCAGGCGGGGATACCCACCAGTGTTCTGCGGAAGAACGGCTTTGCCAATCTGTCCCGCTATGGCATTACCGATATTTTCACTTACTCATCCAGCCGCGCGCCCCGACCCGGCGATCTTTTTGTCAAATCCAACGGAACGCACGTGGGAATCGTGTACTATGTGGAGGGCAACTACTTTTATACCATCGAGGGAAACACCAATGCCGCCGGCAGCTCCGAAGGCACCTGTGTGCGGATTCAGAAGCGCTCCCTGACCGGCGCCTATAAGTTTGGCTCTCCCCGCTACACCACCGACGGCGGTCATAACTACAAATCCTATTATGAATCTGCCCACCCCCACCGGCAGTATATGTACTGCGACCACTGCAACGATTACTACTATACCGGTGCGACCTCCACCAGCAGCAGCTGTACGACCTGTATCCAGGCCAGCTGCAGCCACAATTACGGAAACTGGGTAAAGACAGACAACTCCAAACACGCGCGCACCTGCGCTAAATGCGGCAAGACGGAATCCAAATCCCACTCCTGGAGTTCGGGAAAGGTCACCAAAAAGGCCACTTGTGCAGAAGCAGGCACGAAAATCCAAACCTGTTCTGCCTGCGATGCAGAGCGTACGGTAACCATAGACAAACTGACGACCCACAGCTACGGCGCGTGGCAGTATATGGACGAGAAAAACCATTACCATAAATGTACTGTCTGCGGCAAGGAAGAAAAGAATAGCCATACCAAAGCGGATCAGTGGGAAACGGATTTGTTCTATCATTGGTACACCTGTAAAGACTGCGACGGAAAAGCCGGCCTGGGGGAACACATTTTTGGAGAAGGCTGTGAAGAACCCTGCGACACCTGCGAATACCTGCGTCCCACGGGCCACATTTATGCCAAGGAAATATCCTGGGATGAATCCGGCCACTGGTTTGCCTGCGAAAACTGCAGCGAAAAGGGAAGCTACACCAAGCACATATTTGATTCGGAATGTGATGAAACCTGCGCCGAGTGCAGCTTTGTCCGGGTAACGGAGCATACCTTCAGCGAGGAGCTGACCAGTGACGAAACCGGTCACTATCACATTTGCGAAGTCTGCGGTACGGCGGACACAGTGATTCCTCATATCCCCGGCGCGGCGGCTACGGAGCAATCGGCGCAGTACTGCACGGAATGTGGTTATGAAATTGCGCCCAAGCTGGAGCACGTACACAATTTTGAGCCTCTGAGCTACGATGACACGAGCCACTGGGGACAGTGCCGGTGCGGAGAACCCTATCCTGCGGAAGCCCACGTGTGGGATGTGAATACGGGTCTTTGCGTCCTGTGTCAAATGGAATTGTCCACCGGCGTCCAGCAGCAGGTATCCCTGTGGGAAACCGTATGGAACAGCTTCCACTGGACGTGGCTGCTGCCTGTGATCGGCGTATTGGCAGCCGTCTGCGTGGTCCTGCTGATTACCATAAAAAAGCGGGCAAAGAAAAAGAAGAAAGAACCTGTTTCGGTATAAAAAAAGAGTCTGTATGAAAAAATACAGACTCTTTTTTTATTAGATAAGCCGTGTCCATTCGGTAATCAGCAGACTGGGCAGCACCCACACAAGCTGATAAAGGAACACATTGGCAGGGGTCAGAAGATGTACGGCGTTGAGCAGTACAAGAATCAGCATAATCAGAATTCCGATGATGCCGCCTGCCATATGAAGGGTCACACCCAATTTTGCGGCGGTATTCAGAGCTCTGGCGCCGGTGATGCCGTAGGCAAGAGGCGCGAGACCCTCCCGGGTCGTCAGGGCAATGGCGGGCGAATCCGGATCGACCTGCACATCCACCAATTGCTTGCGGGTAGCATTGTCGGGGAAAATGATACGTTTGGGATTTACTCCGAACTTGGCCTGCAGGAAGCCTGGGGTAAGCAGGTCATCCCCGGCGGTGAGAATGGGATTCAGACCCTGATAGGCGCACAGGGTAGTCAGGCCGGAGGTGGCGGAACGGGTCTTTTCATAGGTGATGGCGAACAGACCGCACAGCTCTCCGTCAATGGCGACACACACCGCCTGGGTTACACGCAGACCTTCGGGAATCTCCACACCCATTGTGCGCAGGAAAGACAGCGAACCAATCAGCACCGGCTCATCCATCACCTCCCCGCCGATGCCGCCGTCGTAGTCCCGCAGGGCAACCACGGCCAGGTGGCGGATATTCCGGCTTTCCAGCGCCTGATGAAACAGGGGGGCGAGGCCATTGCCGCTGGCGGTAATCAAGGCGGAGGCGTAGGCGAGCACCTCATCGGTGTTTCGGTTGCCGAAAAACTTTACGCCGTTCATCTTGGCAGAACCGTTCGGGAATAAATCCTCGTGATGAATGGGAACCATTACTTTGCCGCCGGAGGCCGCAACGCCGCGCCAACCGCACAGGACAGTGCCCAGCGCGTGCAGGCGCTTTTCCAAAATGGCGGCGGGCCGGGACAGGCAGATAAAGCCGGAGGCGGGAACAGATGCCAGCAAGGTGACGGCGGCTACCTGCACAGCCACAGTCAAATCATACAGGAAGAAGCTGACAATACCCAGAGCCAAAGCGCAAACCAAAGCGCACAAACCGTACCAGCCAAGAAGCAATCCCGGCTTGGAGGTGCGGCCGTAGTGGTCCATAAAATCTTCTACCTGGCCTTCTCCCCGCAGCAACAGCTTGGTGCCGTCTGCGCCGGTATCTCCCACCCGGATGGCCGTCAGGGAATTTGCCTTACGCAAAGTGTCCATCTGATTGATTTCTGTGCGGCGGCGATGGAGCGTGCTACAAAGGGCGAAGGAAACCTCCAGGCTGAAGGCGGCGCAGCAGGGGACACGAAGTTGCTGCAGACACAGCACGCCGTCCACACAGCACAGCACAAAGGTGAAAATCAAAAGGGTATTCAGGGAAAAACGACCCCGAACCAAATCCCCGACGCCGGTAATCAGTTGGTTACAGCCGATGAGGGCAGACAGGAACATTCCTAACAGCTGACCGAAAATCATCAGCCGCAGCCGGTCCTCCTGAACCATATTCAGGGTGTACAGCACCGTAGCGCCGGCGCTGATGAGCACCACCAAAAAGCTCAGGAAGATGAGTATCTGCAACCTGGCCATGCCTTTTTCCGTCAGCTCATAGTACCGCTTTTCCGGACCGGCAATCAGTTTGCCTTTCAGCTCCTGAATTTTGGCCTGGGGATGAATCAGAATTTGCTTCGGGGGCGCGCTGGGAGCCACGGGCGGCTCGTATTCCGGCTCCCAATTTTCTTTGGGAAGGGTGGGCAGAGGCTTGGTAGCTTCCATATCCTCCACCGGGTCCGCGCAGGAAACCTGACCTTTTGGCAGCTCTCCTATGGGTTCCATCCGGATGGTATCGGCAGTCAGGTCCGGCTCGGAAACGGTTTCCGGGGCAACTTCCTCGGGGATATCCAGGGATATTTCCTCCGGCATTTCCTCAAGAGAGGAAAGCTCCGGTTCCTCCACAGACTCATCCGGAGTGGGGTCGTCGCGGAATTCGTTGATAATGTCCTCTAAACTAAATTCGGATAATTCTTTTTCGTTCATAGGAGTCCTCCTACTTGTTCTGCCGCTGACGCACAGCCTCATAAAGAAGGATAGATGCGGCAGCAGATGCGTTCAGGGATGTGATGTTTCCCTTCATAGGGATATGCACAGTCACATCACAGCTTTTTTGCACCAAGCGGCTCATTCCGTCTCCTTCCGAACCGATCACAAGGGCGGCAGGAACGGTCAGGTCCGCCTGATACATAGGGATAGAGCCTTCGGCGGCAGTGCCGAACACCCACACACCTCTTTTTTTCAGTTCTTCAATGGCGGAAGTAATGTTGGTCACCTTGGCTACTTTCATATATTCCACCGCGCCGGCAGATGTTTTTGCCACCACAGCGGTCAAGCCTACACTCCGGCGCTTGGGAATGATAATTCCGTGAGCGCCCGCGCACTCGGCGGAACGGATAATGGCGCCCAAATTGTGGGGGTCAGACAGCTCGTCGCAAATCACAATCAAAGGCGCTTCTCCTCTTTGGGCAGCTTCTTCCAAAATGTCGTCCACAGAGCAGTATTCCCGTACAGCAGCCAAAGCGATTACACCCTGATGGGCGCCGGTGGTGCTCATGGCATTCAGCTTTCTGCGGTCCACAGGTACGACCACCGCGCCGGCTTCTTTGGCTTGGGCAGCCAAATGCTGCAGTCCGCGGTCGGTTTCGCCGGCGGCGATAAATACCTTATCAATGGTTCTGCCGCTGCGAAGAGCCTCAGTCAGCGCATTGCGGCCTTCCAGCTGATTTTCATTTTCCTGGGATTGCTCCGGACGTTCCCGGCGGCGGTAATCCTCTTTCATAGCATATTCTCCCAATTTTCAGGAAAGACATTCTTTCGCATAATATATCTCATTATAGCAAAAAATTATTTTTTCTACAACAGGTATTTTGCAACAGACTGGAAGGAATTAACAGAAAATTTACGGGAAAGGGTGAATGTTACGTTGCCTAAGGCGAAAAAATGTGTTATGATGGGCAAAATGAGAATACCCGAAGGAGGTATCCCCAATGGATCCGAATCAGAAAAACAACCCGAAAGGGCCAAACGATAACGAAAAACGTCCCAACGGTATATGGACGGCGATTCTTATCAGCATCGCGATTGTCATTGCATTCAGCCTGATTTTTAACGCCGTGGCCAACAGCCAGTATACAGAGGTTACCTATTCCGACTTCCTGGACGATATGGAAACCGGCAAGATTGCGGAGGCGAAGATGTACTATGACCGCATCGTATATCTGACTATAGAAGAGGCAGCCAAAGACCCGGAGGAACAAAGGGCCAGGTTTACCGGTCTGCCTGTGGGCAATTCCAGAGAGCTGGCCGATAAGCTGGATGCTATGGGTGTGAAAGTGAAGCAGCCGATTGAAGAGGATAATTCCTTTATCATTATGATTCTGTATTATGCCGGCTCGTTTTTGATTATCTTCCTGCTGATGCGGATGATCACCAAACGGATGTCCGGTGACGGTATGCTGGGCGGTATGGGCGGCAACAAAGCCAAGGTCTATATGGAAAAGCAGACCGGCGTCACATTTCAGGATGTGGCAGGCCAGGACGAGGCGAAGGAATCTTTGCAGGAGATTATTGACTTTCTCCACAGCCCCGAAAAGTATGCTGAAATTGGCGCAAAGCTGCCCAAGGGTGTGCTGCTGGTAGGCGCGCCCGGTACCGGTAAGACACTGCTGGCCAAGGCGGTTGCCGGTGAAGCGGATGTACCCTTCTTCTCCATCTCCGGCTCGGACTTTGAAGAAGTGTTTGTGGGCGTGGGCGCAAGCCGTGTACGCAGCCTGTTCCAGCAGGCGGCAAAGGTTGCTCCCTGCATCATCTTTATTGACGAGATTGACGCGGTGGGTCACACCCGGGATGCCCGTATGCACACCAACGACCAAACCCTGAACCAACTTTTGGGAGAAATCGACGGCTTTGATTCTTCCAAGGGCGTGGTGATTCTGGCGGCCACCAACCGTCCGGAAATTCTGGACAAGGCGCTGCTCCGGGCAGGCCGCTTTGACCGCCGGGTGATTGTGGATCGTCCCAACCTGCAGGGAAGACTGGACACACTGAAGGTCCACACCCGCAAAATCCGGCTGGCGGAGGATGTGGATTTGAGAAAGATTGCGCAGGCGACTGCCGGCGCGGTAGGCGCGGACCTGGCAAATCTGGTCAACGAAGCGGCTTTGCGGGCGGTCCGTCAGGGCAGAAATGCGGTCAACCAGGAGGACCTGCTGGTTTCCTTTGAGACCGTGATTGCCGGTACGGAAAAGAAAGGAACGGTACTGACCGATACGGAAAAACGGCTGGTGGCATACCACGAAGTGGGCCACGCGCTGGTCTCCGCATTGGAAAAAGAGGATACCCCCGTCACAAAGATTACCATTGTGCCCCATACGACCGGCGCATTGGGGTATACCATGTATACACCGGAAGAAGAAAAGTATCTGTCCACCCGGGAAGAATTGCTGGTTAAGCTCCGCTCCCTGTTGGGCGGACGCGCGGCAGAACAGGTGGTATTCGGCTCTATGACCACCGGCGCGGCCAACGATATTCAGCGGGCAACCGCGCTGGCGCGGAATATGGTGGCGCTGTACGGTATGAGTGAGGAGCTGGGCATGATGGCGCCTGCCACTGTGGAAAACCTCTATTTGGAGGGGAAGGCCTATCTGGACTGCTCTCAGGACACCTCTGCCCGTATCGACAAGCAGGTGCAGCAGATTTTGGACACCTGCTATGAGGATGCCAAAAAACTGCTCACGGAAAACCGCGCGCTGCTGGATGAGATTGCCCTGTACCTGCTGGGCAAGGAAACCATCACCGGTGAGGAACTGATGGCCTTTGTAAATGCAGACAGGAAAACCGAAGAGAAACCCGAAGATTTCTGCGCCGATGACGCAGACTTTGCAGACTAAAAACAAAAACACATCCACCGGCTAGGCCGGTGGATGTGTTTTAGTCTGTCAAAAAACTTGTTTTTGACACTCTGCCAGAGGTCAAAGAGGCGCCAAAGACAAACAACTCGAATCCGTCGGCGTACAGGTGGTACGGTAGGATTCGAGTTGTGCAGTAAGTCAAAATGCCTTGCGCAGCAAGGTCTTTTCACATCTTCAAAAAAAAAACAAACAGATTTTTGCGATTTTCTCATCTGCAAAGAAAATACATTTTTCTTAATTTTGAAATGAGCATTTTGACGGTTTGGGGGTTCTTTGACACTCTGAAACACATCCACCGGCTAGGCCGGTGGATGTGTTTTTACATTTTTTCAGGAGCGCAGAAGCCAAGCAGGTCAATGCACTGCTCCAAAACGCCTTTTGCCAGGGCAATCAGGGCAATGTAACCCTCCTGCAGGGACTTGTCCTCTTCCGTCAGAATCCGGGTTTCATGATAGAATTTGTTGACAGCGCCTGCCAGCTCGTAAATATACGCGCAAATCAGATTGGGGGAGGAGGTGCGCAGAGCGCTTTCCAAAGCCGGCGACAGACGGGTAATGGCCAGCATCAAATCCTTTGCATAGGCGTTGGCGGGAGGGGCAATCGGGAGATTTTCCCAAACGCCGTAACGGGCCAGAATGGACTTGATCCGCACAATGGTATACAGAATATACGGGCCGGTGTTGCCTTCAAAGGCGGCAAAGCGTTCCAAATCAAAGTTGTAATCCTTGGTGGGTTGATTGGAAAGGTCGCCGTACTTCAAAGCAGCCAGGGCGATTCGGGCAGTGGTTTCTTCCACGGCATCGTCAGCCACAATTTTGTTTTCCACAACCTTGGCCCGCACAAAGCTGGTCATATCGTCGATGAGCGTTTCCAGACGCAGAACACCGCCATCCCGGGTTTTGAAGGGCTTTCCGTCCGCACCGTTCATCGTGCCGTGACCTACGTGCTCCAGCTGGGTATCGGCGTGGACAATGCCGCTCTTTTTTGCCGCGCGGAACACCTGCTCGAAGTGCAGATTCTGCCGCTTGTCGGTCACATACAGCATTTTATCCGGACGGTAGTCCTGCATCCGCTGTACCATTGTGGCAAGGTCGGTGGTAGCGTAAATGGCAGAGCCGTCGGACTTAACCAAAATACAGGGGGGAACTTCCTTCTTGTCGGTTTCCTCGGCAACCGGAATGACCCAGGCTCCCTCAGACTGCACAGCCAGTTTCCGTTCCTTCAAATCGGCAATCATATCCGGAATATAGGGGTCGGCATCGCTTTCACCCAACCACTTCTCAAAATGGACATCCAGCGAATCATAGATGCGCCGCAGGTCGGGCAGAGAGATGTTCATAATGTGATTCCAAATCGCCCGGTAGCCTCGGCGTCCCTGCTGAAGCTCGTAGGTGGCGATGTGGGCCTTTTCCGCAAAAACCGGGTCGGTTTTCTTGGCGGAGGCGGTGGGGTAAAGCTCCTCCAGCTCCGACAGGGTGAACGGAGATTGGGCGGGATATTCTCCGGTGTAATCCGGGTCGAAGTAGCACAGCTCCGGCTGACGTTCCTGCAGCTCCGCAATAATCAGACCCATCTGCAGACCCCAGTCGCCCAAATGCACGTCGCCGATGGTGTTGTAACCAAAGAACTTGTGCAAGCGCTTCAAACTTTCGCCGATAATGGCAGGACGCAGGTGTCCGATGTGCAGAGGCTTTGCCACATTGGCGCCGCCGTAATCTACCACCACAGTCTTGCCTTCGCCAAACTTTTCTACGCCGAAATCAGGGGAAGTACGCATTTGTTCCAGATAATCCCGGAGAAAACGGTCACTGAGATTCAGATTGATAAATCCAGGCATTACTGCGTCGCACATGGAAAAATCCCCGGCGTCCAGCTTGGCAACCACGGCCTGAGCAATGGCAATGGGCGCGCATTTGTAGACCTTGGCGGCAGACAGCGCGCCGTTGCACTGATACTGGCACAGGTCGGGCCGGTTGGATACGGTCACTCTGCCGTAGGCGGCGTCATAACCGGCATCTTGAAAAGCCTGCGCCACTTTGGCGGAGATAATATCTAAAATCTTTTCCATCCTTCATACTCCTTGGAAAGTCTTCTTATTTATTTTCACTGAGCCATTGCAGATAATCGTCGTAAGTGCCGTAACGGTCAATAATCGTACCGTCAGGCTGGAAGGCAATGACCCGGTTACACACGGAAGTCAGCATTTCGTGGTCGTGGCTGGCAAGCAGAACCACACCGGGAAATGCCTCCAGGCCTTTGTTTACTGCCTGAATGGACTCCATATCCAAATGGTTGGTAGGCTGGTCCAAAAGCACCACGTTTGCGCCGGAAAGCATCATTTTGGAGAGCATACAGCGCACTTTCTCACCGCCGGACAATACATCCACAGGCTTAAAGGCGTCCTCGCCAGAAAACAGCATCCGACCCAAAAAGCCCCGCAGGTACACATCGTCCTTTTTCGCCGAGTACTGACGAAGCCAGTCCACCAGCTCGCACTTGTTGCCCTCAAAGTAGGCAGAGTTATCCTTGGGCAAATAGCTTCGCAGGGTGGAAATACCCCATTTGACAGAACCTTCGTCCGGCTCAAGCTCGCCCATCAGCACCTGGAACAGCGCGGTCTGCGCCAGCTCGTTATCACCCACAAAGGCAATTTTATCGTTCTTTCCCACGGAGAAATAGACCTTGTCCAGCAGTTTCACACCGTCCACAGTCACAGAAACATCCTTGACGGTCAGAATATCTTTGCCCAGTTCCCGTTCCGGCTGGAAGCCCACAAAGGGATACCGGCGTCTGGAGCAGGGCATTTCCTCCACGGTCAGCTTGTCCAACAGCTTTCTCCGGGCGGTCGCCTGCTTTGCCTTGGATTTGTTGGCAGAGAAACGCTGAATAAACAGCTGCAATTCTTCAATCTTTTCCTGATTGCGCTTGTTTTTGTTGCGAATCATGGCCTGTACCATCTGAGACGATTCGTACCAGAAGTCGTAGTTGCCCACATACATCTTAATTTTGCCATAGTCAATATCCACGCTGTGGGTGCATACGGTATTCAGAAAGTGCCGGTCGTGGGACACCGCAATGACCATGCCGGGGAAATCCAGCAGGAAATCCTCCAGCCAGTTGATGGATTCAATGTCCAGGTTGTTGGTAGGCTCGTCCAGCATTACGATATCCGGGTTTCCGAAAAGCGCCTGCGCCAGCAGAACCTTCACCTTCAACCGTGGGTCGGTGTCACCCATCATATCGTAGTGCAGTTCGGTGGGAACACCCAGTCCCTGCAGGATTCGGGAGGCGTCGCTTTCTGCTTCCCAGCCGCCCATTTCCGCAAATTCCACCTCCAGCTCGGAGGCCCGCAGACCGTCCTCGTCGGTGAAATCCTCTTTTTCGTAAATAGCATCCTTCTCCTTCATCACATCATATAGGCGCTGATTTCCCATAATGACGGTATCCATAACGGAGAACTGGTCATAGGCGTTCTGATTCTGTTTCAATACGGAAACGCGCAGCTCCGCAGGAATGGTAATGGAGCCGGCGGTGGAATCCAACTCGCCGTACAGAATTTTCAAAAAGGTAGACTTACCGGCACCGTTTGCGCCGATAATGCCATAGCAGTTGCCGGGCAGAAATTGCAGATCCACGTGCTGGAACAGCCATTGACCGCCAAACTGCATACCCAAATTACTGACTGTAATCATACTTTCTCCTCGCATCCAAAAGAGTTCTGACAGAGCAAACTGCTCCGTCCTGCGCCTATAGGCGCACAACAATACATTGTAATCCTATCACAAAACCACTGGGAATAAAAGTCTTTTTTTCCGAAAAGGAAAAAACGGACATTCTTTGGGCATTTTTTCCCGAAAAACAAAACCCTCGTAGCCCTATTATCGGCAATCCTCGTGTCAGCATCCGCGAGCCCAGCCTCGCCATGGAGGTTCAACGCCGGCTTGGGAAGTCGGAACCAGTCTCCCGTCGTGCTTATCGGCGGAGTGGGCTACAAGGACATGATTCTCCGTTTTCAGGGAATGGGCATTCAC
>JAZUOF010000025.1:0-14766 GCA_045604565.1 Faecousia sp.
GGGCGGGACGGACATGCTTTTCCTTATAAGGATTGTCATGCTCTAGAAGATAGACTTCGTCCGGTTTGGCAGTCAGCTTCATAATACCGGCCTGCAGCTGATAGGTGCCATCCTTATTGATGGCGAGGACACTGGCTTTGGTGCCCAGTTTCAGCAGTTCCACCGTATCACCAACAAGAATGCCTCTTGTAGGTTGAGGTCGCTGCTGCTGGGGTGCCTGAGACCGAAGCTTTTCCTCTGCCTCATTTAGGCTTCTGCGCAGTTCTGACTGACGCTGGTTGATGTTACTGGTATCAGCGCTTTCCGTAAGCTGCTTTTTCAGCTGCTTAATTTCCTCGGAAGCAATATTGGCAGCATAACGGGCATCGTCGATGATCTTCTGCGCTTCCCGTCGGGCGGTTTCCATAGCCTTTTCCCGCTCTTTTCGCAACTGTTCGTGGTAAACTTCGCTTTCTTCCTTGATTATGGCGGTTTCCCGTTTCAGCCGTTCCGCTTCCTGCCGGGCCGTTTCCATTTGTTGGCGCTGTTGCTCCAACTGCGTCAGCACATCTTCAAAATCCTTATCGGATTTACCCACCAGATCGTTGGCTTCCTTCAAAATATGCTCCGGAAGCCCCAACTTTCGGGAAATCGCAAAGGCATTGGACTTGCCGGGGATGCCAATGAGCAGCTTGTAGGTGGGGCGCAGGGTCTCCACATTGAATTCGCAGCTAGCATTGATGACACCCTTGGTGCGCATAGCGTACAGCTTCAGTTCGGCATAGTGGGTGGTGGCAATCACACGGCTGTTCATTTTGCGGCAGAATTCGATGATCGCCATGGCAAGCGCCGCACCTTCTGCCGGATCCGTACCGGCACCCAGCTCGTCAAAAAGTACCAGCGTGCGATCGTCACACTGCTCCACCACATCCACGATTGTTTTCATGTGGCTACTAAAGGTGGACAGGCTCTGGGCAATGGACTGCTCATCGCCGATATCCGCCAATATGGCATCAAAGGTGGACAATGTGCTGCCGTCACCGGCAGGAATGTGCAAGCCGCATTCGGCCATCAGGGTCAGCAGACCAACCGTTTTCAGCGTCACCGTCTTACCGCCGGTGTTAGGGCCGGTGATGATCATGGTATCGAAATCCTTGCCCAAATGCAGGGAGATCGGAACTACCTGCTTGGGATCGATCAGCGGATGCCGGGCAGAACGCAGTTCCACCCTGCCCTGATCATTCATTACAGGCGCCCAGGCCCGCATCTGATAGCCAAGCTTTGCCTTGGCGAAGATCACATCCAGGCGTACCAACATCCGGAAGTCCTGGTTGATGGACTCCCGGTGGGCAGCAGCATCGGCAGAAAGCTCCGCCAAAATCCGCTCGATTTCCTTTTTTGCCTTAAGTTCCAGTTCCCGCAGAGCATTGTTGGCATTCACAGCGGACATAGGCTCTACAAAATAGGTTCCGCCGCTGGAAGACACATCATGGATAAGTCCGGGAAGGTCATTCCTGCATTCGCTCTTGACCGGCACCACATAACGGCCATCCCGGATGGTGATAATGGGTTCCCGCAGTACCTTGGCATAGGCAGGAGAAGAAATGATTTTCTGCAAAGAATCCCGAATCTTACCGGCCTGGATGCGCATATGCCGGCGAATATTGGCAAGCTCCGGAGAGGCGTTGTCGGCGATCTCCTCCTCAGAAAGAATGGCGCCGAAGATCTTGTCTTCCAGGTATTTATTGGGGGTCAGGGCGGCAAACAGAGGGTCCAGAACCGTTTTCTTTTCGTCCTCGGACACATAACCCTTGATATTTCGGGCGCAGCGCAGCACGCCGGCGATCCGCAGAAGCTCCACCGGCTGCAAACTGCCACCCCGGTCTGCCCGCTCCAAAGAGGCGGACACATCGGTCACATCACCGAATACAGGGTTGCCCTTCCGGGTGCATAGATCGGATGCGGCAGTGGTTTCATCCAGCAGGGCCTGCACATCCTCCAAATCCGAAACAGGCCGCACCCGCAGGCAGGCAGCCTTGCCTTCCGTACTGCCGGCGCAGGACGAGAGCATTTCCAGCACCTTGTCCAGTTCCAGCTTCAATAATGATTTTTCGTATAATTCAGACATAGGTTTCTCCTAAATAATCAGGTTAAAGAAACAGAGATTTATAAAAATCCAATGTAGAAAACCCTCTTTCCAGCTGGGTGGTCAGATAGGCTTCCGTGATGCCAGATAACTGCTCCACAGAATCGCAGCCGATCTCAAAGGAAAACAGCTTCTTTGGATCGCAGTATATAAGATATCGCATAGCTTCCAGCACGGACATGGTCAGCGGCATTCGGATACCTGTGGCATGCCCACGACAGTTCTCACATAACACGGATCCCCCGGTAATATCAAAATAAGCAGGTGTCTGGCTTCCGCATACATAACATCCAAACAGATCCGGCGTATAGCCTGCAATACTGGCAGCGCGCAGTTCAAAAACAGCTTTGACCAGCATTTCAGGCTTTGCAAGCTTGTCCAAAGCATATAAACAGTTGAGTGTCAGACTTAAAAGCTCCGGATTGGGAAGATCTTCCTGGCTCAACACTTCGGCACATTGGGCAAAGTATGTACCCAGGGACAGTTTACACAGATCTCTTCTAAGTCCCTGGAACAGCTCGACAGAGTGCGCTTCGTTGATGGTATACTGACCCCTGTATTCAAACAGGGTAAATTCGCCGTAGGCCAGCAGCTGACAAGGGGCGATCAAGGGCGAGTTTTTCCGCCGAAGGCCGCGAGCCTTTATGGTGAGTTTTCCGTAATCACGGCTGAGCACCGTCAAAAGAGCATCCCGGTCATTGTAGTCCGTGACTCTCAGAACGATGGCCTGGATCGTCAGATACATGGTTTTCCTCCATCTTGCTAGCTTTGTACTGCAGGTAGAATGCCGGTGCGCCGGTTTCCATAAAAATCTTCCAGTAATCCATTGCGTTCATATTCATCCCTCCAAAATTAGTTTTTACGGATGGATGAAAAATACACAGGGAAATTTTATTCTCTGTAACCAAAGTTACGCACCAGGAAATCGGAATCTCTCCAGTTTTCCTTGACTTTGACCCAGGTGGTCAAATACACCTTGGTGCCCATAAATTTTTCGCAATCGGCACGGGCCATGGACGAGATTTTCTTCAGCATGGCGCCCTGTTTACCGATGATAATGCCCTTATGGCTGGCCTTCTCGCAGTAAATGGTGGCATCCAGATCAATAATGCCGTTTTCCCGTTCTGTGAAGGTGGTGATCTCCACGGCAGTACCGTGGGGGATCTCCTTTTCCAGGCACCAAAGAAGCTTTTCCCGGATAATCTCCGCCATTACCTGGCGTTCGGGCTGATCGGTAGTGATGTCATCGGGAAACAGGAAGGGACTTTCGATGGCATACCTGTCGCACTGGGAAAGCAACAGCTCCACACCGTCGCCGGTTCTGGCAGAAATGGGAATGATGGAATCAAAATGGTACGCTTCGGAATAGGCTGCGATCACTTCCAGCAGTTTCTCCTTTTCCACGGTATCGATCTTATTGATCACCAAAATCACAGGCGTACGCTTGGCACCCAGCTCCTCCAACAGCAGCTGTTCCTGCTGCCCTACAGAAGCAATGGGTTCCACTACCAAAAGCGTCAGATCCACATCGGCAATGGAATCCTTCACAGCATTGACCATGTAATCGCCCAGCTTGGTTCTGGGCTTATGGAAGCCCGGAGTATCCACGAACACATACTGGGTATTGCCCCGGGACAGGATGCCGCAAATACGGTTACGGGTGGTCTGAGGCTTGTTGGAGACGATGGTGATCTTCTCACCCACCAGATGATTGGTCAGCGTGGATTTGCCTACATTGGGCCTGCCGGCGATGGTTACGATAGCGGTTTTTGTATTCATAACTTATTCTCCTAAGTAAAATTCAAAATGAATGATCTGATCCTGTTTTGGAACATCCACAGCAGGTTCATCCCCCTGGATTCCGCCCATGTGACGGTAAAACGACACAGCGGGCAGATTGTTGGCATTACAACCGCAGAAGAAGCAGCCGATGTTATGATGCTTGCAATATTCCGTCATTATATCAAAGGCTTTCCGGCCAAGACCCAATCCTTTGTGAGAGTTCAAAATATAAAGATTATTCAGACAAAGAGAAAAATCTTTATACGTGCCATAATTGTAAGGGCCAAAGGAAAAGTAGCCCACGCAGCGTTGTCCGTCCATGAACAAATAATACGCGTGGCGGCGATTCTCTATGCGATTCCGATCCCGTAAGGCGTAAGTCTTTACATCGTAATCGTCCAGCACAGAATCCTCATAAATGCCCCGATAAGTCTCTTCCCAAACGATTCGGCGGGTCTTTGCCAATAAGAATGCATCTTCTGGGGATGCCTTTACAATCTCAATCACGGCGGATACCTGCAATCGTAGCGGCGATGGCTTCTTCCCTATCCCGCATCTGACGCTTCTGGGGCCCTTCGTCCAGATGATCATAGCCCAGCAGGTGCAGCATGGAATGGATGGTGAGATACCCCACTTCCCTTTTTACGCTGTGACCGAACTGCTGCGCCTGCGCCTTCGCCCGTTCCAGAGAAATGCACATATCTCCCAGCGGACAAAGACCGGTTTCCGGATCCAGAAATTCGGACCAATCTTCGGGTGGATTCCCCGGCTCCAGTTGGAACATGGGAAAAGAGAGCACATCCGTGGGTTTGTCGATTCCCCGGGAGGCAAGATTGACGCCATGGATTCCAACATCATCCGTGATCAGCACATTGATCTCGCAGGGAATGACAATATTCTCCGCATTCAGTGTTGCTGCAATGCATTTTGTAATAATAGAAGAAATCATGGGATTTTTCATGGAAAAAACCTCAAAATGCATATTGATCTTTAAGTTTTTCATGTTATTTTTTCCTTTGATAACTGCCTTTATAACTGTGGGTGGCTTTCTTTACTTCCTGCCGCTGCGCGGCTTTCTCATAAGCAGTGATGATTTGCTGGACCAGGGCATGCCGGACAACGTCTGCAGAAGTCAGCTTACAAATAGCAATATCCTGCACACCGTCCAGCACCCGAATGGCATCCTTCAGTCCGGAAACTTTATCATCCGGCAGATCGATCTGGGTAATGTCACCGGTAATGACAATTTTCGAGCCAAAGCCCAGACGGGTCAGGAACATTTTCATTTGCTCCCTGGTGGTGTTTTGCGCTTCGTCGAGAATGATGAAACTGTCGTCGAGTGTACGGCCTCTCATATACGCCAGAGGTGCCACTTCAATGGCGCCGCGTTCCTGATATTTTTGGAAATTTTCCGGGCCCAGCATGTCATAAAGGGCATCATACAGCGGACGCAGGTAAGGATCCACCTTATTCTGCAGATCGCCGGGCAAAAAGCCGAGTCGCTCGCCGGCTTCCACTGCCGGACGGGTCAGAATAATGCGATTGACCGTCCGCTCCCGGAAGGCTGCCACTGCAGCAGCAACCGCAAGATAGGTTTTGCCGGTGCCAGCCGGACCAACGCCAATGGTAACCGTATTTTTTTGAATGGCCTTCATGTACTTTTGCTGGCCGACGGTTTTTGCCTTGACAGGCTTACCCTTTGCGGTGATGCATACCACATCCTCCGCCATTTTCGCAACCTGATCGTCCTGCCCTGCTTTGACCAGTGTCAGCAGGTAGCGCACCCGCTGCTCATCGATCACCTCGCCTTTGGCAGCCAGTGCCAGAAGCCCCTCCAGTGTTCGGACAGCCTTATCCGCGGATTCCTCATCACCGGTGACTTTCAGTTCTGTACCACGGTTGACAATGGAAACCGACAGCGCATCCTCAATGCGTTTCGTGTTTTCGTCAAAGGAACCGAATACGTTGATCAAATCCTCCAAACGCTCGGCATTCACAATACGCTCAATTATTTTCATATTCCAGTAAACGCTCCTCCGGCACAGATACGCCGATCATTTCATAGCAACCGTAGATGCCATCCATTCGGATGACGCCATCGGGATAACAAATGACCTGGCTGGAGGACAGAATTTGTCCGCCAATCATCTGTGACTGTAAATAATTCAAAACAAAGGGCTGCAGTATGGTCTCCGGCTCCGGGAAGCTGGCAATCTGGTAGGTGTATGGAATCCACTCTTCCGTGACAATGGCGATGGGAAGTGTAAAGCCTCCCGGCAGAACCACATATTGCTGCGAATATATTTTAACACATCCTGCATCCAAAATTCCACTACTATTGTAGAAATTTATCCGATTTTTTCCGATTATGAGGCTGTATTTTTTAATGGATGCCTGTTTTTCCGCTCTGACAGACCATTGCAACGGTGAAATCACCGATAAAGTACGCAGTGTTTCTGCATAGATTTCTCCTTCTGCCCGGGTTGCACGAATGCATAAACCGCAATCAGTAAATCCGGAAATCAGCAGCTCCCCTGCAGTTACCGCCTGTCCTATGGTGCATTCGCTGCTTCCCTGCAGCACGGTAAGGTCGCGAATAATGCCATCCCGTGCTGCCACAATGCTGGAAGGACAGGGATTATCCGTTTCCGCATGCTCCGGTACCCGCTCCCGAACAGATATTACGGCAACACAGCCGTGGGTATTGATCCCAGCCCACTGCAGCTGAGGCATTTGCTCCAGTAAGGAATTTTTCATAATTTCATTACGAACTTCCCTGGCCGATACCCCAAAGTGAATACCGCAGCGCGCTGCATTTTCAATAATCAAATTGGATGGAACCGTTGCGTTACCCTCCACCCGGATAAAGAATATCCGTGTGGGAACCCACAATGTCAGAAACAACAGCAGCAGAAGGCCAAATATCAGCACCGGTCTATTAGTTAAGCCCTTCATTGCCCAATATAGCCCCAGTTTCTGCTTGATCTCCACCGATTCTCCCCGCCGTTCACAGACGGACTTCAGCATGCCCCAATCCATTTTTCTGATTTTACAGCAGAAGCACAACGGGTCGATCATTTCCACATCCTGCAAGGTTATGCCGTTCCGCTCCAATGCGCGCAGTGTGGCGGCGGGATCGGCACCGGTGATCATCACGCATAATTTCCCCTCGACGGCCTTCCAGAAACGCATGCCTGTTCCCTCCTCTCCAAAGAAATCTGCCTTATTTTGCCACTGATCACCAATTGCTGATTGGACATCATACAAATTTTCAGACAATCGCCATATACAAAAATGATCCCCAGTTTGGTATGTATCAAAATTTCCTCGGTGCTGTAGGCGGCAACGCCGTCATGATTTTCGATCAATACACGACGATCTGCATACAGTTCCACCAACGGCTGACGGATTGGATTTTCATCTGCCAAAAACCCATGGCTGGCCAGCCGGCTGAGATATCCATTTCTCTTCTTCATATTGCATGCCTCCCTTTGAAAAAAGTATATGGCCGACCGGGATGTTTTTTCACCGGTGGACATAGAATCTTTTGAGGTGATCCGAATGAAGAAATCAAAGGGAATCTGGAAATTGCTGTTGGCAGCGCTGGCAATGCTGATATTCATTTTTGACGCGAAATCGGCGATACAGGGCGCCAGAGAAGGCATTTCCCTCTGCCTTCAGACAATTATCCCCTCTCTATTCCCCTTCTTTGTTCTGTCAGCGATGCTGTCTTCTGGGCTGGGGGGAATGAAAATCCCATTGCTTTCAGCGATCGTGAAGCTTTTGCATATACCTCAGGGAGCAGAAAACATCTATTTAACCGGAATTTTGGGCGGTTATCCCGTGGGTGCCCAAATCATCGCCCAGGAATATGGCAACGGCCAACTGGCAAAGGAAGATGCGCAAAGGATGCTGGCATTTTGCAACAATTGCGGACCTGCTTTTATCTTTGGCATTGGGTCTACACTGTTTTCATCATCAAAGATTTGCCTTCTGGTATGGATAATCCATGTGCTCTCGTCTTTGTTGGTTGGATGGAGCACACCGGTACGATTTTCCTCTTCCTTTCAAAAAACACCAGCCGAGCCCTTGTCTCTTACCGGTGCGCTGAAGCAGAGCGTGATGTCTATGGGTCTGATTTGCGGATGGGTGATATTATTTCGTGTGTTGCTCACTTTTCTGGACAAGTGGATTCTTTGGATTTTGCCAAACACACTGAAACTGTGTCTTTACGGTTTGATCGAGCTCTCCAATGGATCCTGCAGTCTGACAGAATTGGATTCCATTGGGTTGCGCATGATCCTGTTTAGCGGATTTCTGAGTTTTGGAGGATTTTGTGTTGCGTTTCAAACCCGGTCCATCATTGAGGGGAAGCATCTGGATTTCCGTTACTATTTGCCTGGAAAATTCACGCAGGGGGCCATTAGTGTATTACTGGCGATGTGCCTGCAACTCATTCTGCCCCCTTCGCAGCGATGGGTCGTGTCACCAATACCCGTGGGGTTGTGCGCAGTCATTTGTATTGCTTATTATTTACTGAGCAGAAATGTAAAAAAAGCAGTAGCAATTCGGCAAAGGGTGATGTATAATAAGAAAAAAAGTACATAAGGGGTATTCTATGTTGTTTCGCAAAAAAGTAGAACGCTGCTGTGCGCATTGCGCATACAGCACAAATTTGGATGAAGAAAAGGTTCTTTGCTCAAAAAAGGGCGTTAAGGACCGAATGGGCAAATGCCGTAGATTTACCTATGATCCCTGCAAGCGTGTACCTGCGAAAGCAAAGGCAGTGGATTTTGCCAAATACGAAGAATACGATTATTCCCTGTAAAAAAACATCCGGAGGTTGCCCTCCGGATGTTTTTATTGAATCATAGAAAGGAAATCATCCTCGCTCAAAATTGGAATGCTCAATTCTCTTGCCTTCCGTTCCTTTGAGCCGGCATTCTCGCCTACCACCACATAAGTGGTCTTCTTGCTGACAGAGCCTGCGGCCTTGCCACCGAAATGTTCGATGATTTCAGTGGCTTCTTCCCGGGTAAACTTTGTCAGCGCACCGGTGAGCACGAATGTCATACCAGCAAACCGGGTATCAGTCACCGCCTGTGTGCTCGTAAAATTCACGCCGGCGTCACGCAGCCGCTGAAGCAGATGCATGGATTGAGGGGCGTGGAACCACTGATAGATATTCTCTGCCGTGACTTCGCCCACATCATTGATTTGGGTAAGCTCCTCCACTGTGGCAGAGGCCAGCGCATCCATGGTGCCGAAATGCCGTGCAAGCACCTTTCCGGTTTTTGCGCCCACCTGGCGGATACCCAGGGCATAGATCAATCGACCCAAATCCTGCTGCTTGCTTTCTTCAATGGCTGCAAGCAGCTTTTTTGCCGCCGTTTCACCGGACTTCCAAAGCGATTTGATCTGCTCCAACTCCAGATAATAAATATCTGCCGGGGATTTGATCAGATCACGGGCAGTAAGTGCCTCCACAATGGCGCTGCCCAAACCTTCAATATCCATTGCGTCCCGGCTGACAAAATGAGAGATGTTACGCACCAATTGGGCCGGACACTCGATTCCGGTGCAGCGCAGGAAAGCGCCGTCCGCATCCCGTTCTGCTTTGGCACCGCAGACAGGACAATAAGCAGGAATCCTATAGGGCACGGATGTTTCCAAACGTTTGGAGAAATCCACTTCAAGAATTTCGGGAATGATTTCGCCTGCTTTCCGGATGAGAACCGTATCGCCGATCCGAATGTCACGCTCAGAGATATAATCCTGATTGTGAAGCGTGGCATTGGTAACGGTAGTGCCTGCCAAACGGACCGGGCGCACCACAGCCTTGGGCGTCAGCACGCCGGAGCGGCCTACCTGGATGACAATATCCTCCACCACTGTGGGCTTGATTTCCGGAGGATATTTATATGCAGCGGCCCAACGGGGAAATTTTGCTGTTGTGCCCAGTTTCTCCCGATCAGAAAGGGCATCCAATTTGATAACAGCGCCGTCGATATCAAAAGAAAAATCTCCACGGCGTTCATTGATGGCCATGACCTCTTCCACCACTGCGGAAGGGCCCTGCAGCAAAGCGTACGGAATTACCTTAAACCGGCGCGCACGCAAATATTCCAGGGTTTGGCCGTGGGTAGTAAAATGCATATCGTCGCACAGCTGAATATTAAAAATCAAAATATCCAAACCGCGCTGGGCTGCGATTTTCGGATCAAGCTGACGCAGAGAGCCCGCAGCTGCATTTCTGGGATTGGCAAAAAGGGGCTTCCCTTCCAGTTCCTGGCGCTGGTTCAGCTTTTCAAAACTTGCCTTGGGCATATAAACTTCGCCCCGTACGATTAGTCTGGATGGTGCGTCCGGAATGGTCATAGGAATGGAACGAATGGTTTTTAGGTTCTCCGTTACATCCTCGCCCACATTTCCGTCACCACGGGTAGCGCCGCGAATAAATGTTCCATTCACATATTCCAGCGCCACAGAAAGCCCGTCGATTTTCGGTTCTACAGAAAAAACGGATTCCGGAAATTCCGACTGGATCTTCTGAAGGAATTCCGAAAGCTCCTCTTCTGAAAAGACATCCTGCAGGCTCATCAGCGGTACCGGATGGTCATATTTCTCAAACTGACTCAGGGCCTGACCGCCAACACGCTTTGTGGGAGAGTCCGGAAGTGCAAAGGAAGGATTTTCAGCTTCCAGGATCTCTAACTCACGAAGCAGATGATCATATTCAAAATCCTGCATTTTGGGGTCATCCAGCACGTAATAACGGTAGTTTGCCTCAGTCAGCAAGGCTGTCAGCTCCGCAATTCTCTCTTTCGCGTTCATATTACCCTCCGGTTTGAAAAAATGTATCGGGCACAGCGCCCACAATGATCGTTTCCGCGATGACAACATCACTTTCCACGGAAAAACTGACGGTATCTCCCAGCACAAGCACGGAAACATCCACCAGAACGCACATGCGAAGCTGATGCATGGTTTGATTAATACCGGCCTGAGTGAATGAACTTTCAAAAGTGGCGTCAGAATTTCGTATGGAAAGAATTTTAACTGGAATCTCCGGACCTTTCCCGGAGAATAATTCCGGGAAAAACAGGCTTCCCAGCGGAATGCCGATTTCGGAATTCTCATTGGACAATATCACATCATTGATAATGTTCAATATATCGGTTTTCAGTTTATTAACTTCTCCAATGTTGGTTTTCAGAGCGGTGATTTGGCCTTCCAGATCCTTTTCAAAATAGACGATACGGTTATAGTCGATACTGCCGTTAACGATCTGTTCCGCTATGGCATCGTTAATCAAATCGGAAGTGGAATTGGTTACCTGTGTACGGGTGAGTGCAACGATTACATCGTCATATTTTTTACGCAGGCCCAAAAGCAGCAGACCGAGTATCAAAACAGCAATCAGCAGGACTCTGGTTATCCGGCGAATCCACCAGCGCATACAATCCCCTCCCCGGAAAATTTATGCGCCGGGAAAAGGAATATTACAGCTTTTTCATATGGACGGAGGCAGTTTTTGCCATCAGTTTTTTGGTACCAACCCGGTCAAATGCAATTTCCAGCAAAGCGTCGCCACTCATTTTCAGCACGCTCAGAACCAAGCCTCTGCCAAAGGCCGTATGTTCCACCATATCCCCTTTGTTCAGCTCCAGGATTGGTGCGCGGGATGGGGAAACAGGCGGACGAGAGACATTTTCCCGGTTTTGCAGTACGGCATAATGGTTTGGACGGGAATAGTGTTGGTCCGTAAAAGCGGTGTCCCAGGATCGAACCGATTGATAACTGCCTTTCTTTACTGTAAGATCCTCGGGAATTTCCTTGAGGAACCGGCTTGCCATAGCCGGCGCGGTGCGGCCGTAAAGCATACGCTGACGCGCATAGGAAAGGGTAAGGTTTTTCTTTGCCCGAGTGATGGCTACATAGCAAAGTCTGCGCTCTTCTTCCATCTCATCCCGGTCTCCGATGGAGCGCATACCGGGAAACAACCCATCCTCAAAACCAACCAGGTAAACATTGGAAAATTCCAGACCCTTTGCCGAATGCATGGTCATCATAACCACGGCATCATCATTCTCGTTGTATTCCTGAATGTCGGTGTAAAGGGCGATCTCCTCCAAAAAACCGGCAAGCGTGGGGTTTTCCGCGTTTTCCACATAGGAGAGGATGCTGGATTTCAGCTCCCGTACGTTTTCTAACCGGCTCTTGTTTTCTTCTGTATCCTTGGCTTTAAGCATATCCACATAACCGGTACGCAGCATGACTTCCTCGTAGAAATCCGGAAGCTCCATCCCCTCTTCCAGCAGCTGCGCAATGCCTTCGATCATAACGGTAAACTGCATATATTTTCCGGCAGCCTTTTCCAGCGGCGCATAGGAATACGGATCGCTGATCACGCTGTATAAAGGCAAGGAAGAAGCTTCCGCCAGGCGCTCAGCAGTATCCAGAGCTTTGGGGCCAAGTCCCCGGGCGGGATTGTTGATGATGCGTTTCAGCCGAAGATCATCGGCACGGTTATTGATCACACAAAGATAAGCCAGCATATCCTTCACTTCAGCCCGGTCAAAGAATCGGGTACCGCCAATGATGCGGTAAGGAATGCCATTAAACTTAAAGGCATTTTCTATGGCGTTGGACTGGGCGTTGGTGCGGTAAAGGATCGCGTGTTCCCGGTAACTGCCGGTCTTTACGGTTGCCAGAATGCGGCCTGCGATATAGTTGGCCTCTCCGCGCTCGTCGGATGCCTCATAAACGGTAATGGGATCTCCGGCACCGTTGGTTGTCCATAAGCGCTTGCCTTTTCTGCCGAGATTATTGGCGATCACAGAATTTGCGGCATTTAATATGGCCTGTGTGGAGCGGTAATTCTGTTCCAAACGAATGACCCGGGCGCCACGATATTCTTTTTCGAAATTCAGTATGTTTTCAATTGTGGCTCCGCGGAAACGGTAGATACTCTGGTCATCATCACCTACCACGCAGATATTTTCATAACCACCGGCCAGCAAACTGGTAAGCAAATACTGGGCATGGTTGGTATCCTGGTACTCATCCACCAATACATAGCGGAATTTTCTCTGATAGAAATTCCGGACGTCATCGTTTTCCTGTAGCAGCTTTACGGTATGGAGAATAATATCATCGAAATCCATGGCATTATTCTCTTTCAGCCGGGTTTGATAAGTGGCATAGGCTTTTCCGATGTGATGCGCCCGGAAATCCCCGGACATTTCCGCCCTGGCCATATACCGCTCCGGGGTGACCAGCTTGTCCTTCTCCCGGCTAATCACTGTAAGAACATATTTTGCGGGAAATACTTTATCATCCAGGCCCATATCACGGATGATATCCCGCATGATCCTTTCAGAATCCGCGGTGTCATAAATGGTAAAATGGGAAGTAAATCCAATCCGCTCCGCGTCGCGCCGCAGGATACGGCAACAGGCGGAATGGAAAGTCATTGCCCACACATCCTGCCCCTGGGGTCCCAGCATGGACGTGAGGCGATCTTTTAATTCCCCGGCCGCTTTGTTGGTAAAGGTAATGGCGAGGATATTCCAGGGCGCTACCGGCTCCACAGCGCACAAAAGGTCAGCTCTGTGGCGATCCAACTCTGAGATAGGATCCTGAAGTGATTCCAGGAAGAAAACATCCTCCTGTGTAACGGTGTCGGGAATAAAATCGGATTCCGCGCCGCAACCAAACCGGATCAAATTCGCGATCCGGTTGATCAGAACCGTAGTTTTACCGCTGCCGGCGCCAGCAAGCAACAGCAAGGGACCGTCAATGGATAAAACAGCCTCACGCTGCATGGGATTCAAATGGGAAAAGAATTTGGAAATATAGGCTCGCCTGGCGGCGAGAAATCTGGATGCAAGCTCATGCGTCATTGTAAGCACCTGTGTTTCTAAAGATGCGTCTATTCTATCAAATATCCCGCCAAAGGTAAAGAGGTTTTGCAAAGTTTAATTGTTGTTTCCGCGCCTGCAGAGAGCGATTTTCATAACATCAAATCTCTGAGATGCTCCAGTGCCTTCTTCTCGATTCTGGAGACCTGTACCTGACTTACCTGTAACACCTTTGAGGCTCTGTCCTGTGTCAAACCGTGAAAATATCGCAGTTGAATCACCATCCGCTCCCGTTCCGGCAATCTTTCGATTGCCTGCCGTAAGGATATTCTTTCCACAATCCGTTCTTCGGATTCCGTATCTGTCAGAATGTCCTCAAGGGAAATACCGTCCTCCCCTGTCTGTTTGTGAATGGATTCGGTTGCGGCTGTCGCTGTCTCCGCCAGGGCAATTTCTTCCGGTGAAAATCCGGTTTGCCGTGAGATCTCCAACAGGGTTGGTTCTCTGCCCAGGGCCAGGGATAAATGATTTCGTGTGATTTTGATGGTAGCCGCCTGCTCTTTTAAGCTTCTTGAGACCTTCACCGCTCCATCATCCCGCAGGAAGCGACGAATCTCTCCTGCAATTTTCGGTACCGCGTAGGTGGAAAACTGGGTGCCGTACTGCAGATCAAATCCCAATACTGCTTTCATGAAGCCAAGGCAGCCCAGCTGGTACAAATCATCATCATCAACACCCCGACCAAGAAAACGTCTGGTTACCGACCAGATCAAGCCGGCATTTTCCGTGATCAACTGTTCGGATGCGGATTTATCACCCTGCTGCGCCCGGGAAATCTGTTCTTCAATATTGTTCATTTTCTTCTTTGCAGCTTCCGGCGCATATGTACCGAAGTGCCCTTCCCGGGCTCGGAAGTAATATCCAAGTCGGATCGTAGCCATGTCGTTCTGTGAGCCAAGGAGTTGACTGCCTTATTTGTCTTCCTAAGACCGCTTG